>CAZXKZ010000112.1:0-7871 GCA_964641825.1 uncultured Bauldia sp.
ATTGGCCGGGATGCGCGCGTCGAGCAGGCCGGCCGCCTTCAGTTCCTCCACACCGGGGAGATCGGCCACCGTGTCGAGGCCGAAATGCGAAAGGAACGCCTCCGTGGTTCCGTAGGTGATCGGACGGCCCGGCGTCCTCCGCCGGCCACGCATCCTGATCCAGCCGGTTTCCAGGAGCACGTCCAGCGTCCCGGGCGAGGTAGCGACGCCGCGGATTTCCTCGATGTCGGCGCGCGTGACGGGCTGGTGATACGCGATGATGGCCAGCGTCTCGAGCGCAGGCCGCGACAGCCGCCGCTGCTCCACCGCCTCGCGCGACAGCTTGCCCGCGACCTGGACCAGATTGACGCCCCGGCCCGCGTAGAGCTCCTTCAATTCGCGCAGGAGGCCGGGCACGTCGGCGCCCTCGGGCAGGCGGCCTGCGATCTCTTCCGCCGACAGCGGCTCTGCCGAAGCGAAGACGAGCGCCTCCGCCATGCGCAGGTTCTGCCTCCGGTCCTCTGGCGATTGTTGCGTCGCGTCCGCGTCGTTGTCGACCGCGATCATCACAGCCACGCTGGCGTTAGCCATTCCCTGCCTCCGGTGAAACCACAACGGCGACCGGCGGCCGGTCGCGAATATAGAGCGGCGCAAACGCCTCCGTTTGCCGCAGTTCCAGCTTGCCCTCGCGCGCCAGTTCCAGGCTCGCGCCGAATGCGCTGGCAGTGACGCTGCGGCGGATGCCGAGCGTCGAGAGGTAAGGCGACATCAGGGCATCGAGCGGAGTCCATTCCGCGACACGGCCGACCATGCGTACCAGCGCTTCGCGCGCGTCGCTAAGCGACCAGACCTCGCGCCGCGGCATCTGCACGACCGCGGCGGTTCGCTCCTGTCGTTGCCGGGCGTACGCGGCAAGCAGGTCGTAGAGCGTTGCGGAATACTCGTTCCGCTTCTTCACGGCCACAGGCTCGGGCAGGCCGCGGCCAAAGACGTCACGGCCGAGCCGATCGCGGTTGGCGAGCCTGTTCGCGGCCTCGCGCATTGCTTCCAGCCGCTGCAGCCGGAAGGCCAGCGCCGCGGCTAGTTCGGCACCCGTGGGCTCCTCGCCGTCCGCCACCTCGGGCAGGAGCAGGCGCGACTTCAGATACGCGAGCCAGGCCGCCATCACGAGGTAGTCAGCGGCAAGCTCCAGCCGCAGGCTGCGGATCTTCTCAATATAGGCGAGGTACTGGTCGGCAAGCGCGAGGATCGAAATCCGCGTCATGTCGACCTTCTGCGCCCGCGCGAGGTCGAGGAGCAGGTCGAGCGGTCCCTCGAAACCATCGACGTCAACGACCAGCGTCGGTTCCTCGCCGCCGCGGTCGAGCGTCGCATAGGCTTCCCAGATTTTTTCCTGGTCCTGTTCGCTCATGTGCGCCGGCGCGGTCACGCCATTGCCTCCACACCAACCGGCGGCCAGTTCACGCGCGCCAGCAGCGAGAGAAATTCCTCGCGGCCTGCCCGCCGATCGAAAGGAGCCGAATCGTTTCTCATGGCGAGGGCGCGATCGGCCCGCTCCCTGGGTTTCCCCATGAGAGCGGGCGCCGTCTCACCGATTCGCCGCATCTCCTCGGTCCGACCGTTGCAATGAAGCACGAGATCGCACCCTGCGTCATAGATACCTGCGGCGCGCGCCGCGTAATCCCCAGAAAGTGCGTGCATCGAAACATCGTCGCTGAGAAGCAGCCCGTCGAAACCGATTCGTTTTCGGATGATATCCCGGATCACGACGCGCGAGACGGTTACCGCATTGCGCGGATCGACCGCCTTCAGCACGACGTGTGCCGTCATGCCCATCGGCAGGTCAGCGAGTTCGGCGAAGGGCACGAAGTCGGAAACCGCCAGTTGAGCGACGCTCGTGTCGATCACCGGCAGCGCCTTGTGGCTGTCGGCGGTGGCGCGTCCCTGGCCCGGCATGTGCTTCATCACCGGCAGGACGCCGCCAGCCAGCAATCCCTCCGCCATCGCCCGGCCGAGCATAGCGACGCTGTGCGCACCCGGCGAGAACGACCGGTCGCCGATAGCGTCGTGCATTCCGTCGGCCATCACATCGAGCACCGGTATGCAGTCGACGTCGATGCCGAGATCGCGAAGGTCGGCGGCGATGAGGCGGCCATGAAGCCAGGCAGCCCGGCGGCCGGCCACGAGGTTGACCTCGGTCAGCAGCCCCAGTTGGCGGGCCGGCGGATAGGATGGCCATTCGGGCGGCTGCAACCGCTGGACGCGTCCGCCCTCCTGGTCGATGAAGACCGGCGCATCCGGGCGGCCGACCGCATCGCGGAACGCCGCGGTGAGGTCCCTGATCTCGGACGGCTCGCGGCAGTTGCGTTTGAACAGAATAAGGCCGAACGGCTGTTCGGCGGCAAAGAAATCAACCTCGTCGCGCTCGAGCCTCGGCCCTGCGCACCCGCAGACGAACGCTTTCACCACAATCGCCCATGTCGTTGATGCGCAGGCGGGAACTACCGCTGCGCGAGGATGCAGTCGCCCCCAGCCGATTTGAGGTCGTTGCACAGGCGCTGGGCATCGCTCGCCGAGAACGGCCCAACGCGCACACGGAAGAAAGTCCCCCTGTCCGGAATGTCTGCACGCTGAATGTTCACCTCGTAGGGACCGAGGATGTTCGGATAGCGCGCCTGCAGGTCGCGGAAGGTAGCGCGCGCCGCCTCCTCGGAGCGCTGCGACGAGACCTGCACCAGCATGCCGCCGGTCACGGGCGCCGAGTTCTGGTTGAGATTGACCGGCGCGGCGGGTTCGACAGCCGCGGTGGCCGCCGGCGCGGGCGCAGGTTGCGGAGCGGGCTGGGGCGCCGACGGCGGCGTCGGCTGCTGCACGATCTCGCCATTGCCGCCGATCTCGGGCACGGGCGTGATCGCAAGCTCGCCGCTACCCGACGTCCCCGCGATCGCCGCCGTGTCGTCCGTCACTGGCGCCGGAGCGGGGGGCTCGATCGGCGCGATCACCGCTTCCCCTGTCGCATCGGGCGCGGGCTCGAGCACAGGCTGGAGCGCGGTAGCGTCTGCCGGGACACCCTGCCCGGCCTCGCTCGCTTCGCTCTCCACGATCGTGCCGTCCGGTTTCACGATGACCGTCCGCACGCGCCGCGGCCCGATCGATTCGATCGCATCACCGTCGTTGGACGCGATCTGCGCATCGCTTCCTGCCGGCATCGTCGAAGGCTGGCCGTCGAGCGACAGCCCCTCGTCCGCCGCCGGATCGTCGAAGCCAGGGCCGGCGGGGATGATCACGCGCGAGATGGGATTGTCGGCTCCGGCAACGTCCGACGGAACGGCCATCGGCTGCTCGCTCGGCGTCAGCACGGTCGCCTCGGTGCCCTGCTCGCCTGAGTTTACCCGGTCGTAGATCAGCTTGTTCTGCTCGGTGTCAGCGGCGGCGGTCTGGTCCGGCGTGATCCTAGTCGGCGCGCCATCGGCCACGATCACCGGCGGCACCGTGCCTTCTGTGCTGGCCGGCCGGAACATTGCAACGGCGATGCCGCCGACAAGGACGACGCCGATCACGCTCGCCAGCACGAGGGGCACGCGCGAACGGCGCGGCTCCATCATCGACGCGAGGTCGCCCTCCGGGAACGGCGCCGGCTCCACCTCATCGTCGTCCGCCTGCAGTTCGCCGAACCCGTCGAGCGGAAACTCGTCGTGTTCGCTCTCGTCCGGCAATCCGGCCAATTCGGCGAGAGGATCGAGATCGTCGTTCTCCTCGTTGCCGTAGACGGACTTCGGCGGTGACGCGGCGGCGCGCGGCGGTGCGAATCGGCTGACAGGCGCGGGTGGTTTCGCCGTCTCCGGCTTGTCCCATCGTGAACGCGCCCTGGCCGGGGGCGCTGGAGTCTGGCTCCGCGCTTCCGGTTGCTCGCCCGAGCGCTGACGGTAGGCACCGATACCTGCGGTGTCCGACGTGCCGCGTGCAGGGGCAGGCTCGGGCAACGGGATCGCTTCCGGTTCGTCCGCCTCGATCGGCGCGCGGCGTGCATCCGCTCGCACGGGCTCCGGCGGTTTCGGAGGCGCTGGTGGAGCTGGCGCCAGCCGCTCGGCAAGATGAGCGGGGAGCATGTCTTCGAAGGGATCGTGTTCCGCCTCCGGTTCCGGAGCGGTTGGCGCTGGCGGGGGTGGCTCTGGCTCGGCGCGTCGCGCGGCCGGTGGAGGAGGCGGCGCGGAAGGCGTGCCGGCCGTCTGGGTCAGCGTATCGCGAACCGCAGCGAAGGAGGCCTGGAGGTCGTTCAGCAGTTCGGTCTCTAGGTCGAGGCCGTTGGTTTGCTGGGCCGGCGCGGCATCGTTGGCAGGCGCGCGTCCGCGCGAAGCTGCCGACCCGCTCGACCGGCCTGACACGATCTTGGCAAGCTCCGCGAGCGGATCATCCTGCATGGCCTGCATGCGGCGCGGATCGGCGCCCCTGCGTTCCCCGACGGGACGCAAGGAAAGCTTCGGGTCGTAACGATCCGCCATTCCGCCCTAACTCCTCAAGATTTGGCTGAGGCGGCCCCTCACCGCATTTCCTCGGGCGCGGCAACGCCGAGAATAGCCAAACCTGACCCCAAGACCAATCTCACCGCCTCAACGAGAGCAAGACGCGCACGCGTCGAATCCGGATCAGCCGGGTTGATAAAGCGCAATTGCGGCAACTCCTTGCCGCGATTCCAGTGGCCGTGAAGGTCGGAGGCGAGCTCATAGAGATAGAAGGCCACCCTGTGCGGTTCGTGCGCTTCGGCCGCCGCCTCTACGATCCTCGGATATTCCGCCAGACGGCGGATCAGCGCCATTTCGCCGCTGTCCGCGAGCAGCTCGAGCGATGCGTCCCGCAGCGCGTCCCTGTCCACAGTTAATTGCGGCATCTCCGTGGCGGCCTGCCGGAAGATCGAGCAGGTCCGGGCATGCGCGTACTGGACATAGAAGACCGGATTGTCCCGCGATTGCTCCGTCACCTTCTGGAAGTCGAAGTCCATCGGGGCGTCGTTCTTCCGGTACACCATCATGAAACGGATCGGATCGGGACCGACCTCGTCGACGAGGTCGCGCACCGTGACGAAGTCGCCGGCGCGTTTGGACATCTTCACCGGCTCGCCGCCCCGGAAGAGGCGGACGAGCTGGCAGATCTTCACGTCGAGAGTCCCCTCGCCGCCGGTGATCGCCTTGACCGCCGCCTGCATGCGCCTGACGTATCCGCCGTGATCGGCGCCCCACACGTCGATCATGTCGTGGAAGCCGCGGAGATACTTGTCGTAGTGATAGGCGATGTCGGAGGCGAAGTAGGTGTAGCTGCCGTCCGATTTCTTGAGCGGTCGGTCGATGTCGTCGCCGAACTCCGTCGAGCGAAAAAGTGTCTGCTCGCGATCTTCCCAGTCGTCGGGCAACTGTCCCTTCGGCGGAGGAAGCGTGCCCTCATAGATCAGGCCGCGCGACGCCAAGGCATCGATCGCCTCGGCAACGCGGTCGCGCGATCCGTCGTTGAGCGAGCGCTCGGAGAAAAACACATCCTGACGAATGCCGATCAGCGCGAGATCGTCGCGGATCAATTGCATCATCGCATCGATAGCCGCCTGCCTGACGACCGGCAGCCAGCGATCCTCGTCGTTGACCAGCAGCGACCGTCCGTATTCCGCGGCAAGCGCCTCGCCCACCGGCTTCAGGTAGTCGCCGGGGTACAGCCCCTCGGGTATCGGCCCGATCTTCTCGCCGAGCGCTTCGCGGTACCGGAGGAATGCGGAACGCGCCAGCGTGTCGACCTGCACGCCGGCATCGTTGATGTAGTACTCGCGCGTGACCGCATAACCGGCGAACGCGAGCAACGATGCCAGCGAGTCACCGACGACGGCGCCACGGCAATGCCCGATGTGCATCGGCCCGGTCGGATTTGCCGACACGTACTCGACATTCACGGCTGCGCCACGGCCGGCGTCGCTGCGGCCGTAGTCCTCGCCCGCATCGAGGATTGCCCGCACGACCTTCTGCCAGAAAGCCGCGCGAAGCCGCAGGTTGATGAAGCCTGGGCCGGCCACTTCGGCGGCGTCGATATCAGGGTCGCCGGCGAGGATGACGGCGATGCGGGTCGCGAGGTCGCGCGGCTTCATGCCGAGCGGCTTGGCCAGCACCATGGCTGCGTTCGAGGCGAGATCGCCGTGGGTGGGGTCCCGCGGCGGCTCCACCACGATCCGGTCGAGATGGCCGGAATCCGCGCCCGGAATGCCCTCGATGGCCTTCTCGGCGGCAGCCCTGATGCGGGTCGCAAACTCGCTGAAAATGTTCATTTTGCGTGGGTTTTTCGGGCCTCGCGGAAGGAAAGCGGCCTAACCGATATCGGGCGGAGGGTCAAACAGGCGCTCGTGTTCGGCGAGCGCGAAGCGGTCGGTCATGCCCGCGATGAAGTCGGCAATAACCCGCTCGGGAGGCCTGCGGGATGCCGACCGCCAGCCCTCGGGGAGCGCATTGGGATCCTCCCGGTACCGATCGAAAAGCCGACTGACAATGCTCCCGGCCCGGTTCATCACCACCGTGACCGCCTCGTGTCGATAAAGGTCGCGTCCGAGCCGCTCCTTGATGGCTGCGTCGGCGGCGGCCATGCCCGGCGAGAAGCCGATCGCGGTCCTGCCCGCGTGCCGCACGTCGTCGGCTGAGCGCGCGCCCATCGCGGCAAGACGCCGCCGCCCCTCGTCGGTCACATCCTCGATCATGGCGCGGATGATCCGCCGCACCAGTTCTGCCCGCACGCGATCCGGCGGGAGGCCGGGATACTCGCGGTGAATCCCCGCGAGGCTGTCGCCGACCAGAGGCAGGTCGGCGAGGCGGTCGAGGGTGAGGAGCCCGGCGCGGAGCCCGTCGTCGATGTCGTGGGCGTTATAGGCGATGTCGTCCGCGACGGCGGCAGCCTGCGCCTCCGGGCCGGCATGGGTCGAAAGCATCAGGTCATGGCCGGCGGTGTACTCGGCAATCGCGAATGGCAGTCCGCCGGCATACCGCGGCACCGGCACGCCCCGTTCATCGACGAGCGGCCCGTTGTGCTTGACCAGCCCTTCCAGCGTCTCCCATGTCAGGTTGAGCCCATCGAACTGCGGGTAGCGCCGTTCGAGGTGCGTCACCACGCGCAGGCTCTGCGCATTGTGGTCAAAGCCGCCGTAGTCGGCCATGGCGCGCGCCAGCGCCCGCTCGCCGGCGTGGCCGAACGGAGGGTGGCCGAGGTCGTGGGCGAGCGCCACCGCTTCGGTGAGATCCTCGTCCAGCGCCAGCGAGCGCGCCAGCGCGCGGGCGATCTGCGCCACCTCCAGCGTGTGGGTGAGACGGGTGCGGAAATGATCGCCTTCGTCGAACAGGAAGACCTGGGTCTTGTCCTTGAGGCGCCGGAAGGCGGTCGAGTGGATGATTCGCTCCCGGTCGCGCTGGAACTCGCTTCGGCCGGGGCTGATGGCCTCCTCGAAGACCCGGCCCCGGCTGGCGCGGGGGTCGGAGGCATAGGGGGCGGCGCTCACCGCCAGCCAGCCCCCAACCTATGCGGGCCGGAAGCCGGATTCTCCCGTTGTACTAGGGACATGGCCCCTGCCGCGGCCGCCGGAATCCAGCCCTCCAGCCGGCTGTCGGAGCGCCCGCGGGACACCCCGCATCCAGCCAGGGCCGGCCCCGGCATTGACTTGGAACGGGTCCCTCCATAACTATGGTGCAACCAGTAAGTCCAAGGTTCATAACGGTTTTTGGCCGTTACCACGATGATCGAACCACTCGCCGGTGTCACCATTTCGGAACGCGCTGCCAAGCGCATCTCGAGCATTCTGGCTCGCGAGCCTGGCGGCACGGCGCTGCGCGTCAGCGTCTCGGGCGGCGGCTGCTCGGGCTTCCAGTACGGCTTCG
>CAZXKZ010000113.1:0-7840 GCA_964641825.1 uncultured Bauldia sp.
ACCTCGCGCGACGCGGCCGCAGCGCTCGCCGCGGACATCGCCCGGCAGGGCGGCAGCGCCGCGGCAGTCGGCGGCGACCTCGCGGACATCGCCGGCGTGTCGGCCATCGTGACGGAAGCCGCCGGCGCAATCGGGCCGCTGACGCTCCTCGTCAACAACGCCTCGATCTTCGAGAAGGACGGAGTCGGCGCGCTCGACGCCGCGCTCTGGCAGCGCCAGCTCGCGGTGAACCTCGGCGCGCCGGTCTTTCTCGCCGAGGCGTTCGCGCGCCAGCTTCCCGCTGACGCGGAAGGCAATGTCGTCAATCTCATCGACCAGCGCGTCTTCCGTCCGACGCCGGACTATTTCTCGTACCAGATCTCGAAGTCGGCGCTGCTCACGGCGACCGAGGTGCTGGCGAAGGCGCTGGCGCCGCGCATCCGTGTCAACGGCATCGCACCGGGGCCGGTGTTGCCCAGCATCCATTCCACCCCGGAACGCTTCGCGCGCCACGTCGCCGAGCTGCCGCTCCGGCGGCAGCCCGATCTCGCAGACTTCGGCCGCACGGTCCGCTACCTGGTCGAAAACCGCTCGATCACCGGGCAGGTGATCGCGCTCGACGGCGGCCAGCACCTCGGCTGAGCGTCAGCCAGCGATCCCCGGAGCCTCCAGCGCATCGGCCATCTCCGCGAAATCGGGCTTGCGGTCGCGCCACGCCGGGATCACCCACTCCTCGATGCCGAAGACCTCGTGTGCGTCGGTCTCGCCGGTCTCGTCCAGCATGATCGTGTGCAAGCGGAAGCTCATGTCATCGAGGACCCGGCGCAGATGCACGAACGCGAAGCGGTCGCGGGAGAGAGCACGGGTGCCGCCGGCATCGAAATACGCTTCCAGCATCGTCCGGAAATGCGGGCCGCGGCCGAAGAAAAGATCGTGCTCCGGCGGCGCCAAGGCGACATCGTCCCAGTCGATGAAGTAGAGGCGCCCCGCGTCGCCGGCGAGGATGTTGTGGAGCCCGATGTCGCGATGGCAAAGGACGAACGGCGGATCGTTTGCCCGGACCGCTGCCTGCAGCATGCGGAGGCGTTCAAGCTCCGCCATGACCTCAGCGCGATATGGCAGAATGAGATCGCGCGCCGCGCGGCGGCCGGGTCGGTCATCCTCACCGACCCCTGCCAGGAAATCGAACGCGCGCGGCAGCGCCTCGGCAAACGGAATGTCCAGCGCCTCCCGTCGCAACGGCAGGTCTGCTACCGCCGACGTGGCTGCCTGCAGCTCGGCAATCGTGCGACCGAAGGCGGTGGCGAACGCCTCCGACTCGGACGGGCGGGCGCCGTCGATGAACGGGAACAGCGCCAGGATCAGCCCGCCAAGTGTCGCGTGAAGCCCACCGGAGCGGGTCGGTACCGCGGCCGGCTGCGCCGTGAAAACGCCGCGGTCGGCGAGCGCCCGGGTCAGGCGGAGCATGTCCAGCGTCGATTCGGTACTGACATAGCCCGGCCGGGGCTCCGGCCATATCTTGGCGAAGAACCGGCCATCCGACGTCTTGACCCGGTAGCAGAAGGCATACTCGCCCGAGGGAATGTGCGACATCTCGATGGCCGCGACGCCCCACCCCGCTCGCAGGACTGCCGCCAGCCTGGCGCGGTCGATTGCAGGTTCCTGCCTCATCGAGAGTCCCGGTTTTCCGGCCCAATCGCTATATAACCGCCCATGATCGAAGCCTCGCCTGAGTCCGCCACCGAGCCGCACCGCACCGGCCCGGCGGTCATTGCGGACATCGTCAAGCGCCTCCCGAACGGACCCGGCGTCTATCGCATGATGGATGCCAAGGGAACGGTGCTCTATGTCGGCAAGGCGCGCAGCCTCAAGAAGCGCGTGCAGAGCTACGCGCGCCTCAACACGCAGCCGGCCCGCATCCATCGCGTCATCATGGCGACCGCGGCGATGGAGTTCGTCTCGACGCGCACCGAAACCGAGGCGCTGCTCCTCGAAGCCAATCTCATCAAACGGCTTCGTCCGCGGTTCAACGTCCTCCTGCGCGACGACAAGTCGTTCCCCTACATCCTCATCACCGGCGACCACCCTGCCCCGCAGCTCGCCAAGCACCGTGGCGCGCGCACCCGCAAGGGCGAATACTTCGGACCGTTCGCCTCGGCCGGCGCCGTCGACCGCACCATCAACACGCTGGAGCGGGCCTTTCTGCTCCGTTCATGCTCGGACGCGGTGTTCGAGAGCCGGACGCGGCCGTGCCTGCTGTTCCAGATCAAGCGGGGCTCGTCTCGGAGGCGAAGGACTTCCTGTCAGGCAGGAGCCAGACCGTGCGGGGCGAGATCCAGCGGGCGATGGAGGCCGCGTCGGAGAAGCTCGATTTCGAGGCCGCCGCCCGCTACCGCGACCGTCTCGCGGCGCTCTCGCATGTCCAGACCAACCAGGGTATCAACCCGCACACCGTCGACGAGGCCGATCTGTTCGCGGTCCATCAGGCCGGTGGCCAGACCTGCATCCAGGTGTTCTTCTTCCGCACCGGGCAGAACTGGGGCAACCGCGCCTACTTCCCGCGCGCCGACAAGGCGCTCGACGCCGGCCAGGTGCTCGGCGCCTTCCTTGCGCAGTTCTACGAGGACAAGCCCGCGCCGAAGCTGATCCTGCTGTCGCACGAGATCGAGGAGCACGCGCTCTTGGAACAGGCGCTCAGCGAGCGCGCCGACCGCAGCGTTACAGTGATGGTGCCGCAGCGAGGCGAGAAGCGTTCGCTGGTGGAGCACGCGCTTGCCAACGCCCGCGATGCGCTCGGCCGCGAGATGGCCGTGTCGGCGACCCAGCAGACGCTGCTTGCGGGTTTCGCCGAGCAGTTCGGCCTGACCGAGCCGCCACGGCGGATCGAGGTCTTCGACAACAGCCACATCATGGGCTCGAACCCGGTCGGCGCCATGATCGTCGCCGGGCCGGAAGGGTTCATCAAAGGGCAATATCGGAAGTTCAACATCCGCTCCGAAGACCTGACGCCCGGAGACGACTACGGGATGATGCGCGAAGTGCTCGGCCGCCGGTTCTCCCGCCTCATGCGCGAGAACGGTCCGCGCGCCGAGCAGGTGCGGGATGCCGACGGCGTCGGTCCGTGGCCGGACGTCGTGCTGATCGACGGCGGCCGTGGGCAGCTTGCCGTGGCGACAGAGGTGCTGGCGGAGGTCGGCATCTCCGACCTGCCGCTCATCGGCGTGGCCAAGGGGCCTGACCGCGACGCCGGCCGCGAGACCTTCTACATGGCCGGCCGGGAGCCGTTCATGCTGCCGCCGCGCGAGCCCGTCCTCTATTTCGTGCAGCGCCTCCGCGACGAGGCGCATCGCTTCGCCATCGGCTCGCACCGCGCGCGCCGGAAGTCCGACATTGCCCGCAATCCGCTCGACGAGATCGGCGGCATCGGTCCGGCCCGCAAGCGCGCCCTTCTCCACCACTTCGGCACGGCCAAGGCCGTCAGCCGCGCCGACATCGAGGATCTTCGCGCCGTGCCCGGCATCTCGGCGGAAATGGCCAGGGCCATCCACGGGTTCTTCCATGAAAGCCAGGATTGACCATAGGACCGTAGGGTTGCCTCACATCGGCCGTGAGTTGGGTTAGAGTCAGGCTGCCAGACGGGCAAAAAGCAGGTCCGAATGCACGAAAGCCAGTCCTACGATCAGACAGCCGCAGGCGTCCGCCCCGCAGGCCTTTCGCATGCCTGGTCGCTGCCCAACCTCCTCACCTACGGCCGGATTCTGGCCGTCCCGGCGCTCGTCCTGTTCTTCTACCTGGAGAACACCACAGGCCGCTGGCTGAGCTTCGCCGTGTTCGTGGCGGCCAGCGTCACCGATTTCTTCGACGGCTACCTTGCCCGCGCCTGGCACCAGCAATCGGCGATCGGCCAGATCCTCGATCCCATCGCCGACAAGCTCCTCGTCGCGGTCGCGCTCGTCCTGCTCGTCTGGTCCGGCACCATCGGAAGCTGGTCGCTGCTCGCCGCTCTGGTGATCCTGACACGGGAGATTTCCGTCTCGGGGCTCCGCGAGTTCCTCGCCGGCTTGAGGGTCAGCGTGCCGGTGAGCCGGCTCGCCAAATGGAAGACCACGCTCCAGATGGTGGCCATCGCATTCCTGCTCATCGGCCCGGCCGGTGACCGACTGCTGCGCTACTACATCGGCGACCTCGGGCTGGTGACGTACGTCGGGCTCCTGCTCCTGTGGGTGTCGGCGCTCATCACCCTCTACACCGGCTACGACTACTTCCGCGCCGGCATGCGCCACGTCTCTGGCGAGCAGAAATGAAGCTCGTCTACTTCGCCTGGGTGCGCGAGCGCATCGGCCGGGCCGGCGAGGAGATCGTGTTGCCGGCTTCCGTCGCCACCGCCGGCGAACTGCTCGACTGGCTGAAAGGCCGCGGCCCTGAATACGAACACGCGCTGGCCGAACCCGCCGCGATCCGCGTCGCGGTCGACCGTGTCCATGCCGGCCGCGACACGCCGCTCGCCGGCGCTGCCGAGGTGGCCGTCTTTCCGCCGATGACCGGCGGCTGATCCCGTGACGGCGATTGCGGTCCGGGTGCAGGCAGGCGGCTTCGACATCGCCGAGGAAACGGCGCAGCTGAAGCAGCTCGACCAGGTCGGCGCCATCGTCACGTTCACCGGCGTGTGCCGCGATGAATCGGGCAGGCTGGCGGCGCTTGAGCTCGAGCACTACCCGGGCATGGCCGAAGCGGAGATTGGCCGCATCGCCGGTGAGGCGGCGGAGCGGTGGCCGCTCCTCGGCCTCACAGTCATCCATCGCCACGGCAGGATCGCCGTCGGCGACGACATCGTTCTCGTCGCGACGGCGTCCACCCACCGCGACGCCGCATTTTCCGCGGCGAGCTTCCTGATGGACTACCTCAAGACCCGCGCGCCCTTCTGGAAGAAGGAACACGCCGCCACCGGCGACGCGGGCGCATGGGTCGCCGCCACCACCGAGGACGACGAGGCGGCCGAACGCTGGCGCTAACTCAGCGCAGCAGCCGGCCGACCGTTCCCGTCGTCGACGTAACCACCGAGCCGACAGAGCCGGTCGCCGCCTCGGCGATTGGGGAGACAGTCTGCGAAAGCGACGGCGAACTACCGCCCGCGCCGGAGCTGCCGCTGGTGGCGCTCGCCGTGCTGGCGGCGCTGGCCCGCGAGTTTCCACCACCTGCAGGCGCACTGCTGCCGCCGCTGCTCGATCCCGCGTCCGCGTCGAACAATCCGCGCGTGAGGTCAATGGGCGGGCCGGTGAGCTGATCGACAGCGTTCACGGCCGTCTCGGCGACAGGCGTAACGACATTTGCCACCACCTGCTCCGCCGCATCAGTCAGCGGTGCATAGACAAGCAATGGTGGCTGCTCGTCAGGTGTCGGGGTGTCCGGATCGCCCGGTTGCGGTGGCGGATTGCCGGGAACCGGGTCCGGATCCGCACCCGCGACATCGCCCGGCGAAGCACCGGCGCTGTCGCCGGTGCCACCGGACGGAGCAGACACGCCCGCCGTGGTGGCGGGGTCCACGATTGCAAAGGCGAAACTGGCCGGCGCGATCGCAGCAACATCCCCGAAACGAACGGCGACGACACTGTCCTCGAACATCAGACGGCGGTCGGGCGCGGCCACAAGGGCCGAGCGGGCGTGCGCAAGATGCGCGGCGAGACGATGGTTGGTGCCCTGGGCGAAATTTCTGACCGGAACGCGCGCGACGGCATTCTCGCTCGCTGTCGCCACGTCGGTCGGCAACGGGCTCCGGAAGAGTACGCCGTTCGCAACGTGAATGAGGCCGATGACCAGGGCTACGGCACCGACCTCGGCTGTCGCGACAAGCCATGTCCTGTATCGCTGGCCCGCTCGCCGCCCGAACTCCGCATACGGCAGCAGCCGGCGGTCCGAAGTCCCGCCTGTTCGGAAGTGGATTGCACCCATTCCCGTCCTCCACGCGCAACGCCGCCCTCCTACGCTGATGCCCAAGTGAGGCAGGAATTTTGAGAAACGAAGGCCGGATTCAGGCAACGCTCCCGGCGTTCAGCGGAAACTCCCGCTCCATGTGAATAAAACGATCGCCTCGCGTGTTCGGTGCGTCCCACGAAACTTTGATTGGCTAGCGCGCGCACCCTCCCCCTACCCTCCCCGTGCTGGCTGCGAAAAATCGCCAAAGGGGCATCGGCGATGCGCCGGAGGATTCCTCCGCCTGCATCGCTCGTGAGAAGGGAGACTATCCAATGAAAATGATCGCACCGACCATCGCTCTTGCGGCTCTGGCCGCGTTCTCCGTTCCCGCCGCGGCGCAGGACGCGAACATGAGTTTCTTCATCACCAGCGTCGGCCCGGGGGACGGAGCCAACCTCGGCGGGCTGGAAGGCGCAGATGCCCACTGCACGTCTCTGGCGGAGGCCGCAGGCGTCACCGGCAAGACCTGGCACGCCTACCTCAGCACCAGCGACACCGATGCGCGCGATCGCATCGGCACAGGCCCCTGGGTCAACGCCAATGGCGTGACCATCGCCAACAGTGTCGAGGAACTGCACAGCGACGCCAACGGCATCAACAAGGAAACCGGCCTCGACGAGATGGGTATGCAGGTCAAGGGCCGCGGCGACCAGCCCAACCAGCACGACATCCTGACCGGCTCGATCGCCGACGGCACCAAGGCCGCCGAGACTTGCGAGAACTGGACGAGCAACGCCACCGACGGCAGCGCCATGCTCGGCCACCACGATCGCCTCGGCCCGGACACGCTCGCGACCGCCACTTCATGGAATGCCGCCCACGCTTCGCGCGGCTGCCATCAGGAAGGCCTGATCGGGACGGGTGGTGCCGGCCTGTTCTACTGCTTCGCCAGCAACTGAACGCTGCTAGCGTGATGGGTCGCGCGGCCGCCGGCGCGATCCATCACCCCTCCCCGGGGCATCGCCGGGCACACCTCCGGATCGGCTAAGATCAATGCACCGATTCGGAGGGCTTGCTCATGTCGGCCCGGGTTGAGTCCGCCGCCCCAGCGATCGAACCACCCCTGCTCGCCGGCGATGTCGGCGGAAGCCTGTCGTACCTCGCCACCACCGAGGCCACGAGCCGCGAGCGGATGTTCGCGCTCGGCGTGGTAGCTGCCTCGGTCATCGCGTTTGTGGCACTGGTGCCTGTCGCGAAGATCCAGCTTCCAGTCGTCCCCGCCTTCATCCCGTCGTACGAAACCGCACTCATCATCACGGATCTCGCCACGGCGGTGATCCTGATCGGACAGTTCGTGCGCCTGCGCTCGCTGGCGATTCTCGTGCTCGCCGCCGGCTATTTCTTCGATGCGCTGGTGATCGCGGTCCACTTCCTGTCCTATCCCGGCGTCTTCAGTGAAGGCGGGCTGCTCGGCGCCGGCCCGCAGACGACCGCGTGGCTCTACATCGTCTGGCACGGCGGCTTTCCGCTGTTCGTCATCGGCTACGCGCTACTGCGCGATACGCAGTCCGACTGGGCCGCGCGCGATCTCGCCGGGCCGATCGTCGCCGCGGCGGCCTTCGTCGTCATCGTCGTGCTGGCGGCTTCCGTAGCGGTGACAGCCGGACACGACTTCCTGCCGCCGGTTATGGCGCAGAACCGCTACACCCCTGCGGCGGTGTTCTTCCTCGGCGGTGCATGGGCGCTGAGCTTCGTCGCACTCGCCGTGCTCTGGTGGAAAGGCATCCGCTCCATCCTCGACGTGTGGGTGGCGGCGGTGATGGTCGCGTGGATCGCCGACATCGGCCTCAGCGCGGTCCTCAACGGCGGGCGCTTCGATCTCGGCTTCTACGCCGGCCGCCTGTTCGGCCTGCTGGCGGCGAGCTTCGTCCTTGTGGTCGTCCTGCTC
>CAZXKZ010000114.1:0-687 GCA_964641825.1 uncultured Bauldia sp.
CAGCGGGAGCCTCGGCGGTATCAGTCTCGTCCGCGCCGGTCGCGTCCGGCCCTGCCTCCGCCACGTCCGCAACAGCGGACTCGGTCGCAGGCTGTTCGGTGGCCGGCTCCTCTATTCCAGTGGCGGCAGCGGCGGCGGCAACGTCGTTCTCCACCGTCGCGGCTTCGTCTCCTACGGCAGCCGTCTCGGCCCCCGGTTCGCCGGAAGCAGGAGGCTCCAATGCTGCGGGAGCGGTGGCATCATCGGCCGATGCGGTTTCGGCAGCCGGGCTCTGCGGCTCGGCCGGTTCCTCGGCGGCAGGTCCGGCAGTATCGGCCAGCGCGACCTCGGTTTCGCCGGCGGCCGCTTCCTCAGCAGCCGGTGCGGCGTCCGCCGTCGCGGCTTCCGTCGCCGTTTCTTCCGCGGGTGCAGCCGTATCGCCGGCCTGCCCGGCGTCAGGCGGCGCCAGCGCAACCTCCCCGCCGCTCGCTTCCGGCGTGGCTCCCTCGCCGGCCGCCGGCTGTTCTTCCGCGGACGCAATCGCCTCCCCGGCCGGCGGCACCTGCAGGATCGTGCTCGGCGCATTCGGCGCGTTTAGCACCACCAGCACATCGGTCGAGCCTTCCTCGGGCACCGACACCGTCACCCGCTCGTCCGAAAGCGTCACCACCGACCCATCCTCGGTCGTCGTGCTGATGGCGAGGTCGT
>CAZXKZ010000114.1:697-7800 GCA_964641825.1 uncultured Bauldia sp.
CCGGGATCGAGCGGCTCCTCCAGCGCGATCACCCATTCGCCGGCGTCGCTCGCCTCGGCGCTGGCGATCACCTCGGCGCCGTCCATGATCTCGACCAGCGCGTTGGGCTCGGCCTGTCCCGCGATCACCGTCTCCCCGGAGGGCTCGACGCGAACGATATCGAACGTTGGCACGGGCGGCGGCTCGACGATGACGATCGTCTCCTCCGCCGGTGCCGTTTCCGCCGCCGGTCCCGCATCGGCATCGGCCAGCGCAACGTCGGCTCCGGCCGCTTCGCCGCCCGGTGCGGCCTCGCCCGCCGCCGGTTCCAGCGCGGCTTCCGCTGCCTGCCCTTCGGCCTCCGGAGCAACCTCGGCCGCGTCCTCCGCGACATCCGTGCCGGCGGCCGGTGCCGTCTCGGCGCCGGCATCCTCGGCAGCCGGCGCTGCGGCGACGTCCGTGCCCTCGACGGCTACCTCCGGCGGCGCGACCGATTCGTCGGCCGATTCGGCCGGCGCGAAGGCGGTGGTGGGAGCGGGGCGGAGGGAGGTGGCCTGATAGTAGAGAAGCGCGCCGGCAACGATCAGGAGGACGACCACTGCGATCAGTCCGTTACGGCGGCTGTCCATCTACACACCCGAATCCACGGAAATCGACCCGATTGGCAACTCTACACGCGGTCGCCTCCGCGCCACAAGGCAAAGCGGCGCGGAAATCTTGACGATTGCGGCCGCCCAATGCCACATCACGCCATCATGGCCCAACTAAGAAGCATCTGCGTCTATCTTGGCGCAAACACTGGCGCGCGCCCCGAGTATGCGGAGGCCGCTGTCGCCCTCGGGCGCGAGCTCGCCGCCGGCGACGTGCGCCTCGTCTATGGGGGCGGCTCGATCGGCCTCATGGGTGTGCTCGCCCGGACGGTGATGGAAAGCGGCGGCGCCGTCACCGGGATCATCCCCCGCTTCCTGCGGGAGCGGGAGATCATGTTGCGCGAGGTGGACGACCTCATCGTCACCGCCGACATGCACGAGCGCAAGCGCATCATGTTCGAGCGGTCGGACGCGTTTGTGGCACTCCCCGGCGGCATCGGCACGCTGGAGGAGGTGGTCGAGATGATGACCTGGGCTCAGCTCGACCAGCACGCCAAGCCGGTGATGATCGTCAACCTCAACGGCTTCTGGGATCCGCTCATCGCCCAGTTCAAGGTGATGATGGACGAGGGCTTTCTGCACAAGGCCTTCCTCGGCCGTCACGTCGACCTGCCGGTGATGTTCGTGGACCGGATCGAGGAGGTGGTGCCGACGCTCCGCGAAGCGGTCGGCCGCCTGCCTGCCGCGACCGTCGAACAGGCCGACGCCGGCCCGGTCTAGGTCATAGAGCCGTGCCGCCGCGGTTCCATCCGCGGCCCCGGTCGCCGAAGGCCTCCCAGCCCGTCGGCGTGACCACCACGGTGTCCTCCAGCTTGATGAAGCCGCGCGGATGCGGGTGCGTCGTCTCGATCGAAAGCACCATGCCTGCTTCCAGCGGCTTGTCGCCATCGTCGCCGGGGTACGGCACGGGCGCTTTCGCAGACAGACGCGGGGCCTCGTGCGCGATCAGGCCCATGCCGTGCGCCACAAATTCCAGCCGGTTGGCGTGCGGTGACTTGCGCAGGATTGCCTCTGCCGACCCGTAGATTTCGTTCCCCATGGCGCCCGCGCGGATTGGTTTCCGCGCCGCCTGCTGGATGTCGTCGATCTCGGCGAGCAGCTCATCGAGCTCGTCGTCCGGCTCGCCGAGGATGCCCATGCGGCAGAGGTCGCCGATATAGCCCTTGTAGTGGCCGCCGGAATCGACGGAGAGCACATCGCCCTCGTTCCAGATCAGCTTGTCGGAAGGCGCGCGGTTGTGGCTCGTGCCGGCAGTGATCAGGCAATAGTCGAACTCGAGCCCGCGCAGCACTTCCTCGCGGCGGAGCGCTTCGGCGAGCGCGCGCGTCGAAGTTCCCGGTCCGTGCCCGGCGATGACGGCGAGCATCGCATCGACCACATCCTCCGACGCCTTCTTCAGAAGTGCGAGTTCCTCCGGAGTCTTGACGGCGCGGAAGCGCTCCAGCGGGATCAGCGCATCGACCACGCGGGCCTGCGGCAGCTCGGCACGGAGCACATCGACCGCATCGGACCCGAGGAACGCCGTCTCGATACCGATGGTCTTGTTTTCGAGGCCGAGGCGCTTGAGGTGTTCGACCGCCGCCTTCATGCCGGCCGGGCCGTACCAGGCTGAAACCAGCTCCGGAGCCCACAGCGTGCCGAGGTCGTGCTCGTAGCGCTCCATGCCGTTGCCGATGTAGCGCGTGCGCTCGGGGTGGCCGCGCTCGTAGACCAGCAGCGGCACGTAGCGCCCCAGCCCGATCGCATCGAAATGCTCGAAGAAGAAAAAACGATAGCCGCCGAGCAGATGTTGGATGTTGTGCTTGGACGACACGATCAGCGCATCGATCCCGGCGCGCGCCAGAAGGTCGTCGAGCTTCTCGGAATCGAACGGGATGGCGGTGGCCGGCGCGGGCTTGGCAATATCGTTCATGTCGGCGTTTCCTGTCGTGTTTGGACAGGTTGTAGCCCAAATGCGGGACGCGTGCGACGTGCCGGTCCCTATGGGAACTACGCCGGCGGCTTCGCCCCGGCGCGCATCAGCTTGTAGACGATCGAGTCGTTGAGGGCCTCGAACGAGGCGTCGACGATGTTTTCCGAAACGCCGACCGTGAACCACGAGTCGCCGGCGCCGTCGGTCGATTCGATGAGGACGCGGGTGACGGCCCCGGTTCCGCCATTGAGGATACGGACCTTGTAGTCCGTCAGCTCGAGGTCGGCGATGGCCTCGGAATACATGCCGAGATCCTTGCGGAGCGCGGTGTCGAGCGCGTTGACCGGGCCGTTGCCCTCCCCGACGGTCAGAAGGCGCTGGCCCCCGACGAGCAGCTTGACCACCGCTTCCGACACGGAGACCTGCTGGCCGAGCGCGTTGTGGCGCCGCTCGACGGTGACGTGGAAGCTCTCCACGTCGAAATAGCGCGGCACCTCGCCGAGCACGCGGCGGGCTAGGAGTTCGAACGACGCGCCGGCGCCCTCGTAGGCGTAGCCGATCGACTCGCGCTCCTTCACCTCGCGCAGCAGCGTCTCTAGGCGCGGGTCGCTCTTGTCGACCGCGATCCCCATGCGCTGCAGCTCGGACAGGAGGTTGGCCTTACCGGCCTGGTCGGACACCAGCACATGACGGCGGTTGCCGACGCTTTGCGGCTCGACGTGCTCGTAGGTCTTCGGATCACGCACGATGGCCGAGGCGTGGATGCCGGCCTTGGTGGTGAAGGCGCTCGCGCCGACGTAGGGCGCCTGCCGGTCCGGGGCGCGGTTCACGATCTCGTCGAAGCGATGCGAGAGCGCCGTCAGCCCCGCGAGGCCGTCGGCGGTGATGCCCATCTCGAACCGCTCCGCATAGGCAGGCTTCAACATCAAGGTCGGGATGATCGAGGTCAGGCTCGCGTTGCCGCAGCGCTCGCCGATCCCGTTGATCGTCCCCTGGATCTGGCGCACGCCGGCGCGCACCGCGGCGAGCGAGTTGGCGACCGCCATGTCGGTGTCGTTGTGCGCGTGGATTCCGAGATGGTCGCCGGGGATCGATTGCGTCACCGTGCCGACGATCGCCTCTACTTCCTCCGGCAGCGTGCCGCCGTTAGTGTCGCACAGCACCACCCAGCGCGCGCCGGCGTCATAGGCCGCCTTGGCGCAGGCCAGCGCATAGGCCGGGTTGGCCTTGTAGCCGTCGAAGAAATGCTCACAGTCGACCAGCACCTCCCTGCCCGCTCCGCGCGCCGCCGTCACCGACTGCTGGATGCTGTCGAGGTTGTCTTCTTCCGTTGTCTGCAGTGCGACGCGGACCTGATAGTCGGAGGTCTTGGCGACGAAGCAGATGGCGTCGGCCTCGGCATCGATGAGCGCCCGCAGGCCCGGATCGTTCGACGCAGAGACGCCCGGCCGCTTGGTCATGCCGAAGGCGGTGAACGTCGCGCTCGCCGTCCGCTTCTTCTCGAAGAAGGCGGTGTCGGTGAGGTTGGCGCCCGGATAGCCACCCTCGATGTAGTCTACGCCGAGCTTCTCCAGCATGCCGGCGACAGCGATCTTGTCCTCGAGGGTGAAATCGACGCCGCTGGTCTGCGCGCCGTCACGCAGCGTCGTGTCGAAGATGTAGAGGCGTTCCTTGCTCATGGCGTTCGGGACTCGGGCGGCCACGCGGCCGTGTCGTGGTCGGGATGCTGGTGGTTGGACGCGGCAATCTTCGCGGCCAGTTCGGGCTCGTCTTCCTCGGTCGTACCGTGGCCCGACAGCGCGACAAGGGTGTCGAACCACGACATCCTGCTCTCGCCGCCGAACTCCTCCTGCGGCGGGAATTTCTCCGGCTCGTCCAGCGAACCGATGGAGACGGAAATGCGCGGCCTGCCGATGTAGTGGAACGTCAGCGGCGTTCCGCACTGACGGCAGAAGCCGCGCTCGGTCTGGTCCGAGCTCCGGAAGATCGACAGTTCGCCGCGCGTCAGCTCGAACCTGTCGGGCGGCACGCCAGTCAGCGGCGCGAAGAACGAGCCGAACGCCTTCTGGCACATGCGGCAGTGGCAGATCGAGGTGCCTGTGGGCTGCTCATGCAGCGCGTAACGCACCGCGCCGCATTGGCATCCGCCGGTGATCCTGATGTCAGCCATCGAAACCCCCACGCGGAGGCCATTCGGACGTATCGCGGTCGGGATGCTGATAGCTCACGACCGCCTGATTGAAGGCTGCCTGTTGCGGATCTTCGTCCGCCGTTCGCGTGTGAAGCGACGGAATGCCGTCCACGAACGGCAGCTTGTCCTCCGGATTGACCTGGATGGTCGGCGCAGCCCTGGTGGGATCGTCGAAGGCGGCGATCGCAAGCTCGATCTCGTCGTCCGCGGCCCTGTCGAGCAATTCATACGTCAGCGGCGTGCCGCAGGCGGCGCAGAAGCCGCGCCGCACCTTGTTGGAGCTCTGGAAGTAGGCGGGCTCGCCGCGCGTCCACGTCACGCCGAAGCCGCTGATCAGCGGCGCATAGAAGTTCCCGAAGGCCTTCTGGCACATCCGGCAATGGCAGACGGAGCCGCGCCCGAGCCGCTCGACCCGGAAGCGCACGGCCCCGCACTGACATCCGCCGGACAGCGCCTCGGCCATGGCTACTTCTTCTTTCCGCGCCGCACGGGCTTGCGCGCCGTTGCCGGTTTGCGCCGCGCCGCGGGCTTCTTCGCCGCGGCACGCCTTGCTGGCTTCCGTGCCGACGCGCGAGCCGGCTTTTTCGCCGCTCTGCGCGCTGGTTTCGCCGCCGATGCCTTGCGGGACGATCTCGCCGCGGCACGACGCGCCGGCTTGCGGGCCGCAACCGGTGGAGCATGACAGACCGCCTCGAAATTGTGGCCTTCCGGATCGAGCACGAACGCGCCGTAATAGTACTCGTGGTAGTGCGGTCGCAGCCCCGGCGCACCGTTGTCGGTGCCGCCTGCCGCGAGCGCCGCTGCGTAGAAGGCATCGACCTGCTCGCGGTTCTCAGCCCGGATCGCGATGTGCGTATGTGGCGAGGTCCTCCCCCCTCCGCTGATCCACAGGAACGGCTTCCCGTCCGCGCCGAGCCCGGCGACGGGCTCGTTGCCGGTCTCTGCCGCCGAGAACTCCATCAGGATGCTCATCCTCAACGGCGCGCACGCCGCCGCATAGAACGCCTTCGCCTTCTCGTAGTCGTTCACGCTGACGCCGATATGATCGATCTCGATGGTCATTGCCTCTCTCCCTTTGAACGAAACGCGACCGCCGCCATGCACTCTGCGTCGGCATCCATATCTTCTGTCATGCCCGCGAAGGCGGCCATCCAGTAACCGACGCCCGAGTTTCTATTGCCGCGGTGTCGGATCCTAGTTCCTCGCCTCGCGGGAATGACGACCAGCAACAGTCACCGAGCGTCATCGCTTGACCTCCCACGTCGTCACCAGTTCCCCGGTCTTGGGGTCCTTGGCATCCTTCAACTGAATGCCCATGGCATCAAGCTCCGCACGGATGCGATCGGCTTCGGCGAAATTCCGCGCAGACCGGGCCTGCGCCCTGGCCGCCACCAGCGCGCCGACATCGATCTGCGCGGCGACTTCTTCAGCCCGTAGCGCCTTCCACTGCCGGAACCTGTCAGTGGAAAGGCCGAGGAGGGCGAGCGAGCCGGCGAGGGAATTCGCGTTCTGCAAATCGTGAAGCTCCGCCAGCGCACGCGGTGTGTTCAGGTCGTCTTCGAGCGCAGCAAGGACCTCCGGCGCCGCATCGGCGACCTTTGCCCCCCCGCTTGTCCGCTCCCACTGCGACAACGCGCCCTCACTCTCCTGCAATCCCCGTACGGTCCAGTCGATCGGCTGCCTGTAGTGCGTCTTCAGCATATTCAGGCGCACAACCTCGCCCGGCCAGTCGTTCAGCACGTCGCGAATGGTCACGAAATTCCCCGCGCTCTTCGACATCTTCTCGCCCTCGACCTGCAGAAAGCCGTTGTGGAGCCAGTAGTTGGCCATCACCGGCGTGCCGTGGGCGCAGCGAGATTGGGCGATCTCGTTCTCGTGGTGCGGGAAGATGAGGTCGATGCCGCCGCCGTGGATGTCGAAGGTGTCGCCGAGCAGCGCGCCGGCCATCGCGGAGCACTCGATATGCCAGCCAGGGCGGCCGTTGCTCCACGGCGACGGCCACGACGGCTCGCCCTCCTTCGAGGGCTTCCACAGGACGAAATCCATCGGGTCGCGCTTGTAGGGCGCGACCTCGACACGCGCTCCGGCGATCATGTCGTCGAGCGAGCGATTGGAAAGCTTGCCGTAGTCCGGCATCGAGGCGACATGGAACAGCACGTGCCCCTCGGCGACATACGCATAACCACCCGCGACGAGGTCGGCGATCAGGCGGATCATGTCGGTGGGCGCGGTCGGGCGCTCGACGTACTCGGTGGCGCGGGGCTCGTGCGTCGGCGGCAGGCAGCCGAGGGCTGCGACATCGGCATGGAACTGCGCGGTGGTCTTCTCGGTCACCTTCCGGATCGCGTCGTTCAGCGTGAGGTCGGGGTAT
>CAZXKZ010000115.1:0-7622 GCA_964641825.1 uncultured Bauldia sp.
CACGGCCTTTTCGTCGCCACCAACGTCACGCTGTTCGCCGGCGCCTCCATCCTCTTTTTCTCCCGCTTCGATCCCGATCAGGTGCTCGCCGCGTTCCCGCACGCCACCACCATGATGGGCGTTCCGACCTTCTACGTGCGCCTCCTCGACCACCCCGGCCTCGATGCCGGGCGCTGCCGCGGTATCCGGCTGTTCATCGCCGGCTCGGCGCCGCTGCTGAGCGAGACGTTCGAGAGCTGGCGCCGGAAGACCGGCCACAGCATCCTGGAACGCTACGGGATGACCGAGACCAGCATGAATGCGTCGAACCCCTACGAGGGCGAGCGGATCGCGGGGAGCGTCGGCCATCCCCTGCCGGGGGTGGAACTCCGCATTGCCGACTCGGTCACGGGGAACGTGCTGCCGGCGGGCGAGATCGGGATGATAGAGGTCCGCGGCCCCAACGTTTTCCGCGGCTACTGGCGCATGCCCGAAGCGACCGCCGACTCGTTCCGGGACGATGGCTTCTTCGTCACCGGCGACCTCGGCCGGTTGGACGCGCGCGGCTACCTGCAGATCGTCGGCCGCAGCAAGGACATCATCATTTCCGGGGGCTTCAACGTCTATCCCAAGGAGATCGAGGGCGAGATCGACCTCGTTCCGGGCGTTGCCGAGAGCGCGGTGGTCGGCCTGCCCCATGCCGATTTCGGCGAGGCGGTGACGGCGGTGGTCGTGACCGCCAACGGCGCGAGCCTCGACGAGGGCGTCATCTTCAGGGCGCTCGAGCCGCGGCTGGCAAAATACAAGCAGCCGAAGCGCGTCGTGTTCGCGGCCGAACTGCCGCGCAACACCATGGGCAAGGTGCAGAAGAACATACTGCGCGAACGCTATCGCGGCCTCTACGGCGATCAGGCGCAGAGCTCGGGAGGATGAGCATGATCCGCAGCACGGACCGGTTCCTGACCACACATACCGGCAGTCTTCCCCGCCCGGACGACCTGATCCGCGCGATGTACGCCAAGGAGGAAGGCGTTCCGGTCGACCCTGCCGGCCTTGCGGCCGAGATCCGCGATGCCGTCGCCGGCGTCGTCGCCAGGCAGGTCGAGGCGGGCGTCGACATCGTCAACGACGGCGAGATGTCGAAGCCGAGCTACGCCACCTACGTCAAGAACCGCCTCAACGGCTTCGGCGGCACCGGCAACACGTTCGTCTACGGCGACCTGGTCGATTTCCCGAACCTCGCCCAGCGCGTTTTCGGCGATCCCGGCCGGTCGCGCCGCAAGACGCCGGCCTGCAACGCCGCGATCAGCGTGCGCGATCCCGAAGCCGCCGAGGCCGACGTCGCCAACCTCAAGGCCGCGCTCGCCGCCGTTGGCGGCGAGCGGCCGGCCTTCATGAGCGCGGCCTCGCCCGGCGTCGTCTCGCTCTTCTTCCGCAACGATTTCTACAAGGACCAGGAGACGTACCTCCACGCCATCGCCGAGGCTATGCGGCACGAGTACGAGACGGTGGCGAAGGCCGGCTTCATCCTGCAGATCGATTGCCCCGATCTCGCCATGGGCCGCCACATCCAGTACCGCGACCTGTCCATCGCCGAGTTCCGCAAGCGCGCGGAGCTTCACGTCGAGGCGCTCAACCACGCACTCGCCAATATTCCGGAAAGCCAGCTCCGCATGCACGTCTGCTGGGGCAACTACGAGGGGCCCCACCATTGCGACGTGGCGCTATCGGAGATCATCGACATCATCTTCCGCGCGCGCCCGAGCGCCATCTCGTTCGAGGCCGCCAATCCGCGCCACGGCCACGAGTGGACGCTGTTCGAGCGCGTGAAGCTCCCCGACGGCAAGGTGCTGATCCCCGGCGTGCTCGAGTCCAAGTCCAATTTCATCGAGCATCCCGAGTTGATCGCGCAGCGGATCGCCCGCTACGCCAACCTCGTCGGCCGCGAGAACGTCATTGCCGGCAGCGATTGCGGCTACGGCACCTGGGTTGGCCAGGCCGCGGTCGATCCCGATGTCGTCTGGGCGAAGTTCGCCGCCATGGCCGAAGGCGCGCGCCTGGCCTCGAAGCAGTTCTGGCGCTGATCCGCTACGCCGCGCCGGCCAGCCAGCCCAGCACGTTGCGCCAGAGGGTCGCGTAGCCCGGCCACTGGTGGAAGGATGCCGGCAGCCAGTGCGGGCTCATGTCCGACGTCCACGCCACGCTCCGCCCCTTGCCGTAGCGGCCTGCGACGAGAAGCGGATGGGCGCCGTACTCCTCGGGCAGCCGCGCCAGGACCACGACATCCTCGCGCGGTCGCGCCTTCACTTCGTTGGCGCCGAGCAGCAGCGGCCAGTCCGCGGGCAACCCGCGCAGGATGGGATGCGAGACGTCGCCGGCCGGAACCGGCGCGAACCCCTCCGGCACCTCGATGCGGTCGTCGTACGGCAGGCACTCCACCGGCAGCGCGTCCTCCACCGGCGTGCGCCGCCAGCGCGCGCGGCCGTCGATTCCCTGGAAGCTGAGATACCCGCCGATCATCGCCAGTCCGCCGCCGTCCGCGGTCCAGTCGCGGATGAGCTTCAGTCGGTTCGGCACAGGCGTGCCGCGAAGCCAGACGTCGGGATGGAGGAGTAGCGAGTTGGCGCCGATGTCGGACAGGAGCACCACGTCGAACGCATCGAGCCCTTGGCGATCGAACGGGAACCGCTCCACCGCCTCGTGCGCCGGCATGTGGACGAGATCGAAATCGGTGCCCTCCAGGGCCGCGATGAGCGGCCCTGCGCCGGAATGAAAGGTCACGCTGCCGAACTGGTCGAAGCCCTTGGAATGGGCCGCTGCGCTCATCCAGGTCTCTCCGACGAGCAGAACCCTCTTTCTGGCGCTATCCGACACGGGGATTCCTTTCAGGTTTTGCGGCACATTTCGAGGATGAACCGTTTCATACTCAATTCCAGCCGCGCCGCCAAGTTCGGCGATGCTCGATAGTGTGGTGCAGGCCCATCGTCAAGTTATCCAGTTGACAATGCGATTTGAAACGGTTCACATCGACGCCTCGTTTCCGTTCATGTCGCAAAGGATGGTCCCAAATGACGCTCACCCGCCGCAGTCTTGGTCTGGCCGTCGCCGCGTTGGCTGCATTCGCCACAGCTTCGGTCCCAGCCGCCGCTCAGGAACTCACCAAGGTCACCTTCGTCCAGGAATGGCCCGTGCCGGATGGCTTCTGGATCCCGTGGATCCTCGGCAGCGACAAGGGCTTCTATGCCGAGGAAGGCATCGAGATCGAGATCGTCACGCCGCCGACGGTGGCCGATACGATGAAGTTCCTCGGCACCGGCACCGCCGATGTCGCCTTCACCACGGTCATGGACGTGATCTTCGCCAAGGAGCAGGAGGCGCCGGTCACCGCCATTGCCCGCTACGGCCGCGGCAACAACTGGGGCATCATCAGCGCCGAAGGCAACCCGCTCACGGTCGCCGATCTCAAGGGCAAGACGATCGGCATCTACAACGACGCCTGGACCAAGGCGCAGCTCACCATGATGCTCGCCGACGCGAACCTCACCCTCGACGACGTCACGATGGTGGCCGCCGCCGATGATACGGTGCCGCTTCTTCTCCAGAGCCGCGTCGACGCCATCACCGGCATCACCAACGCGGAAGGCACCGGCATGTCGACTACGGGCGGCCAGACGCCCGAGTTCATTGCGGCCCGCGACCATGGCGTCCCGAACAGCCCGATCTTCATGATCGCCGCCAATGACGCATGGCTTGCGGCCAACCCCGATCTCGCCAAGGCGTTCCTGCGTGCCACTAAGAAGAGCATCGAGTATGCCGTTGCCAACCCGGAGGAAGGCGTTGCCGCCTTCACCGCGCGCTACGCCAACGCGTACGATTCGAAGTTCATCGAGCAGCAGTGGACCGACACAATCCCCCTCTTCGGCGAGATCGGCCCCGATCTGATGGTGCTGGACGAGTCCGACTGGGCTTCCCTGCTCGATGCGCTGAAGAAGTTCGAGGTGGTCGCGGCGCCGCTCGCACCCTCGGCCTACTACACCAACGATTACCTCGCGGAGTAGGCATGGGCGACACCGCCGCCCCCGCGCAACGCGTCGTTCCGGCCTGGGCCTACAAGCCCGGGCCGGACGTTTCCGATCTTCCTCCGCCGGGCCTCGTCAAGGCACAGGAGATCGCGAGAGAGGCGGCGGCTGCCGGCCTCGCCGCCGTCCGGCCGGGCATGAGCGAACAGGACATCGACCTCGCCATTAGCGCCTTTCTCCGCGGCCAGAACGTCACGCAGGTCTGGACGATCACCAACGTCGGCCTCGGCGAGAATGCCCGCATCTGTTTTCCGACGAACGCGCCGACCACGCTGGCCGCGCAGCCGCGTGACGTTCTCATGGTCGATGTGCATCCGATCACGCCCGACGGCTCCTGGGGCGATTGCACGCGCTGCCGTGTCGTCGGCGACTGGCCGGAAGCTGACGCCGCGCTCCGCGATCTCGAGGCGCTGCACTACGAGGCGGTAGCGAAGTGCCGTCCGGGGATGCCCGCCAGCACTCTCTTCGGCCTCGTCCATGACCGATTGGTCGCCGAGGGTTTCGTGCTCCTCGACCAGCTCGCCAACATCGGCCATTCGCTGACCGCGGGCGCCGCCTATCTCCATCGCTTCATCGACGCCGGCAACGACACGCCGATATGGGGCGCCTGGGCGATAGAGCCGTTCGCCGCCCGCGGCGACATCGCGGTCAAGGTTGAGGATCTGGTGTGGTTCGGCCGTGACCGCTGCATCACGCTCTAGGCCGGTCGCTGGCGGGCTGACCGGACCCACGTCGGATAGAGCGGCGCCCAAGCTCGTTCTCCACGGCGTCTCGCAGGCCTTCGGCGAGACGCAGGCGCTCGCCCCCACCGATCTCACCGTTGCCACCGGCGAATTTGTCTCGGTCGTCGGGCCGTCGGGCTGCGGCAAGAGCACCATGTTCAACATCGTCGCCGGCGTGCTGCAGCCGACCACCGGAAAGGTGGTCATCGACGGGCGCGATGTCACCGGCCGCGCCGGTCATGTCGGCTACATGCTGCAGAAGGATCTGCTCCTGCCGTGGCGGACGGTCGTCGACAACATCGTTCTCGGCGCGATCCTGAAAGGGGGCGCCAGCCACGCCGACCGTGCCGAAGGCGTGGCGCTCGCCCGCCGCTACGGCCTCGGCGAGTTCATCAACCACTATCCTGCCGCGCTTTCCGGCGGCATGCGGCAACGGGTGGCGCTGATGCGCACGCTCGCCATGCACCACGACCTGATGCTGCTCGACGAGCCGTTCGGCGCGCTCGATTCGCAGACGCGCCTCGCCATGCAGCAATGGCTGCTCAGCGTGTGGGAGATGGAGAAGCGCACCATCGTGTTCGTCACCCACGACATCGACGAGGCGATCCTGCTCGCCGATCGCGTCGTCGTCATGACGCCGCGGCCCGGACGCATACGCGAGATCATCACCGTTCCGATCGACCGGCCGCGGCCGATGTCGAGCATGACCGGCGAAACGTTCGTCGCGATCAAGGCGCACATCCTCGACCTGATCTATTCCGAAAAGAAAGACCTCGGCCTGCCGGAGGCGATCGATGCAGCGTAGCCGCATTTCACGCAATGCGATCCTGCAGGTCGCCTATCCGCTGATCGCGCTCTTTCTGCTCGTCGCCGGCTGGGCGCTGGCGGTCGAGGTCTATCAGATCCCGCGCTATGTGCTGCCCTCCCCGATGGTGGTGTGGGAGCATATCCGGCTCGACTGGCGGGCTCTCGCCAACGGGTTCGGAACGACCTTCATCGAGTTCCTGCTCGGCTTCCTGTGTGGTGCCGGCGCCGGCTTTGTCTTTGCGGTGCTGATGGATGCCTCGCGCAGCGTCCGTGGCGTCCTCTATCCGCTGCTGATCGCCAGTCAGGCAATCCCCGTCGTCGCCATCTCGGCCGCGCTCACCATCTGGCTGGGCTTTGGCCTCACGCCCAAGCTGGTCATCGTGGCGCTGGTCGTCTTCTTCCCCGTCGTCGTCAACGTGCTCGACGGGCTGGGCTCTGTCGACAACGACGTGCTCAACCTCGTGCGCTCCATGGGCGGGAGCAAGTTCAACATATTCCGCCATGTGAAGCTGCCCGCGACGTATTCGCCGCTCTTCTCCGCGCTCAAGCTGTCGGCGACGTTCAGCGTCACCGGCGCGGTGATCGCGGAATGGACGGCATCGACCAGCGGCGGCCTTGGCGCCTATCTTCTCCAGGCGAACTCGCGCCTGAACACCGCCGGCACGTTCGCCGCAATCAGCTTCCTTTCGCTGCTCGGCGTCGTTAGCTTCCTCCTCGTCGTGCTGGCGGAATATCTCCTGACACCATGGATGTCGTCGTCCAAAGCCCGGCGCTGGTCGCCTTCCTACTGGCGCGATCCGCCGCCGAAATGATCGCGGACCTGCCATGAACGGCGGATCGAACGCGCCCGGAAACAGCCGGCCCACCATCCGCGATGTCGCCCGCGAGGCAGGCGTCTCGATCGGCACGGTGAGCGCCGTCATCAACCAGCGCTCCAACGTCGCCGAAGACACCAAGCGGCACGTCATGCGGCTGATCGCGGAGCTCGGCTTCGAGCCCAACAATGCGGCCCGCAGCCTCAAGCGCGGCCGCATCTCCTCGATCGGCCTGGTAGTGCCCGATCTCGGCAATCCGTTCTTCGCCAGCGTCGCCGAAGGCGTGCAACGCGGCATCGGCGACAACGACATCCTGCCGATGCTGTGCATCACCTGGTCGAAGACCGAGCGCGAGGAATATTTCGCCCGCATCCTGCGCACGCAACGCCTCGACGGCGTCATCTACCTCAGCGGCAGCGGCCTTCCGAGCCCATCGCTGCTCGAGCTCGCCAAGGCCGGGCTCGTGGTCTTCGTCGACGAAATCCTGCCCGGCCTCGATGTGCCGTTCGTCGGCAGCAACAACCTGGCCGGCGCACGGGCGATCGCGCGCCATGTCCTGGATTGCGGGCATCGCAAGGTGGCGATCATCGGCGGCCCGCCGCGCCTGTGGACGAGCGAGCAGCGGCTCGCCGGCTTCCGTGAATCGCTGGCTTCGGCTGGCCTCGATCCCGACGCCGCGCCCTATGTCGCCGGCGACTACACCGAGCGGTCCGGGTATGTGGCGGCGACCAGGCTCCTCACCGGCGATCGTGCGCAGCGCCCGACGGCGATCCTCTGCGCCAACGATCTCATGGCCATCGGCGTCATGCGCTTCTGCCGCGAGAGCGGCATCGCCATTCCGGCCGAGGTCAGCGTCACCGGCTTTGACGACATCGCCAGCGCCGAGTTCCTGCAGCCGTCCCTGTCGACCGTTGCCCAGCCCGGCCAGGAGATGGGCCGCGCCGCCGCCGAGGCGCTGCTGCATCGGATGGGCGTCCGCACTGATCCGCCGCTGGTGACGCAGTTTCCGACCAGCGTCCGCATCCGCCAGTCGGTCGCGCGGCTTTCGGAGAGACCCGCCATCAAGCCTTGAGTGGACCACTGACGAACCGGCGCCAGATTATCGCGCGACAGGGGAATACCGATGCCGAAGCAGAAGCCTGAAGCCGCCGTCACCGTCGCCAGCATCCAGATGGAGCCGCGGTTTGGGAAGACGGCAGAGAACGTTGCGCACAGCATCG
>CAZXKZ010000116.1:0-3558 GCA_964641825.1 uncultured Bauldia sp.
TGCAATGCAAAAAACGGCCGGACTCGTGCGTTTTGGCGGGAGATTTGCCGCATCTCCGCTTTTCGCCGAGGGGCGGAATGGGCTCGCTGTCACCACTCATTCCCGCGAATCCAGACTCATGCGATCTGGCCGGCGGCCGACTGGATCTCCGCTTGCGCGGGGATGAGCGGAGTTGGTTGGCTACTCTTCTAGGAGGGGATGCGGCAGGACGCGTCCCCGCGCTGTCATCCTCGCGCATGCGAGGATCCAGTACACACACGGCCGGCGTCGTTTACTAGGCCCCCGCCTTCGCGGGGATGACAAAAGGCGCTTGTCGGCGTTGCGTCACGCTTTCCCTGATTCTCGCGAATGCAGGAATCAAAGGACCGCGCGCAGCTTTCCCGCGATAGCGTCCAAAGCCTTGCGCCGGCGGGAATCCCACGCGGCGGCGCCGGCGGCAACGAGGTGCGCTTGCGACTTCAGGATGACGCCGTCGGCGAGCACCTTGAGGCCGTTGGCGCGGAGCGTCGCACCGGTGGAGGTGATGTCGACAATGAGGTCGGCAGCGCCCGTCGCCGGCGCGCCCTCGGTCGCGCCGAGGCTTTCCACGATGCGGTAGTCGGCAATGCCGTGGCCGGCGAAGAAGCGCCGCGTGATGTTGATGTACTTGGTGGCGACGGTGAGCCGGCGTCCGTGGCGGGGGCGGAACTGCGCCGCGACGTCGTCGAGGTCTTCCATCGTGTCGACGTCGATCCACGGTTCCGGCACCGCGACCACCACGTCGCAACGGCCGTAGCCGAGCGGCAGGACGAACTCGGCGCGCACGCCAAAGTCGGCCACCGACTCCTCGACCTGGTCGCGGCCCGTGACGCCGGCGTGGACGGCGCCTGCGCCGATCTCGCGGGCGATCTCCGGCGCCGATAGATATGCGATCTCGACGCCGGCAATGCCATCGATGCGGCCGCGGTAGCTGCGCATCCCGCCCGCAGGCGCGATGGCGAGCCCGGCGCGCGCGAAAAGCTCCTGCGTCGCCGACTGCAGGCGGCCCTTCGACGGGATGGCGAGGACAAGCGGCGCGGTCATGGCGTGCCGATCCGGTCGAGCCAGATGGAGAAGCCGACAGCGGGCACCGATTCTTTCGCGCCGACATGGGCCATCATGCGGTCGTAGCGTCCGCCGCCGACGATCGGGCCGATGCTCCGGTTGCGCCCGTAGAACTCGAAGACGAAGCCCGTGTAGTAGTCGAGGCGGCGCCCGAAATCGGCGGCGAAGGTCAGACGCGCGGGGTCGATGCCGCGGGAGGCAAATGCCTCATTGCGCCGGGCGAAGCGATCGAGCGCCTTGCCGATGTCGAGGGATTCGGCGGCGGCAAGGTCCCGGATCGCCGCGAGTGACGCCTCCGGCGTGCCGGATACCGCGAGGAACGCCGACAGCACGGCTGCGGCGCGCGCGCCGATGCCTTGGGCAAGCGCGCGCTTCTCGATGACGCGCTCCGCGATCTCGTCTGCCGAGCGGCCGCCGACGGTGCCGAGGCCAGTCGCGGCGAACAGCGCCTCTACGTCGTGACGGACCGCCGCCTTGCCCGGCGCGGAGTCGGTTGGTGCTGCGCTTCCGGTGCCGCCGTTGGCACGGCCGATCAGCGCCTTCAGTCGCTTCGTGTCGCCGAAGGTGCGTTCGAGGCGGCGCTGCCATGTAGCGTTGAGGTCGAGCGCATCGAGGACGGCGGCGAACAGCGCGGAATCGCCGATGCGGATGGCCGGCTTTTTCGCGCCAAGCAGGGCCGCCGCGGACAGGGCGAGCTTCAGTACGTCGGCATCGGCGACGGTGCGATCGGTGCGGCCGAGTGACTCGACACCTGCCTGCAGGAACTCGCCGGGCCCCTCGGCACGGATGCGGAACACCGGGCCGAGATAGGCGTAGTTCGCCTTCCGCTTCGCGGGGCCTGTGGAAAGGTGATGGAGCGCGACGGGAATGGTGTAATCCGGCCGGAGCGCGAGTTCGGCACCGTCAGCACCGCTGGTGAGGTAGAGGCGGCGGCGGAGATCCTCGCCGGCAAGCTCCACGAACACGCTCGCCGGGTGGACGACCGGCGGCTCGACGAACGTGTAGCCGGCGTCGGCGAGGAGCGCGCGGAGGGGGGTTGTATCAGGAGCGGTCATCGAAAGACGGCTTGCCAGTTCGGCGAAGAATCTCCCCGACCGCCTCCACCAACTGTTCCTGAGGCCATTCCTGCTGAGAGAGGGCCAAACTGGCGTTCCAAGCGTCGCGATCTGCTGCGACTGTGGACAATTGGGAGCCGAGGCGAAGGTCCTTGATCTGCACGACGCCCTTCGCCTTCTCGTCGCCGCCCTGGATAACGGCGAGCGGCGCGTTGCGACGGTCGGCGTACTTCATCTGCGCCTTCATGCCGGCGGCGCCGAGGTAGAGCTCGGCGCTGATGCCGGCATTGCGGAGATCGGCGACCATTGCCTGGTAGTTGGCGATGCGCTCCCGATCCATGACCAGAACGACGACCGGGCCGGAAGCTTTCGCATCGCCGAGCTTGCCCAGCGCAGTGAGCGCCGCCTGGAGGCGCGAGACGCCGATGGAGAAGCCGGTGGCAGGCACGTTGTCGGCCATAAAGCGGCCGACCAACCCATCGTAGCGCCCGCCGCCACCGACAGATCCGAACACCACCGGCTGGCCCTTCTCGTTTGGGATCTCGGCGAGGAGCTGCGCCTCGAAGACGGGGCCGGTGTAGTACTCGAGGCCGCGGACGACAGCGCCGGACAACTGGATGCGGCGGCTGCCGTAGCCGGCGGCTTCCGCCAGATCGATGATCGTGCGGAGTTCGACGATGCCTTCGCGGCCGACCACGCTGTCCTGGAGGACATCGGCCCATGCGGCGAGCGTGCTGCGATTGTCGAGGAAACGCGCGGGACCGGCATCGGCGTTGAGAACATCGCCGTCCTTTTCCGGAACTTCCGGAATGAAAATGAAGTCGTCCTTGGGCCGGCCGGCGAGGCTGTCGCCCGATTTCTCCGCCGCGACGAAGCCGATGGCGCCGCCGACAGTGAAGAACAGGCCCAGCTCGGCGATCTGCTCCTTGCTCAGACCGGCGCCGGGCGTGAAATCACCGGACTCGTCCAGTCGGCCTACGCCGAGGAGCGCGTCGACACCCTCCCAGCCGAGGCGGTCGAGCTTGTCGATGGCGCGCAACACCGTCAGCCTGCGTTTGGCGTTCTCATCGCCCGTGAGGCCGGCGATCTCCATGAGGCCGTCGAGCACCTTGCGTGAACTCACCTGGATCGCGTAGCTGCCGCGCGGGATGCCGAGCGCCTCCATGGTGTCGGCCATCATCATGCACATCTCGGCGTCGGCGGCGGGCGATGCGGAGCCGACCGTGTCGGCGTCGAACTGCATGAATTGACGGAAGCGGCCTGGTCCTGGCTTCTCGTTCCGGAACACCCAGCCGGCGCGGTAGCTGCGATAGGGCTTCGGCAGACGCTCCCAGTTCTCGGCGACGTAGCGGGCGAGCGGCGCGGTCAGGTCGTAGCGGAGCGACAGCCAGTCCGATTTCTCATCCTCGCCGTCGTCACG
>CAZXKZ010000116.1:3595-7449 GCA_964641825.1 uncultured Bauldia sp.
ACTTGCCGAGCGTCTCGGTGAACTCGACCAGCGGCGTCTCGACCGGCTCGAAGCCGTAGCGCTCGTAGACCGAGCGGATGGTCGCCATCATGCGCTCGGTCGCGCGGATATCGGCGGCGGTGCGGTCGGCGAAGCCCCGGGGCAGGCGGGCTTTGAGGCGTTTGTCGGGGTCGGGCATAGGTAATATCGGCGGGCAAAGTTCGCAGGTAGCAAAGTTGCGTGTAGCGCATAGAAGAATTGAGCGGCTTTTACTACTCGGCAGCCGTTAATTCATCCTCCGCCACCAGGCCGCGATTGCGCAGCGGCCGGCCATAAACCATCCTCGCCGGCCGAGGCGAGAATCGCGCGGAAGGCGCTTTCCCGGCGCCAGCGCCGTCACAGGAACCGATCCCCATGTTCCATTCCTTCTTCCCCAAGCCCAAGCTTTTCTTCCTCTCGGCGCTGGCCTGGACGGCCGTGTGCATGGCCGCCTGGTACCTGTTCGCCCGCGACCTCGGTACCAACTTCAGCCTCGGCGGCCTGTTCGGGTTCGAGTATCCTGCGGGCCTGCTTGAGGGCGCCAGCGAGGAGGAGCAGGCGCGGTTCACGGTGGCGCAGAACCTCGCCATCGACATCTGGCTCTACCAGTACATGATCGCGACCGGCGCGATCTTCTGCGTTGCCTGGTACTTCTATGCGCCGCACCGCTGGTTCTGGTGGTCGGTGGTTGCCTCGTCCGTGATCCTGTTCGTCGTCTGGTTCCTCGTCCAGCTCGACGTGATGATCAATGCCTGGTTCGGCACGTTCTACGACATGATCCAAACCGCGCTGGCGACGCCGGGCTCGGTGACGATCGACGCCTACTTCGCCCAGCTCGTCACCTTCATCTCGATCGCCATGGTCTACATCATGGTGGCGGTCGGGAACGCCTTTCTCGTCGCGCACTACATCTTCCGCTGGCGCACGGCGATGAACGACTACTACGTCGCCCACTGGCAGAGGCTGCGCAAGATCGAGGGCGCCTCGCAGCGCATCCAGGAAGACACCATGCGCTTCGCCTCGGTCATGCAGGGACTCGGTGTCAGCCTCATCGACTCCGTGATGACGCTGATTGCCTTCCTGCCGATCCTGTGGGGGCTGTCGACGTTCGTAAAGGAGCTGCCGTTCTTTGGCGCAGTGCCGCAGGCGCTCGTGGTGGTGGCGATCACCTGGTCCGCGTTCGGTACCGCGCTGCTGGCGCTCGCCGGCATTCGGCTGCCGGGCCTCGAATTCCGCAACCAGCGGGTCGAGGCGGCTTACCGCAAGGAGCTGGTACTCGGCGAGGACCATGCCGACCGCGCCCAGCCGGTCACGCTGGCAGAGCTTTTCGACAACGTCCGCAAGAACTACTTCACCATCTATCTCAACTATCTCTACTTCAACATCGCGCGCTACGCGTACCTCCAGGCGGGCGTGCTCGTGCCCTACGTGGCGCTGGCGCCGACCATCGTGGCGGCGGGGTTCACGCTCGGCGTCATGCAGCAGATCCTGCGCGCTTTCGGGCGGGTGGAGTCGTCGTTCCAGTACCTGGTGTCATCATGGACGACGATCATCGAGCTGATCTCGATCTACAAGCGCCTCAAGGCCTTCGAGGCCACGCTGGAGGATCGACCGCTCGACCAGATCGAGCGGGAAGGGCCGGACCAGCCGGTGGCGCCGGCGAGCGCCTGATTCAGCCGCGGTAGGCGTCGGCCGCCCAGCGTCCGCCGCCCGCCGCTGCCAGCACGAGAAAGCCGCCGGCGAGCGCGACATCCTTGCCGAACTGGATGGCATTGCCAGATGCCAGGTGGAAGACGACCGCGGTGACGATGCAGAAGGCCGCGAAGGCGAGAGCCGTCAGCCGAGTCCGGTAACCAAGCACGAGAAGAATTCCGCCGACGAACTGAAACAGCGCTGCGACCGGGAGCAGGAAACCCGGCACGCCGAAATCGGCCATGTATGCGGCGGTTTGGTCCCACGATCGCACCATCACCGTGGCATCGTAAACGAACAGGCCGGCCAGGCAGATACGGCCGAGCAACAGCGCGAGATCGTGCAGTCGTTCCATTGCTGCTCACCTCCGCGCGGGTGCGCACATCGTGTGGCGATGTTTCTGCGAGCGCCCAAACGCAAGAGTAACGTTAGCGACGGCCGGCCGCAAAGCTGCCCGAAACCCGACACACGCGTTTCCACAGCCTTCGCAATTTGAACCTCGCCGTTCGCGAAACTCTAAGACGCCTGCTCCAGCATGCGCGCCGCCAAGCATCAGGAGCAGAAAATGACGGAAACGGGGACGACATTCGACATCGACGTGATCGCAGCTGGGGCGGGCGAGGCACGCACTTTTGCCGACGGTGTCGCGATCTTCCGCCCGCACGAGCATGGCGACTGCGCCTACATCGTGAAGTCCGGGAAGGTGGAGATGCGTGAGAAGGGGCGCGCCGTTGAGGTTGTGTGCCCCGGCGAGATCTTCGGGGAACTCGCGCTGCTCGACGACGAGCCGCGCACGGCCACCGCGGTCGCTTGCGGCGAGGTGGAAGTCATCTCGATCGACCGGGCGCTGTTCGAGGCGCTGATGCAGGACGATCCCGAGTTCGCTCTGACCATCGTGCGCCTTCTGGCGCGGAGCCTGCGGGCCACCATGCTGACGCTGGAATCCTGTGCCGATGACCTCAGGACGGGCGGCGAGCACGGTCCGGAGCTCCGCGCAAGCTGAACGGGGACGAGACAAAGGCCGCCAGAGCCGCGTTTCTCGGGCGAGCGATTGCGGCCAGCTAATGCTCTCGGGTTATCCTCGATTGCGGGCATGCTGCTCTATGTCATCCTCGCGCATGCAAGGATCCAGGAAACACAAGAGCCTGCATTGTTTACTGGACCCTCGCTTTCGCGAGGGTGACAGTCATAGCGGGGTGACAGCTATGCAGGGTGCGACGAGCTTCCGCCAAAAAGAAAGGCCGCCCGGAGGCGGCCTTTCGTATTCCGTGAGATGAGCGTGAATTAGAAGTCCATGCCGCCCATGCCGCCGCCGCCGCCCGGCATCGGCATCGGAGCTTCCTTCTTCGGACGCTCGGCGACCATCGCCTCGGTGGTGACCAGCAGGCCGGCGACCGAAGCCGCATCCTGAAGGGCGGTACGAACGACCTTGGTCGGGTCGACGATACCGGCCGACACGAGGTCCTTGTACTCTTCCGCCTGGGCGTCGAAGCCGAAGGTATCGCCCTTCGACTCCAGAACCCTGGAGACGACGATCGAACCCTCGATGCCGGCGTTCTCGACGATCTGGCGGATCGGGCTCTCCAGCGCGCGGAGCACGATGTTGATGCCCGCCTGGACATCGGCGTTGTCGGACTTCACCTTCTCGACCGCCTTGCGTGCGCGCAGCAGAGCCACGCCGCCGCCCGGCACGATGCCTTCCTCGACCGCCGCACGGGTGGCGTTGAGGGCGTCATCGACGCGGTCCTTCTTCTCCTTCACCTCGACCTCGGTCGCGCCGCCGACGCGGATGACCGCGACGCCGCCCGCGAGCTTGGCGAGACGCTCCTGGAGCTTCTCACGGTCGTAGTCGGAGGTCGTCTCCTCGATCTGGGCCTTGATCTGGTTGATGCGGCCCTCGATCTCCTTCTTCTTGCCAGCGCCGTCGACGATGGTGGTGTTCTCCTTGGAGATCGTCACCCGCTTGGCGCGGCCCAGCATCTGGAGCGTCACGTTCTCGAGCTTGATGCCGAGATCCTCGGAGATGACCTGGCCGCCGGTGAGGACGGCGATGTCCTCGAGCATGGCCTTGCGGCGATCGCCGAAGCCTGGAGCCTTGACGGCCGCGACCTTGAGGCCGCCGCGCAGCTTGTTGACGACGAGCG
>CAZXKZ010000117.1:0-312 GCA_964641825.1 uncultured Bauldia sp.
GAGCTCCAGACGCCCACCCATTTCTCGGTGTGCCTCGGCGAGGGCAAAGTGGTCGCCGAGGTCGAGGAGCGGGAGTTTGCGGCCTTCGCCGAGATCATCGACCGCCTGGGCGAGCGCGTCGATTTCGTGGTGATCGACACCCCGGCAAGCGATTCCTACCGGATGCGCCTCAGCCATGCGATGGCCGATACCCTGGTCACGCCGGTCAACGACTCCTTCGTCGATCTCGACGTGCTTGGCCGCGTGGAAGGCGAAACGTTGAACGTCCAGGCCGTCAGCCAGTACGCCGATCTCGTGCAGGCGGCCCGACGC
>CAZXKZ010000117.1:322-3984 GCA_964641825.1 uncultured Bauldia sp.
TCAGGCGGCTGGCCTGAGGGAGACCAGATGGGTCGTCGCCCGCAACCGCATCGCCACGATCGCCAATCGCAACCAGCGGAACGTAATCGGCGGGATGCAGCAGCTTTCAGCCATGCTGGGCTTCCAGGTGGCCGAGGGCATCTCGGAGCGCCTGATTTTCCGTGAGCTCTTCCCGACCGGCCTCACCGTCTTCGACACGCTTGAGCGGAAGGTGCTGGGCGTCGAGCCTACGATGTCCCATGTCGCCGCCCGACGCGAGATACGGGAGCTTCTGGACCATATTCGCCCGCCGCTTCGGACGCCGGTCCGGCCGGCCGCGGGTGGCGGCCAGGTGCTTGCCGCGGTCGCCGCTGCGGCCCAATAGTCACGCCCGCACGCAAAGCGATGTCACGGGAATCCCCGGGATTCTCGATCTGGCCTGAATCAGGTAATGCGGGGCAATGGCGCAGACTCCGCGTCCGGCGCACGTTATCGTGCTCGGCAACGAAAAGGGCGGCTCGGGCAAGTCGACCACGGCGATGCACATCATCGTCGCCTTGCTCAAGTCGGGCGCGCGCGTGGCTTCCATCGATACCGACGGCCGGCAGCGTTCGCTGTCGCGCTATGTCGAGAACCGCGCGTTGTGGAAGCAGAAGACCGGCATCGCTCTGGAGCTGCCAACGCATTTCACCGTTCCACACGCGGAAGGCGAAACCGTCGCGGATATCGAAGGGCGGGAGTTCCGTGCTTTCGGCGAGGCGGTGAGCCGCACGGAGTACGGGTTCGACTACGTCGTCGTCGATACGGCCGGCAGCAACACCTACCTGATGCGCGTCAGCCACGCGATGGCGGACACGCTGATCACGCCGGTCAATGACTCGTTCATCGATCTCGACGTGCTGGCGCGGGTCGATCCGGATACCTACGCCGTGCTCGGTCCCAGCCACTACGCGGAGCTGGTGGGGGAAGCACGGCGCCAGCGCAAGCTCGTCGACAACCGCGAGATGGACTGGGTGGTCGTCAGGAACCGGCTCTCCGCGCTCCAGACCCGCAACCGAAAGAACATCGAAAACGGCCTCAAGCAGCTTTCCGGTCAGGTCGGTTTCCGTCTGGCCAAGGGCATCTCGGAGCGCGTCGTCTACCGCGAGCTGTTTCCCCGCGGCCTGACGGCCCTCGACACCCTCGACCGCAAGACGCTGGGGGGCGAGCCGACGCTTTCCCACGTTTCGGCCCGCGACGAGATCCGCAGCCTGCTGCAATTGTTGCGGTTGCCGGCGCTTCAGGCGTCGGAATCCCGCCCGCGGGGCGAAACTCGGCCGGTGAACGGCGGACGGCGGTCGGAGCCTCCCCCGTTGCGTCAGGCCGGCTAAACGCCACATTATCGCCGGTAGAGGCTCGTGGCCGAGCCCGGAACGACAGGAATCCTGCGTGGCTGACAGCAAACGGCCCACTGTGACGAGACCCGGAACGACGGCGGTTCGCCCGAAATCGAGCGATGTCGACCGTTTTCTGGCGGAAGCGCGCGCCTTGGCGCCGACCGTTACTACGGACGGGCGCGGCCGCCTCATCTTTGCGCTCGATGCGACCATGAGCCGCCAGCCGACCTGGGACAAGGCATCGCGCCTGCAGGCCGAGATGTTCGAGGAAGCCGGCAAGGTCGGCAGCCTCGACGTTCAACTGGTCTATTTCCGGGGCTTCGACGAATGCCGTGCGAGCCACTGGGTGAGCGACACCAAGGGCCTCCGCGATCTGATGACGGGCATCGATTGCCGCGGCGGCCAGACGCAGATCGGCAAGGTGCTGAGCCATGCCCGCCGCGAGACGCGCAAGCGCAAGGTGAACGTCCTGGTGTTCGTGGGCGACGCGCTGGAGGAGCCGATCGACAGCCTCGCCGCCAAGGCCGGTGAACTCGGCATGCTCGGCGTGAAGCTGTTCATCTTCCAGGAAGGGCGCGATCCGTTCGTCGAGCGCGGCTTCCGCGAGCTGGCGCGTCTGACGCGGGGCGCGTATGCGCGGTTCGATCCCAACGCCGCCGGGGAGCTGGCGAAGTTGCTCCGCGCGGCGGCGGTCTATGCGGCCGGCGGCCTGAAGGCGCTGCAAAAGAGCAGCATGGCAAGTCCGCTGCTCATCGAGCAGTTGCGGTAGCCGACGGCAGGATGGCCTATCTCGTCTCAGGCATTCTGGCGGTAGGGCTGTTCTATGTCCTTGCCCGCCTCTATCTCAACGTGGATGCGGCGACGCTTGCGCGCTCGCTGCGGTATATCGTCGGTGGCGCACTGCTTGCGATAGGTGGCGTCCTCTCACTGGCCGGCCGCTGGGGGCTTGGCTTCTTCCTTCTCGCGCTCGGCGTCTCGGCGATCGTCCAGGGGCGTCTCGGACCGATCAGCCTTGGCGGCGCCACGCGCTCGCGCGGCACGGCCTCGACGGTGCGCTCTCCATGGTTCGAGATGCGTCTCGACCACGACACCGGCGACATGACCGGCGTCGTGCGGAAGGGGATTAATGTCGGAAAGTCGCTGGACGACATCTCCGACGAAGAACTTCTGAGATTGTACGAAACCGTGTCGGTGGATGCCGACAGCGCGGCGCTACTCGAAGCTTACCTCGACCGCCGGGTCGCCGGTTGGCGTGAAAACGTCGAGGGTGATGCGACAGCGGGGGCGCGCAGCGCGCCGGATGCGGGCGCCATGACTGATGAGCAGGCCTATGAGGTCCTTGGCCTTGCGCCCGGCGCCGGTGAGGCGGAAGTCCGGGCGGCCCACCGTCGGCTCATGAAGCGGGTGCACCCTGACCAGGGCGGCTCGACGTTCCTCGCGGCGAAGATCAACCAGGCCAAAGACCGGCTTCTCGGCAAACATCGCTAAGTCCTTTACTCGGTACAACGGACCCCTGCGAACGCAGTTTGTCAGTTACTGATGGCCAGGCAGTTAAAATTTTGCTTGCTGAGCTGCGCGCATGCGGCACGCGCGCTTTCCTTGCTGTCGAAACCGCCGAAGCGGGCGCGATAGAGCGTGGCGCTCCCCGCATCCACCGGCTCGGTGTAGGGCGATACCGAAGCGAGGAGCTTCGGCGCCTTCGCCAGCGCGCGGTCGAGAAGCTCCTGAGCGGACTGCTGCGTCGGCGTAGCGGCGAGCTGAATCTTCCACCCGTTGATTTCGGGGAAGTCCGGCAGCGGGGCAGGCGACTCCGCGGCGATCTCGTCGTCCTCGACGATGGCCGCATCGCCTTCCTGCTCGATGATGTCGAGCGCCTCGAGGGCGAAGATCGAGTTGGCGCCGATCACGGAAGCGACCGATGTCGGTGCGAATGCCGTGACGACATCCGTGGTCGATCCGGTCGTTTCGGGGGCGAGCACGGGCAGCGCCTTCGGCGCGGCCACGGCTACTACAGCCGGCGGCGGCGCAACCGCCGGAGCCGGTTCGTTGGCCAGAACCATGGTGGTGGGCCGCAGCTTCGGCATCGGAAAGTTCGTGAGAGCCACGGCAACGGCCACGGCGGTGCTGGGCTGGCCCGATCCGCGGGCAATCAGAGGTGCCGTGCGGGCGCCGCGCGCGGCTTTCGGCAGGTACTGCTTGATCAGCTCCGCCATGCGCGCGTCGCGCGCCTTGCCGGTGTCGCCGCCGAGCACCACGGCCACGATCTGCCGGCCGTCGCGGTCGACCGAGGTGACCAGGTTGTAGCCG
>CAZXKZ010000117.1:3994-7362 GCA_964641825.1 uncultured Bauldia sp.
ATGCGCGTGTGTAGCCGGTCTTGATGCCGTTCACGCCTTCGACGCGGCCGAGCAGGCGGTTGTGGTTGCCGATGCGGCTTCCCGCCCAGACGAAGCTCGGCGTCGAGAAGTAGCCGAAATACTTCGGGAAGTGGTCCTGCAGCGCGCGTCCCAGCGTGGCCATGTCGCGGGCGGTGGTCACCTGCGACGAATTGGGCAGCCCGTGGGCGTTCCGGAATGTCGTCTTGGTCATGCCGAGCTGGCGCGCGCGATTGGTCATCAATTGCGCGAAAGTCTTCTCCGACCCGGAGATGTGCTCGGCGATCGCCGTGGCGACGTCATTGGCCGAGCGCGTGACCAGCGCCAGGATCGCGTCGCGGACGCTGATCGTCCGCCCGGCCTTGATGCCGAGCTTGGACGGCGGCTGGCTTGCCGCGAACGCGGACATCGTGATTTTGGAGTCGAGGCTCGTCCGGCCGTTCTCGATCGCCTCGAACAGCAGGTAGAGGGTCATCATCTTGGTCAGCGAGGCGGGGTAGCGCTGGGCGTCCGCGTTGCTGGCGTAGAGGACCTTGCCTGTCTTGTGATCGACGACGATTGCGGCGTTTGGCGCCGCCGCCGCGGTGCCGGCTACCAGGGCAAGGGCAAGGAAGGTCGAGACGACCACAGTCGCCAGCCGACCTGCGCCCCGTCCAAAACAAAGCCGGAGATGCGCCCGAAGAGGCTCCAGCATAACCCGTCCCGCTCCACCAACGTCGCCGTGCAACTGTCACGGCAAATCAAGCAAAAATTGGCCGCCGGCTGAGCTGGTTTCCGGTACGGGGATCAACCCGCGCTATGCGGATGTTGAGCGGGTGCCCCGTCCACGGATACCGGCTCTCGATGGGTGTCGCCGTCCCCCACGACACCTGCCGGACCTGACAATCTCGACAGTATGGAAGCCGAGTTACGTTTCGGTAAAGCGCAAATCTGTCACAGCTTTTCGCGTTTTTGCGCCGGATTCCCTGAGATTCGGCGAGGTGTTCGAACCCCGTGGACGCGCAAATTTTTTCAGCCCTTCAACGGCAGATGGGCCAAAATCCGCCGATTTTGCCGAAAGACACCGTCCGCGGGCCGCATAGGCAGTCCCAAGCGCAGGGTACACTGACGACTTTCGCCGCGGGCGAGATGCGGCCGATTGTGACAATATTGTGCTGCGGCGTAGTGCCCCTCGATCCGCTGGGAGGAGCGGCGGCATTTCGATTCGGCCGCGTCCCCCTTTCACGCCGTGCGCTTCGGCCTACATAGGGAGCACCGGAACTGCCACCCGGTGAACGCCGCCTGCGACTTCGCTTCCCATCCAAATGTGATCGATTGGCGATTGCGTGGCACCCCGTTTCTCGGCAGGATTCGGGATGCAAGCTAACGCTGACCGCAAAGGGCATGAGCACTTCGAACCGTCGACCGCCGGACTTTGAGGATGACGACCTCGGGACGAGCGTCGTCACCAAGACACGCCCGAAGACCAAACGTCCGGCGCTCTATCGTGTGCTGCTGCTGAATGACGACTACACGCCGATGGAGTTCGTCGTTCTCGTGCTTGAGCGATTTTTTCAGAAGGGCAGGGAGGAAGCCACCCACATCATGCTTCATGTCCATCAGCATGGCGTGGGCGAGTGCGGCATCTACACCTACGAGATCGCCGAGACCAAGGTGACCCAGGTGATGGATTTCGCGCGCAAGCATCAGCATCCGCTGCAATGCGTGATGGAAAAGAAATGAGGTTTCCCCGTGCCGTCATTCTCCCGTAGCCTCGAGAAGGCCCTCCATCAGGCGCTGTCGCTCGCCAACGAGCGCCATCAGGAATACGCCACTCTCGAGCACCTGCTGCTCGCGCTGCTCGAGGATCAGGACGCCGCCGCGGTCATGCGCGCCTGCAACGTCGACCTCGACATGCTGCGCCGTAATCTCGTCGAGTACATCGACACCGAGCTCGCCAACCTCGCCACCGGCGCCGACGAGGATTCCAAGCCCACCGCCGGCTTCCAGCGCGTCATCCAGCGCGCGGTCATCCATGTGCAGTCGTCCGGTCGCGAGGAAGTGACCGGCGCCAACGTGCTCGTCGCGATCTTCGCCGAGCGCGAAAGCCACGCCGCCTATTTCCTGCAGGAGCAGGACATGACCCGCTACGACGCGGTCAACTACATCAGCCACGGCATTGCCAAGCGGGCCGGCATGTCGGAGTCGCGACCTGTCCGCGGCGTCGACGACGAGGCCGCCACCGTCGAGGACCGCGAGAACAACAAGAAGAAGGCCGACGCGCTGGAGGCCTACTGCGTCAACCTCAACGAGAAGGCCAAGAAGGGCCGCATCGACCCGCTGATCGGCCGCGAGGCTGAGATCAGCCGGACGATCCAGATCCTCTGCCGCCGGCAGAAGAACAACCCGCTGTTCGTTGGTGATCCCGGCGTCGGCAAGACGGCCATTGCCGAGGGCCTTGCCAAGCGTATCGTCGAGGGCGACGTGCCGGAAGTCCTTCAGACATCGACCATATTCGCGCTCGACATGGGCACGCTGCTCGCTGGCACCCGCTATCGCGGCGACTTCGAGGAACGCCTCAAGCAGGTCATCAAGGAGATCGAGGAGTTCCCCGGCGCCATCATGTTCATCGACGAGATCCACACCGTCATCGGTGCGGGTGCCACGTCGGGCGGCGCCATGGACGCCTCCAACCTGCTCAAGCCGGCGCTGGCTTCGGGCACCATCCGCTGCATCGGCTCGACCACCTACAAGGAATACCGGCAGTTCTTCGAGAAGGACCGCGCGCTTGTCCGCCGGTTCCAGAAGATCGACGTCAACGAGCCGACCGTGCCTGATGCCGTCGAGATCCTGAAAGGCCTCAAGCCCTACTTTGAGGACTTCCACAAGGTCCGTTACACCTCCGACGCCATCAAGAGCGCCGTCGAGCTCTCCGCGCGCCACATCCACGACCGCAAGCTGCCGGACAAGGCCATCGACGTCATCGACGAGACTGGCGCCTCGCAGATGCTTCTCCCCGAGAATCGCCGCCGCAAGACGATCGGCGTCAAGGAGATTGAGGAGACCATCGCGACGATGGCGCGTATCCCGCCGAAGTAGGTGTCGAAGGACGACGCCGAGGTGCTCCAGCATCTCGACGAGACGCTGAAGCGCGTTGTCTACGGCCAGGAAAAGGCCATCGAGAAGCTCGCCTCGGCGATCAAGCTCGCCCGCGCCGGTCTCCGCGAGCCGGAGAAGCCGATCGGCTCATACCTGTTCTCTGGCCCGACCGGTGTCGGCAAGACCGAGGTCGCCCGCGCGCTCGCCAAGGCGATGGGCGTCGAACTCCTGCGCTTCGATATGTCGGAGTACATGGAGCGGCACACGGTGTC
>CAZXKZ010000118.1:0-7275 GCA_964641825.1 uncultured Bauldia sp.
ATGCGCATCAGAAGAGGCTGATCGCGCAGGTTGATCTGCTTCGAGGAAGCAAGCTTGATCGCCGATGACTTCTCGAGCTGCGTCAAGGTGCGAGAGACTGTCTCGATCGTGAGGCCGAGATAGTCGGCGATGTCCTGCCGGCCCATCGGCAGCTCGATCCGGTCGGTTTCGTTGTTGCTCGCCATCTTGAGCAGGAAGCTCGCCACGCGCTCCTCGGCGGTCTTGCGTCCGAGGAGCAGCATGTGCTCCTGCGCTCCGCGCAGGCTCGTCGCCGTCGCGCTCCACAGTTCGTGGGCGATGCCGCCATGCTTCGCCGCCAGTGCGACGATGTCGTTGCGGTCGGCGGCGACGATCGTGCAATCGCTGACCGCCTCGGCGCTGAAGGAATGTTCGAGGCCTTCCTCGAGGCCGAAGATGTCGCCGGGCAGGTGGAACGCACCGATCTGGCGGCGGCCGTCGTGGAGGAGCTTGGAGCTGCGCACCGCCCCGGTCACCACCTTGTAGAATTGCTCGGCCGGCTCGCCTTCGCCGTAGATTTCGGCGTTGCGCTGGAAGCGCATCGTCACGCCGAGGAGGGTAAAGGCTTCTGCCAGTGTCTGGGGTTCTTCGCCGATCCCACGGCTCGGCGGAAGGTGGCGCCGGCTGGCTGCAATGGGCCTGGAAGAGGTGGTCTGGGTCAGCATTGGCTCGCTCCCGGTGGACCTGATGCGTATCTGGATACCGGCGAACGGGCGGCGCTGAAATTCAGGTATTGTCCCTACGTATTTTCCCCTAGCTCGCCCGTGGATGGGGTCCGCTGTAAAGACCTCGGCTGACATGGATGAAGTCCGCTTTCCCAGCGATTTGACGAAGGCCGACGGCAGGCGCACGGCCTTCCGGTGGGGGCCGTATCTTGCCGCGGCTGCTGCCGTGGCCGTGACGTTGGTCGTGAAGCTCACGGTTCCGTTTGTCGACGCGATCCCTCCGCTCGTCCTCTTCGTTCCGGCGATCCTGATGGCAACGCTGCTGGGCGGCCTCGGTTCCGGCCTGTTCGCGACGGTGCTGAGCGTCCTGATTTCGATGGCCTTCCTGACGGTGTGGTCCGAGCCGGATGCTGCGCATTTCGTCGATATCGTTGCGCTTGTCCTGGTCGGCGCGGGGATCGCATGGCTCGGCGATCGCCTCATGCGGGTCCGCGACGAGGCCCGCCTGCATGGCGAGGCGCTGGAGGCGCGGGAGGCCCACCTGCAGTCGATTCTCGACACCGTGCCCGATGCGATGATCGTTATCGACGAGCGCGGGCTGATCACCTCGTTCAGTTCCGCGGCGGAGCGGCTTTTCGGCTACGCGGCCGCCGAAATCATCGGCGAGAATGTCAAGGTGCTGATGCCGTCACCCTACAAGGAAGCGCACGATTCCTACCTCGAGCGCTACCGCGCCACCGGCGAGCGGCGGATCATCGGCATCGGCCGGATCGTCGTCGCCGAGCGCAAGGATGGATCGACCTTTCCGATAGAGCTGTCCGTGGGCGAGGGGCGGTCGGCCAACCGGCGATTCTTCACCGGCTTCATTCGCGATCTGAGCGAGCGTCAGGCGGCCGAGGCGCGATTGCAGGAGCTTCAGTCGGAACTCGTGCACATGTCGCGGCTGACCGCGATGGGCGAGATGGCCTCGACGCTGGCCCATGAGCTGAACCAGCCGCTGACGGCCATCGCCAACTACCTCAAGGGCTCGCAGAGGATGCTCGACAAGGCTGCGGGAGAGACGGCCACCGCCGTCCGCGAGGCCTTGGACAAGGCGGCGGCGCAGTCGCTCCGCGCCGGGGAGATCATCCGGCGCCTCCGCGATTTCGTGAGCCGCGGTGAGAGCGAACGCCGGGTCGAGCGCGTCACGAAACTGGTAGAGGAGTCGAGCGCCCTTGCCCTTGTCGGCGCCCGCGATCTCGGTATTCGCGTGAGCTATCGCCTCGATCCGTCTGCGGATACGGTGCTTGCCGACCGGGTGCAGATTCAGCAGGTCCTGCTTAATCTGATCCGCAACGCGGTCGATGCGATGGCCGAGTCGCGAAACCGCCAGCTCGTCGTTTCGAGCAAGGCGCTTCCCGATGATATGGTCGAGATCGCTGTTGCGGATACCGGCAGCGGCATTGCGCGCGAGGTGGCCGGCCAGCTCTTCCAGCCTTTCGTGACGAGCAAGAAGCAGGGTATGGGCGTCGGCTTGTCGATCTCGCGCACGATCGTCGATGCTCACGGCGGGCAGATCTGGGCGGAGCCCAATCCGGTGGGCGGCACCGTCTTTAAGTTCACGCTCCGCGCGCCGGGAAAGGAGGCAAACGGGAATGGCGGATGACCGTATCGTCCATGTCATCGACGACGATGATGCCGTGCGCGACTCGTTGTCGTTCCTGCTCAAGTCGGCGGGCATTTCGGTGAGGACCTATGGATCGGCGGGCGCTTTCCTGAGCGCCCTGCCAAGCATCACCGCGACCTGCGTCATCACCGACATACGGATGCCGGACATCGACGGCATCACGCTGCTGCGCCGGCTGCGGGAAAGCGGCAACACCGTCCCGGTCATCGTCATCACCGGCCACGGCGATGTCCCGATGGCCGTGGAGGCCATGAAGCTCGGTGCCGCCGATTTCTTCGAGAAGCCGTTTGATGATGAATCGCTGCTGGCGACGGTCCGCACCATCCTCGACCGGGACGATGACCGCGCCCGCACGACCGCGCTCCAGGCCGAGATCAGGCAGCGCATGACGTCGCTGTCGGAGCGCGAGCATCAGGTGCTCGATGGCCTGGTCGCGGGAAAGCCGAACAAGATCATAGCCCACGAGCTCGGGATCAGCCCACGCACGGTGGAAATCTACCGCGCCAACGTCATGACGAAGATGCAGGCGGGTAGCCTGTCGGAGCTTGTGCGCATGGCGATCGTGTCCGGCGGCCTGCCGGAGTAGGGGCGACGGTCCCTCAGTGCGGAACGGCCGCTGATGCGCTGCCGCCGCTGGCATTAGGAGCGGCTGCGTCCAGGTCGCGCAGAAAGTCCCGGATCGTGTCCCATACCGCGTCGTGATGGCCGACCCACACATGGCCGCCGCTCGGGTAGATGAGGGATGTCCCGTGTGGAACGTTCGCGGCGATGTATTCTGCCGGCGCTGCGGTGCCGTAGAGGTCGTCTTCGAAGCTGATCGTCAGGACCGGGCAGAGGATGCGGTCGAGCGCGACCGCCTCGGGCGCGCCGGCCGTGCGCGTATCGAAGATCAGGCCGTCCTTCCGCACACTCACCGGCAGGATGTTGGACAGTATCCTGCTCACCCTCTGCTGCTCGGATGGCTCTGCCTGCTCGACAAGGGCGGGCTCCGTTGCGAGCAGGACTTTCGTCATCAGGCCCGGCGCCAGCTTCATGCCAGCCCAGAACAGGAAATCCGATGACAGGACCGCCTTCATCGCGTCGACCGCGAATTCGCCCTGCACCGCGGCGGTGTTCGGCGCTCTGGTCGGCGCGTAGGCCGCCGGAACGAGCAGCACCAGCGCGCGGCAGCGTTCGGGGTGGCGGATCGCCAGTTGCATCGCCGAAAGTGCTCCTGCCGATCCGCCGAAGATCGGTATCTCCGAGATTCCGAGAGTGTCGAGAAGGGCCGCCAGCGCGTCGGCCTGCATCTCGATGGTGGCGTCCTCCGGCATGGCGCTGCCGAGGTATCCGAAGCGCGATGGCGCGATCAGCCGGTAGCCTGCCTCGGTGAGGGCGCCAGCCATGTCGATCCCCTGGTCGAAACCGCCGCCGCTGCCGTGGATGACAAGAACCGGTTCGCCGGAGCCCACCTCGGCATATTCCAGAGGCCCGAATTCTGTCTCGATAGTCTTGCTTCTGCCCACGAGCCGGTCGTGGGCGGCCTTCATCTCGTTCGAATAGGCAACGAAGGCCAACAGGGCGCCGGCCGCGATTGCCAGCACGATGAAGACGGTCACGATCCGCCACCGCATGTGCGTAAACCTGACTCGTAGGGTCAGCCCGCAATTTGGCAGCAACAGGCGACCGGCATCTTGATCTGTCTCAATGGCTTGTGCGTCGTTGCTGGCGATGCAAGCTAGGCACCATGCAGCACACCTCCGGGCCTTCGCGGCGAGAGTGACCGATGACGATCCGCAACCTCGACGCCCTGTTTGAGCCGAAGACGATCGCCCTCGTCGGCGCCAGCAACGAGCCGCTGTCCGTCGGGGCGGTGCTCGCTGCCAATCTTTTCGAGGCCGGCTATGCAGGCCCGATCGTCACCGTCAATCCGCATGAGAGGGCGATCCGTTCGTCGCTGAACTACCGCTCCGTCGCTGAGTTGCCGGTGGTTCCCGATCTCGCCGTGGTGGCGACGCCCGCCGGCTCGGTGCCGGGGCTGATCGCGGACCTCGGCGCGCGTGGATGCCGTGCCGCCGTTGTGGTGTCCGCGGGCTTCGGTGAAGGCGGCATCAGGGAAGGAGAGCTCCTCCGTCAGCAGATGCTGGAGGCCGCTCGTCCGCATCTCCTGCGGATCGTCGGGCCAAATTGCCTCGGCTTCATCTCGCCGCTCCGGGGGATCAATGCGAGTTTCGCGCAGTTGACGCCGCGGCCGGGCGACATCGCGCTTCTCACCCAGTCCGGTGCCATCGCCACCGCGCTCCTCGACTGGGCGACCGCCAACGGCATCGGCTTCTCCCACGTCGTTTCCCTGGGAGACATGGCCGACATCGATTTCGGCGACCTGCTCGACTACCTCGCCCTCGATCCCAACACGCGCGCGATCGTGATGTACGTCGAGGGCATCACCCACGCCCGCAAATTCATGTCGGCCGGGCGGATAGCTGCCCGCACGAAGCCGGTCGTGGTCATCAAGGCAGGCCGGGGAACGGCGGGTTCCAAGGCGGCCATCTCCCATACCGGCGCGCTTGCGGGTTCGGACATCGTCTACGATGCCGCCTTCCGCAGGGCGGGAATGCTCCGCGTCATCGAGCTCCGCGATTTGTTCGATGCCGTTAGGACCGTTTCACGCGGTCTGGCTACCCACGGCGACCGTCTCGCCGTCCTCACCAACGGCGGCGGCGCCGGGGTCATCGCCGCCGACACGCTGGAAGACGAAGGCGGCCGCCTTGCCGAGATATCCGCTGAAACGATCGCCGCACTGGATGAAGTATTGTCGGCCAAATGGTCGCGCGCAAACCCGGTCGACATCCTGGGTGACGCCACCGGCGCGCGCTACACCGCGGCGCTCGAAGCGCTCCTCCGCGACCCCGGCAAGGACGCGGTCCTCGTCATCAACTGCCCCACCGCCGTTGCGGACAGCCGGGAGGCCGCATCACAGGTCGCTGGCCTTTCCGAGGCGTCCCGGGTGCCGGTCTTGGCGTGCTGGCTGGGGACATCGTCCCTGGCGGCGTCGCGGGACATTTTCGCCGAGAAGCAGGTGCCCGCGTACGAGACGCCCGAAGAGGCGGTCAAGGGCTTCATGCAGCTCGTCCGCTATCACCGCAATCAGGGCCTCCTCCTCGAGACGCCGCCTGCGGCCGATACGGATCTCGACGCCAAGACGATCCGTGCGGTGTTCGATAGGGTTCGCGCCGACGGGCGTTCGATCCTGACCGAGCCGGAAGCCAAGGCCGTTCTGACCGCCTGCCGCATTCCGGTCGTCGCGACGCGCACAGCCACCGATCCCGACGATGCCGTGCAGGTCGCCGACTCGATCGGCTATCCCGTGGCCCTCAAGATCCTGTCGCCCGACATCACCCACAAGTCCGATGTCGGTGGCGTCCGGCTCGCCATCGATTCCGGTGTTGCGATGAAGACCGCCGCGCAGGAGATGCTGGCCGCCATCAGGAAGGCGGCGCCGGACGCCCGCATCGAAGGCTTCATGGTGCAGCGCATGGTCAAGACGGGAGAGTCCTACGAGCTTCTTGCCGGCATAAGCACCGATGCCACGTTCGGGCCTGTCGTCCTCGTCGGCGCCGGCGGCACCGCCACGGAGGTCGTCCGCGACCGGGCCGTCGGCCTGCCGCCGCTGAACGCGGCGCTCGCGGGCGACATGATCGACCGCACCCGCATATCCCGGATGCTCCACGGCTATCGCGATCGTGCTCCCGCTGATCGGGCTGCGGTGACGGCGACGCTGGTGCGCCTCTCCCGTCTCGCCGTCGAGTTCCCTGAGATCGCCGAGCTCGACATCAATCCGCTGCTGGCGGACCACAGGGGCGTCGTCGCCCTCGATGCGCGGATCGTGCTCCGCGGTCCAGACGTGGTTTCCCCCGGTCCGGCGATCATGCCGTATCCCGCCGAACTGGAGTCGCAGGCCGTGCTGGATGGCGGACGGGAGATTTCACTGCGGCCGATCCGCCCGGAGGATGCCCCGCTGCTCGGGGACATGCTCAGGAAATCCGACCCGGAGGACGTGCGCTTCCGTTTCCTCGGATCGCTGAAGGAGTTTCCCGGCCAGCTCGCTGCCCGCCTGTCACAGATCGATTATGCCCGCGAAATGGCGCTCGTCGCGGTGCTGGCGGCGGGCTCGCCGGAGCCTGCGATCGCCGGCGTGGCGCGGCTCGTATCGGATCCTGAGAACGAGACTGCCGAGTTTGCGATCATGGTGCGCTCGGACCTCCACAACCGCGGCCTCGGCTCGCTCCTCATGGAGCATCTCATCGCCTATGCGAGGCGGGTGGGCCTTCGCCTGATCCATGGCGATGTCCTGGCATCCAACGCTGCCATGCTGGGGCTGGCCGATGCACTCGGCTTCAGGCGCGAGACGCCAGGCGAGAGCGCTCTCGTCCGGGTAACGCTCGATCTTTCCGCGCACACGGCGGCTTGACGGAGGGGGCGCTGTTGCCGCTTGCTCCGTCCGCATCGCCAGCAAGGTCCAGCGCTCGCCACATGAAGCCGTCCTTCGTCCTTGCCATCGACCAGGGCACCACCTCGTCGCGCGCGATCGTGTTCGATCGCCGGCTCCGTGTCCTCGGTGTCGCGCAGAAGGAGTTCCGGCAGTACTTCCCGAAGCCCGGCTGGGTCGAGCATGACCCGGAGGAGATCTGGCGCGCGACCGTCGCGGTGATGAGCGGCGCGCTTGCGGAAGCGAAGCGCGCGGTCGGCGACGTGGCCGGGATCGGCATCACCAACCAGCGCGAGACGACGGTGCTCTGGGAGCGCCGCAGCGGCCGCCCGATCCACAACGCGATCGTCTGGCAGGACCGGCGCGGCGCAGCGGCCTGCCGCGCCCTCGTCGCCGCCGGCCACCAGCCGCTGATCCGGCAGCGCACCGGGCTTCTGGTCGATTCCTATTTCTCGGCA
>CAZXKZ010000119.1:0-2667 GCA_964641825.1 uncultured Bauldia sp.
CCGAGCGAGGCCATCTCCAGCATCTCCTCGTAGGAGACGCGGTCGAGGCGGTGCGCCTTGTGCTCGATGCGCGGGTCGGTGGTGTAGACACCGTCGACGTCCGTGTAGATATCGCAGCGGTCGGCCTCCAGTGCCGCGGCCAGCGCCACCGCGCTGGTGTCGGAACCACCGCGTCCGAGCGTGGCGATGCGGTGATCCGGCGCGATGCCCTGGAAGCCGGCAATGACCGCGACCTGCCCCTGCCCCATGCGGCGGATGATCTCCTCGCCGTCGATCTCGACGATGCGGGCCGCGCCGTGGGCGCCATCCGTCTTCAGCGGAATCTGCCAGCCCTGCCAGGAGCGGGCGTTGATGCCGATGTCCTGGAGCGCGATCGCCAGCAAGCCGGACGTGACCTGCTCGCCGGCCGCCACGACCGCGTCATACTCGCGAGCGTCATGGAGCGGCGAGGCCTCGCGTGTCCACGCGACGAGCTGGTTGGTGGTTCCAGCCATGGCGGAGACGACGACCGCGACCTCGAAGCCGGCGTCGACCTCCCGCTTGACGTGGCGGGCTACGTTCTTGATGCGCGGGATATCGGCGACGGACGTCCCGCCGAACTTCATCACCAGACGTGGCATTGCTTATCGTGTTCGCCCGCGCTTCCCGCCCGGAAAAGGGCGCGCCTTCATAACGGCAGGACCGGCGCGGAGCAATGGCAACCGGCGTCTAAGCTAGATCAGGGACGGCCGGATCGATTCATCCGGCCATCCCCCAGGACACCTCCTCAGGCTACCATTCCACCCATGCGCCGGCCGGCTTCTTCCAGACGGAGGTCTGCGGCATGCCGGTGAACAGGCCGTCGAGCACCTCCATCTCGGCCGGGTCGGCGTAGATTTCCCGCATACCGTCCGCGTCAAACCAGACGTCGACGCCGATGGCTTCCAGCGAGGGGCTTTCGCCCGGCCGGCTTGCCCGGAAGAACCACTCGCGCGACATCAGTCCTTTCGCGCGGGCTATGCTCACCCGTTTCCGCAGCGCCTCGGTGAGAATCTGCTCGGCCTTTTCCCGCGACGCGATCGGCCCGCGCGCGATGCCGACGTACCTCTCGTTCCTGCCGTTTGGCGCCGGCAGGCTGAATTGCGGCAGACCTGGCGACCTTTCCCAGACGGTGGCTTCGCGATCGCGATAGATCGTCGCGCCGCCCTGCTGGACCTCAGGGTCGGAGAAGAACCGGCCGATGCCGGCAGGGTTGCTCCAGTAGTCGATGATAAGAAGCTCGCCGGCACCGGCGCCATTCGCCTTGACCGGCACGTACACCGCATGACTGAGGTCGCTGAACGAGCGGGCGGCGGCAACACCCTGATCCGAACCGGCAGCCATATTGTGGGCCACACGCGCACCCTCCAGGTCCTTGGCCGCGAGCGGCCCCTGGACGGTGAACAGGAACGTGGCCGGCGTCGGATCGACTTGAAGCGTGAAAGGCAGCATCGTCATCGGAGGTCTCCGTGGTTGTGCGGCATCGCCGCCGTCTTCGGGGACACTCATAGGAGAGGCATCCAAAAGATGTTCAAGAACATCTTTTGGGTACAGGGTATGGCTCTGGCCGAAGGAGAAGCGCCATGCCCTATACCGCCGAGCACAAGCAGGAAACCCGCACCCGCATCATCAAGAGCGCCCGCCGCCTGTTCAATCGCAACGGCTTCGCCGATGTCACGATCGGCGAGATCATGAGCGACGCCGGCCTCACCCACGGCGGCTTCTACAAGCACTTCACCGCCAAGGAAGAACTCTACAGCGCGGCCGTCCTGGAATTCATCCATAGTGACGAGCCCGAGCCGTGGCAGGCGAAGCACATCGACCCGAAAGCCAAAGGCCCGGACCTCGCCCGGATGATCCTTGACGCCTATCTGTCGAAGGACCACTACGGCGACCGCGAGGCATCGTGTCCGATGATCGCGTTGCCGTCCGACGTCGCCCGCGGCAAGGGCGCGGTGAAGAAGGCGTTCCGCCAGGTGCTGGAGATGATGGCCGGAGTGTTTGCGGCAAACCTGAAGCCGGCGAAGCGTTCGGAGCGCGAACGCGCACTGGCGCTTGTCGCGCTGGCGGTCGGCGGCATGGTTCTGGCCCGCGCGGTCGACGACAAGCAGCTTTCCGACGAAGTCCGCGATGCCGCGCTCGGCGAGGCGCTCACCCTTTCAGGATGGAACGGCTGATGGCCGACGATCGCACAATCGGCACTTCGGTCGACACTGAGGAGGTCGCCCGCTTTTCCGCGCTTGCCGCCAAGTGGTGGGACGAGCGCGGACCCATGGCGCCGCTCCACAAGTTCAACCCGGTGCGGCTCGCCTGGATCAAGGGCGAGATCGCGGCACGGTTCGGCCGCAACCCGAAGGACGCGCGGGCACTGGAAGGGCTGCGCATCCTCGACGTCGGATGCGGTGGCGGCCTGCTCACCGAGCCGCTCACGCGCATGGGCGCCACGGTCGTAGGTATCGACCCATCCCTGCCAGTGATCGAGGCCGCACGCATTCACGCCGCCGAGATGGGCCTCGCCATCGACTACCGCATCGCCGCGGCGGAGGACCTCACCGCCGCCGGCGAGCGCTTCGACGTCGTGATGATCCTCGAGGTGGTCGAGCACGTGACCGACGTGCGCGCCTTCGTTGCCACAGCTGCAACGCTGGT
>CAZXKZ010000119.1:2677-7268 GCA_964641825.1 uncultured Bauldia sp.
TCGCACCATGAAGGCCTTCCTGCTCGCCATCATCGGCGCGGAGTACGTGCTGCGCTGGCTGCCGCGCGGCACCCACACCTACGACAGGCTGGTGACGCCGGCAGAGCTCCGCTCGGCCTTTATCGCCGCAGGCCTCGCTCCCGCTGCCGAAACCGGCGTGATGTATGTCCCGTTTGCCGACGAGTTCCGCCTCACCGGCGACCTCGACGTCAACTACATGATGACGGCGACGCGAGACTAGTTCCGGTCGTCAGTGATCCGCGGCAGGGGCTGGAACTCGATGCCTTCCTCGTGGAGCTCGCGCGCCTCGTCGGGCGTGGCCTCGCCATAGATGCCGCGCGCCTCCACCTCGTTGTAGTGGATCTTGCGCGCCTCCTCGGCAAACTTGTCGCCGACATAATCCGCATTCTCGGTCACCCGCTTGCGGAACTCCTTCAGCATCTCGCGCATGGCGACGCTGCGCGGATCGGGCGCTGCCAGCATCATCTTCTCGTCGGGCTTCCCGCTGTCACGGCCCTTCTTCGTGCCGCTCACCGAGGGCGCCATCAGCGCCTTCTCGACCTTGGTCGAACCGCACACCGGACACGCGTTCTCGCCGGCCGCAGCAGCACGGTCGTAGTCGGCGCTGGACCGGAACCACCCATCGAACTCATGCTCCCGCTCGCAGCGGAGGGTGTAGCGGATCACGCCGATGCCACCGACTTGAGACGGGGCGCCGGATCGGACGGCGGGGTGAACGCGCGCGCATTGGCAAGCGCCGGAATGCGCCTGCGCGCCTGCGCGCTGGCCGCGGGGTCGATGTCGGCAAGGATGAAGCCTGGCTCCACACCGGCCTCCGCCAGGATGGCGCCCCACGGATCAATGATCATCGAGTGCCCGAACGTCTCGCGGCCGTCCGCATGCGCGCCGCCCTGCGCCGCCGCGATGACGAACGAGCCTGTCTCGATCGCCCGCGCCCGCAGCAGGATGTGCCAGTGCGCCTCCCCGGTCGTCCGGGTGAAGGCCGCAGGCACGGCGATGATCGAGGCTCCAGCCTCGGCCAGCATCCGGTGGAGCAGCGGGAAACGCACGTCGTAACAGACCGTCAGCCCGAGCCGCGCCCACGGCAGGTCGGCCACGATCGCAGCACCCCCCGGCTTGTAGAGGCGCGATTCGCGGTAACTTTCGCCGCCGGCCAGATCGACGTCGAACATATGGATCTTGTCGTAGACCGCTTCGATGCGGCCATCCGGGCCGATCAGGAACGAGCGGTTGGCGACAGCATCCTCGCCCCCTTCGCCCGCGCCCGGCAGCCTGATCGCCATCGAGCCGATGTGGAGATGGATGCCGAGCTCTCCCGCGAGCGCACGGAAGCGACCGAGCGACGGCTCGCGCTCCTCCGTATCGATTGCCGCCAGCATACGACCACGGTCGCGGTCGAGGATCGTGGTCATTTCCGGCGTCAGCACATACACCGCGCCGGCCGCGGCCGCGGCGTGGATCAGGCTTTCCGCCTCGGCCACGTTGGCGGCCACGTCCACGCCGCTCCTCATCTGCACGGCGGCAGCCCGAAAAACGCTCACGTTCCGAAACCTTGCTTCATGCGGCCAGAATATCGGTCAGACGGCCCCGCGGACAACCCGTGCGAACACCAGCACGTCGACCGCCGCCGCGCCTCCCCTGAGCAGCGCCCGCGTCGCCGCCTTCACCGTCGCCCCGGTCGTATAGACGTCGTCCACGAGGAGAACCCGGCGTCCGGCAACGGAAATCCGGGCATCCGGCGGCACCAGGAAGGCCCCGCGGACGTTGCGGTCGCGCTGGTCGGGCGTCAGGCCCACCTGCTGCTCGGTCGCGCGAATCCGCCGCAGCGCGAGCGGTGCGAAGGCAATGTCCGCGGCGGTCGCGACGCCCTGTGCCAGCAACGCCGACTGGTTCGCCCTCCGCCACCACAGCCGCCGCGGGTGGAGCGGGACGGGCACAATGATGTCAGCACCGGCGACGATGTCCGCGCCGGCTCGCCGCATCCAGCCCGCCATCCACGACGCCAGCTCCAGCCGGTCGCGGTACTTGAGCCCATGCACCAGCTTCCGCGCCACGTCGTCGAAGACCGCGACCGCACGACAGCGGTCGAACGGCGGCGGATCGGCGATCGCCTCCGCCGAAAGGGCGCCTTCGCCGATGGAGTAGGTGAACGGAACACCGAGGCGGACGCAGTACGGCTTTTCGATCAGCCGCAGGCGCGACCAGCACCCGGCGCAGAGCGAACCATGAACCGCAGTCGGACGGTCGCAGGCGAGGCACTGCGGCGGCAACGCGATATCGATGCCCTTGCGGGCGAGCCACGCCGCGCCGGACGCCATCCGCGCCAACAGATGCGTTTGTTCGAGGGAGTCAGCTTCGCCGTCCATGGGTCGGCAAGACTAGCCGGATAGCGGCACCCGCGCCATAACGTGCCGGATGAGCGGCCCGCCCCGCCTTTTCGACCAGTCCGCCCGTGACGCGCACCGCCGCCGCGCGCTCCGCAGCCCCGCGCCGGGCGCGGACTTCCTGCTCCACGCCATTGCCGACGATCTCGCCGACCGCCTGGCGGCTGTCCGGCGCGACTTCGCCCTTGCGCTCGACATCAGCCCTTCACCGGCAGTCGCCGCGCGCCTGCTCGCCACCGGCCAGGTTGGCACCATCGTCCGCATGGACCGGATCGCCGGGACGAAGCCGGATATCGTCGCCGACCCCGAGTTCCTGCCCTTCGCGCCCGGCAGCCTCGATCTGGTCGTCTCGGTGCTGACGCTCCACTGGGTCAACGACCTGCCGGGGACACTCGCCCAGATCCGCCGCGTGCTGAAGCCTGACGGCCTCCTCCTTGCCGCCTTTCTCGGCGGCGAAACGCTGACCGAGCTTCGCCAGTCGCTGACCACCGCCGATTCCGAACTGACCGGCGGCGCCAGCCCGCGCGTCGCGCCCTTCGCAGACCTGCGCGCCGTCGGCGCCCTCCTCCAGCGCGCCGGCTTTGCGCTTCCCGTCATCGATGCCGACCGCAGGATCGTCCGCTACGACAGCGCCCTGGCGCTGATGCGCGACCTGCGCGCCGTGGGCGCCACCAACGCACTCCGTGAACGGAGCCGCACGCCGATATCACGATCGCTGCTTGCGGGAACGGCCGCCGTCTATGCGGAGAGATTCAGCGACCCCGACGGGCGTGTGCGCGCCACCTTCGACGTCATCTCGCTGTCGGGCTGGGCGCCGCACGAGAGCCAGCAGAAGCCGCTGCGTCCGGGAAGTGCAACGACGCGCCTCGCCGACGCGCTCGGAACGACCGAACGTCCCGCAGGCGAAAAGGCGGGCGGCTAGCGGTCGAGCATTTCGATCGCGCGACGCTGCCCTTCCGGCGTCGCGATGGAGCCGGTGGTCACGGGATCGATCGCCGTCGCTGCCGCGCGTTCCAACGTGCGCGGACCAACGGAGATGCCGCCGAGCAGGATGCCGGCGACGCCGAGAAGCGCCACGACGATCGGCACGAAGGAAACCAGCCGGCTCCGCTGGAGCGCCCCGCTCCATGCGTCGCGCGGCAGGAGAATGTCGCTGTGATGGGATGTCATGATGAGGACTGCCCCGTCTCGCCGAGTGGGCGAACACGGACAAATCCTCCGCAATGATTACAAATATTCGATTAATGCCGGGATGAGCGGCACGTCCGCTTCCGGCATCGGATAGCTGCGAAGGTCGGTCCCGCGCACCCACCTCAGCGCCTGCCCTTCGCGCGGCTCCGGGATGCCCGACCAGCGCTGGCACGCGTAGAGCGGCATCAACAGATGGAACGCCTCATACGTGTGGCTGGCGAACGTCAGCGGCGCCAGGCACTTCTCCGATGTCACGATGCCGAGTTCCTCGCGAAGCTCGCGCACGAGCGTCGCCTCCGGCGTCTCGCCATCCTCCACCTTGCCGCCCGGAAACTCCCACAGGCCCGCCATCGGCTTGCCCTCGGGCCGCTGCGAGATCAGCACACGCCGGTCGATATCGATGAGCGCGCAGGCGGCGACGAGGACCAGCCTCACGAACGATAATCGCCGTTGATGGCGACGTATTCCTTGGTGAGGTCGCACGTCCACACCGTGTCGCGGCCCTTGCCGATGCCGAGGTCGGCAGTGATCACGATGTTGTCGTTCTTCATGTAGGCCGACGCCGCGTCCTCCGAGTAGCCGGGGTCGCGTTCACCCTTGGCGGCCACGCGGATATCGCCGAACCAGATCGACAGGCGGTCGCGGTCAGCAGGCTCGCCCGCCTTGCCGACGGCCATCACCACGCGGCCCCAGTTGGCGTCCTCACCGGCGATCGCCGTCTTCACCAATGGCGAGTTGGCGATCGACATGGCGACCCGTCGCGCCGATTTCCTTGACGATGCGCCCGTTACGCGGACCTCGACGAACTTCCGCGCGCCCTCGCCATCGCGCACCACCTGGTGGGCAAGGTCGCGGAGCAGGTCGTCCAGTGCCGCGCGGAAGGCGGTGAGGCGTTTGTCGCCGGCGTTCTTGATCCTGGGCAGCGGCTGCGCCCCGGTCGCAAACAGGAGCAGCGTGTCGGAGGTCGAAGTGTCGCCGTCGATGGTGATCGCGTT
>CAZXKZ010000120.1:0-7261 GCA_964641825.1 uncultured Bauldia sp.
GGCGGCTTTGCCACAGCCGCGCAAGCGTCAGCCGAGGACGGGGATGCGGCCCGCGATCTCGACGCCGTCGGCGCTGACGCGGCAGCCGTAGGCCAGCATCTCGACCCCCGCCGCCAGCGCCCGGTCGAAGGCGGCGGCGTATGCCGGATCGATGTCGCGCGCCAGCGCGAAGGCGTCGGTGTCGCCGCGGTGGATCAGGTAGAACATCGCGGCGCGGTGGCCGGCCGCCACCATCGCGGAGAGTTCCGCAAGGTGCTTGGCGCCGCGCGCCGTCACCGAGTCGGGGAATTCCGACAGTCCCTTGCGCCGCGACAGGTGAACGTTCTTGACCTCGACATAGGCGTCCGGCCTGCCGGCGGCCGACAGCAGCAGGTCGATCCGCGAGTTAATGCCGTAGCGCACCTCCCGGCGGATGGTGTCGTAGCCGGCGAGCTCGCCGATCGCCCCCGACGCGATGGCGTCCTCCACGATGCGGTTGGGGTACGCCGTATTGATCCCCACCAGCGCGCCGTCCGCTTCGACCAGCTCCCACGACCACTGCAGCTTCCGCGCCGGGTTCGCAGCGCGCGACAGGAGCACCCGCATTCCGGGTTCCGCCAATCCGATCATCGAACCGGGGTTGGCGCAGTGGACCGTGACGATCTCGCCGCTCGGCAACTGCACGTCGGCCAGGAACCGCTTGTAGCGGCGGACCAGCGTGCCTTCGGTGAGGGGGGAGGGGAAGCGCATGTGGCTCGGCATAGCTATTCTGGCCGGCGGTTACTAGATTCCCGCCTCCGCGGGAATGACAGCAAGGAAACTGACGCATGGCGACAGGTGCAGATACAGCGGTCGTCACCGCCGGGCTCCTCATCATCGGCGACGAAATCCTTTCCGGGCGCACCAAGGACAAGAACATCGGCTATATCGCCGAATACTTGACCGCAACCGGCATCGACCTCCGCGAAGTTCGCGTCGTTCCCGACGTGGAGGATGAGATCGTGGCCGGGCTGAATGCGCTCCGCGCCCGCTACACCCACGTCTTCACCACCGGCGGCATCGGCCCCACCCACGACGACATCACCGCTGATGCGGTTGCGACGGCCTTCGGCGTTCCGATCGCGGTGGACGAGCGGGCAGTCGCCATGCTGCTGGAGCGTATCCCGAAGGCCGCCCTCAACGAGGCGCGGCTGCGGATGGCGCGCATCCCGAAGGGCGCCGAGCTCATTCCCAATTCCGTTTCCAAGGCGCCGGGGTTTTCCATCGGCAACGTCCATGTCATGGCCGGTGTCCCGCAGATCATGCACGCCATGCTCGATGCGATCACGCCGCGGCTGGCCACGGGCAGGAAGATGCTGTCCCGCTCGATCGACGCCGGCGTGAAGGAAGGCGATCTCGGCGGTCCGTTCGCAGCGGTGCAGAAGCGCTTCCCCGACGTCAGCATGGGGAGCTATCCGCGCTTCGATGAAGGGGTCGGCTTCACCACGACGCTGGTTTTGCGCTCGCGGGACGAATCCCGGCTGGCCGAAGCCGAGGCCGAGGTGAACGCCATGCTGCGCACGGTGAAGGCCGGCCTCGGCATCCCGGTCTGATTCTCCCATTTCCCTGTGGATTTCCGCTCGGCTAGATTGGCCGGGAGCGCCGGTGCAGGCCAATTGTCCGCGCACTGTTTCGAGGGGGGGCATGATGTCGGAGCCATCGCGGGCCGAGAAGGCGTTTCCGGTTTCCTGGGATCAGTTTCACCGGGACGCCCGTGCCCTGGCCTGGCGGCTGTCCGGTCAGGGACAGTGGCAGGCCATCGTGTGCGTCACGCGCGGCGGGCTGGTTCCGGCCGCCATCATCGCGCGGGAGCTCGGCATCCGTCTCATCGAGACGATCTGCGTCGCGTCCTACCACGACTACAAGGAGCAGGGCGGCCTCAAGGTCCTGAAGCCTGTTTCGCGGGACATCATCGACCTCGCCGAGGGCAAGGGCGCTGCCGTCCTGGTCATCGATGACCTGGTCGATACCGGAAAGACGGCCCGGCTCGTCCGCGAAATGGTGCCGAAGTGCCACTACGCCACGATGTATGCCAAGCCCGCCGGCCGGCCGCTGGTCGATACTTTCATCACGGAAGTGAGCCAGGACACCTGGATCTACTTCCCGTGGGACATGGGCTACACGTTCCAGGCCCCGATTTCGCAGGATACTGCCGGCTAGGCTGCGGGTGGCCGCGCCATTCCATTCAATTTTAGGCGATTTTTCTTAGTCGGCCTTATCGTATTTTTCGGTTTCTCCGGCAGGAAAGCCCATGCTCGCCGTTCGCGGGCGATCGGTGGCTGCTGTCCATGGACCTTCTCCAGTTCGACCCGGCGCACGTCGGGCTCTTTCTCGCCGGTGGCCTGGCGCTGCTGGCCGCCGGACTCGGTTGCCTCGCCCTCAACCGGCACCTGGCGCTCGCCGCTACGCGCCGGTCGGTGCAGAGCTTCGAGGATCTCTACGACAATATCTCGGAGGGCGTGTTCCGCTCCACCATCGACGGTCGCATGATCAGCGCCAACCCGGCACTGGTCCGTCTCAACGGATTTGAGACGGAGGCCGAGATGCTGGCCGAGGTGAACGACATCAGTGGCAGGTGGTACGTCGATCCCAACCGTCGCGCCGAGATCAACGAGATGATCGCGCAGCACGGCAAGGTCATCAATGCCCGGTCCGAGGTCTATCGCTACAAGACGCGCGAGCGCATCTGGATCGAGGAGAACACCCGCCTCGTGCGCGATCCCAGGACCGGGGAGCCGCTCTACTACGATGGCACGCTCCGCGAAGTCACCGACACGGTGCGCCGTTTCCAGTTGCAGGAGCGCTACGACCAGATCGCGTCTGTGGTGTCGGGCTGTCTCTACCAGGCCTGCGCGCGGCCCGACGGCAAGGCTTCGATGCTCTATGCCAGCGAAGGGCTCGTGCAGATATTTGGTGTCCGCCCGTCCGAGGTCGCGGAGGATGTCTCCATCCTCGAGGCCCTGGTCCATCCCGATGACATCGGGCGCGTGCGGCATCTGTTTGCCGAAGCCGTAGAGACCACGCGGCCCTGCCAGGATGAGTTCCGCGTTCGCTCGATCGATGGCGTCGAGAAATGGATCTACAGCCATGCCGTGCCGCAGCCTCAGCCAGACGGCTCCGTTCTCTGGCAGGGGTACCTTGTCGATGTGACGGAACGGAAGCGCGCCGAGCAACGCATCTATGATCTCGCCTATCGCGACACGCTCACCGGGCTTCCCAACCGCGCTGCCCTCGTGTCCGCGCTGACCACCACGGGGGGGACGTCGAAAGGCTGCCCGTGGAGCGCGCTCCTGTTCATCGACCTCGACCAGTTCAAGGTGCTCAACGACACCAAGGGCCATCATTTTGGTGACCGGCTGCTGTGCGGCGTTGCCGAGCGGCTGAAGCCGCTGATGTCGGCGGATGACATGGTCGCGCGCCTCGGCGGCGACGAGTTCGTCGTGCTGGTGCGCAACGTCGGGCGGAGCGAGGTGGCCGCCGAGAACAGGGTGCGCGGGCTGTCCGACCGCATCCATGCCGCCATCGCCGATTCCTTCGTACTCGACGGCTTCCCGTTCCGCACGTCGGCCAGCATCGGCGTCGCGCTCTTCAGCGGCGGCGCCCTCGGCGCCGACGAGCTGCTCAAGCGCGCCGACATGGCGATGTACCAGGCCAAGGCAGCGGGCCGCGGCGCAACCTCGGTGTTCGCGCCGGAGATGCAGGAGGACCTCGAGGAGCAGCTCACGCTGACCATGGAGCTCCGTGAAGCATTGGAGGGCGGCAAGCTTTCGCTGGTCTATCAGCCGCAGGTCGACGATGCCGGAACTTGCTTCGGCGTGGAGGCGCTCCTGCGCTGGGATCATCCGCGGCTCGGCCAGTTGATGCCGTCGGTCTTCATTCCGCTGGCCGAAAGCGCGGGACTTGGACGCCAGGTGGATGCGTTCGTCCTCGCCGAGGCGTGTGCCACGCTCAGGAGCTGGAGCGATTCCCCGCCGCTCAACCGGCTGCAATTGTCCGTGAACATCGGCAACCGCAAGCTCGATGCCGGGCTGTCGGCGCTGGTGGTCGATGCGATCCGGGCGACGGGCGCTCCCTCCGAGCGGCTCACCATTGAGATCACCGAGCGCGTGATGATCGACAACGTCGAGGAGGTCGAGATCACCCTTCAGGCGCTGAAGCAGCTCGGCGTCCGCATCGCCCTCGATGATTTCGGAACCGGCTACTCGTCGCTGTCCCACCTGAAGCGCCTGCCGATCGACACGCTGAAGATCGACCGCTCGTTCGTGAACGACATCGAGACCGATCCGAACGACCGCGTCATCGTCCAGACCATCCTCAACATCGCCCGCAACCTCGGCGTATCGGCGATCGCCGAGGGCGTCGAGAACGAGATGCAGGCGCTGCTCCTGCGCCGCTTCGGTTGCCATGCGTACCAGGGCTACATGTACGGCCGCCCGATGCTGCTCGCCGAGTTCGAGGAGCGGGTGAGCGGCAGCCGCGGCGCCGCTGCGTAAAACCGAACGCATCCGGTCCTGGATTTCCGGCTCGACTTGCCGGCGCCGCCGGTGCTAGCGCGTCTCCTGAAATCCACGATCAGGAGTGAGCCATGCCTCAGCATCCCGCCATCGCGCCCGGCCGCGTCGCTGTCGTCACCGGCGGGGCGAGCGGCATCGGGCTTGCCGCGGCCCGGCGCTTCCACAGCCTCGGCCTCCGTGTCGCCATCGCCGATCTCAGGCAGGACGACCTCGACGCTGCCGCCCGCGCGATCCTCGAGGACGGCGGTGCCGAGGTGCTCGCCATCGCCACCGATGTCAGCCGCAAGGACGAGGTCGAGCGGCTCAAGGCGACGGTGTACGACGCCTTCGGCGAGGTGGCGGTGCTGATGAACAATGCCGGCATCGGCAACGGTGGCGGCCCCTTCGACAACTACGAGGGCTGGCAGCGCGTCCTCGGCACCAATCTCTGGGGCGTCATCAACGGCGTCCACGTCTTCACGCCGGACATGATCGCGCAAGGCACCGACGCCCTCATCATCAACACCGGCTCGAAGCAGGGGATCACCTGCCCGCCGGGTGACACGGCCTACAACGTGTCCAAGGCCGGCGTGAAAGTTGTCACCGAGGGCCTGCAGCATGTGCTCCGCAACACGCCGGGTTGCCGCTTGAGCGCCCACCTTCTCGTGCCGGGCTGGGTGCATACGCCCCTCACGGCGAAGCCCGGCGCCGAGAAACCGGCGGGCGCATGGTTGCCGGACCAGGTCGTCGACATGCTGCTCGAGCGCGTCGGGCGCGGCGACTTCTACATCATCTGTCCGGACAACGAGGTGTCGAGCACGGTCGACGCCAAGCGCATCGCATGGGCCGCGGGCGACATCACGGAGAACCGGCCGCCGCTGTCGCGCTGGCATCCCGACTACAAGGACGCCTTCGCCGCATACCTCAAGACTTAGCGCCTACCGCTTCTGGCCTTCGATGTTCGGCAGCAGGATGGTGAGCAGCCCGATGGCGGGCAGGAACGCGCAGACCTGGTAGACGTACTCGATGCTCGTCAGGTCGGCGAGTTCGCCGAGCGCCGCCGCGCTGATGCCGCCGAAACCGAAGGCAAGTCCGAAGAACAGCCCGGAGACCATGCCCACGCGTCCCGGCAGGAGTTCCTGCGCGTAGACGACGATCGCGGGGAATGCCGAAGCGAGGATGATGCCGATCGGGATCGTAAGGATCACGGTCGCGACCAGCCCGACGTGCGGCAGGATCAGCGTCAGCGGAAGCACGCCGAGGATCGACACCCAGATCACGATCTTGCGGCCGATCCGGTCGCCGATCGGTCCGCCGATCAGCGTACCGACCACGATCGCGAAAAGCTGCACGAACAGCAGCACTTGCGAGATCTGGATGTCCACCCCGAATTTGTCGATCAGGTAGAAGGTGTAATAGCTGCGGAAGCTCTCCAGGTAGAAGAACTTCGAGAAGATCAGAAGCAGCAGCACGATGATCGAGACGACGACCCGCGAGCGGCTGAGGCCGGGGGCACGGGTCACGCGCGGCGCGGTCTTTGAAGCCGTGGCGGCGAGCGTGAAGTGGGTGCGCTGGTACCAGCTTCCGATGCGCCACAGCACGAAGATGGCGACCAGCGCCAGCACGGAGAACCAGGCGATGCTCGTCTGGCCGAACGGCACGATGAACGCCGCCGCCAGCAGCGGTCCGATCGCATTCCCGAAGTTGCCGCCGACCTGGAAGATGGATTGCGCGAACCCGTACTGCCCGCCGGAGGCCAGCCGCGCGACGCGCGATGCCTCCGGGTGGAAGACCGCCGATCCCAGTCCGATCAAGGCCGCTGCGACGAGCAGGAAGCTGAAGCTCGGCGCGTAGGCGAGCAGAAGCAGGCCGCAGAAGCTCGCGCCCATGCCAATGGGTAGCGAGTAGGGCATGGGCCTGCGGTCGGTGATGATGCCGACCACCGGCTGGAGCAGCGATGCGGTGATCAGAAACGTGAACGAGATCAGCCCGACCTGGCTGTAGTCGAGCGAAAACGAGTCGCGCAGCATCGGGTAGATGCTCATCAGCAGCGACTGGATGGTATCGTTCAGCGCGTGCGACACGCCGATCGCGATGAGCACCGCGAAGACCGTCGCATCGGCGCCATGATCGCCGAAACTCTTGTTCTGGACCGGCGCGTTCACGCGCGTCTCCCGCTGGAATCCCGGCCGGACGGCCGGGCGGGGCGACTATGCCGCAAGCGGAGCGCCGCCGCCACTGGCGGCGGCGCTCTGTCGTGGGGAATGGGCCGGATCAGGCCGCCCGGTCGTGCCGGTCAGGTGCGCAGGCGAGGCCGATCTGCTCAATGTGTCGGTGGTCGGTGCCGCAGCATCCGCCGAGCACGTTCAGGTTGCGGAGCTTGCGGGTGAGGCTCCGGTATTGGCAGGCGAGCTCGGCCGGGTCGCCGGCATCGAGGGTGGTGGCGTTGTCGAGTTCCGCGTGGCTCATGCGCGAGGCGTTCGCGCGGAGCCCGCGGATGCGCGCCGTCCACGGCTCGCCGGCTTCGAGGAGGCCGGCGAAGTGGGTCGGGTGCGCGCAGTTGATCATGTAGTACGCAGGCCCGCGGTCGGTCTCGGCATCGACCGTCTCGATCGCGTGCTGCAGCGTCTCGCCGGTCGGCAGCCGTCCATCGGTCTCCACCGTGAACGAGATTGCCACCGGCATGCCCTCGTCGCCCGCCGCCTGCACGACGCCGAATTTCAGTTCGACGCGATGATGACGGCCTTTAC
>CAZXKZ010000121.1:0-2967 GCA_964641825.1 uncultured Bauldia sp.
GGAACTCTGCCAGGATCTCGGCGGCGGTCCATTGCGCGTGGGCGCGGATGTTCGCGGGATTGGCGTACTGGTTCAGCCAGACGTAGTCCGGGTTGGCGGCGAGCAGGTCGCTGATGTAGGCGAGCCGCGAGGCGAGGAAACCGCCCTGCGGGTCGCGCTTGTCCACGACATGCACCTCGCCGCCGTAGGCCTCGATGCCGCGCCGGTTGTGCGAGGAGACGTTGGGGTCGGTCACGCAGATGAAACGGTAGCCGCGCAGCTTGCAGATGAGCGCGAGCGCGATGCCGAGGTTGCCCGAAGATGATTCCACGATCGTGGAGCGGTGCGGCACGATCAGCCCGCGCCGTTCGAGGTCGTCGATCATGAACAGTGCAGGCTTGATCTTGATCGACCCGGTGACGTTATAGCCTTCGAGCTTCACGAAGAACTGGCCGGCAGGGATGAGATCGCCCACCTCGAAGAAGAGGTTCTGGAAGATCAGGTCGAGCGCATTCTTGACTATCGGCATCGTCAAACTCCTGCCGTCGCCTTGCTTGGGCGGGAGAGGGCTCCCGCAAGATGACGTCCGGCTACTCTCCTCCTCCGCGCCGCCGGGGCGGCATGGTCACATCTCCCCGCAACCGCGGGACCGCTAAGCCTCTACCCAGTGTCCCCATGCGCCCTGGAGGGCGGTGGTGGGGATGCGCTGCTCGATCATTTTCCGCTTGCCGCGCGCGGTCGGCGGGATGCTGTCGACCAGCACGGTGACGAGATCGAGCGTGGAGCCGAGATACGAACGCATTTCGTCCGCGAAGGTCTCCACCTGCTCGGCCGTCGCACCCTCGGCAGGCGCGATCCTGAGCTCGGCGATCCCCGGCCGCTCCTGGAAGAACTGGAACTCCGAGACGTAGCGGTAGGTCTCCGAGTTGGGCGTCAGCGACGCCGGCGACACGACCGCGCCGCTCTTGGCCACCAGGTAGGATTGGTGCTTCGAGGTGATTTCGGCGGTGCGCAGCCGGTAGCCGTTTTCGCGCGTCGGCGCCTCGATGAGAGTCGCCTCGTCGCCGGTGTCGTAGCGCACCAGCGGCATGCCCCTGGAGATAAAGCCGGTGCCGACGATCCGCCCGCGTTCACCCGGATTGACGACCGGCTGGTCGTTCTCGTCGACAAGTTCGACGTAGCCGTAGGTCGGGTCGAACTCGTAGACGCCGGGCTCGCCTTCGGGTTCGGCGGCGAAGGCCACCTTCTCGCTGAGGCCGTAGCTCGGGATGATCTTCGCCTCGGGGAACGCCTCGGCGAGGATCTCGCGATGATGCTGGTAGAACTTCTCCGATGTCGGGAAAACGCCCTTGATCTGGCGGAGCGGCGCGTTGCCGGTGCGCACCAGGAACGCAGCGAAGATCGAGATCGTGCCGCTGTAGCCAAGAATGAAGCGGATGCGGCGCTTGCGGATCGCTTCGAGGATGCGCGTGAGCGGCTCGTCGGTCAGGTCGAAGGTCGAGCAGCGCAACTCGCCCAGAGCGGGCTCGTATTCCATGTGCTGCCGCAACCCGTCGTGGATATACATGCCGCGGAACACGCAGCGCAGGTCGCCGGGCCGGTAGCCGGCCCGCGCCCAGACGTCGGTGTGGTAGGCGAACTCCGCGACGCTCCGCCGCTCGTCCTGCAGGAACGCCAGCGGCTTGCCGGACGAGCCGGAGGTCGAGACGCGTCCCATGCGCTCGGAGCCCGGTGTGATCAGCCGGTCGCCGGCCTCCCGCACCATGTCCTTGGTGAGCACCGGGATCCGGTTCCAGTCCGCGGCGAGCGCCTGATCGGAGGGGACGCCTGCCGGCCAGAGACGGGCGAAAATCTCGCTGTAATGGGGCGCCCCGGCGGCTGCCCGGATCAGGCTTTCCCGTTCGGCCTCGACGTAGGCGACGCGGGCGCCGGTGTCGCGCCTCAACCCGGTGATCTTGGAGCGCCAGCCGTAATACTGGCGGCCGTAGCGGATGGAGACGGGAAGAGTGCTGAGGGGTGTGGACAGCGCGCGCCGCAACCAGGGCGGGGAGCGCACATACATCCCCCGAAGCGTATCGACCGTATTTGCCAGATTACCGAGTGTCCTCATACATGCGTAGGTACCACGCGCTACTCAAACCGGACAGACTTCGACGGTTTGTATTGAATTCATGATTAATTCAAAGGGCGCTGTTCAAGCATAGTTAACTATTATACGACCGAAGCCAAGAATACGGCGGCTTTGTAATCTGTCTGAGGCATGCGGCAAGCTGTGAAGCATCACCCCCTCCGGGTCCTCGTACTGACTCCGTTCGGGCCAAACGGTCCGGGCGGGATCGATCGCTTGTGGGACAAGGTCTACGCCGAACTCGCACGGCATCCGGTCGACGGCCTGTCGGTCCGCTCTCTCACTACCCGCGGGCCCTATCCCGGCAGGGCCGGCACCTATCTCATCGGCGGCCTCTATTTCGCGGTGGCGCTGTGCACCGCAACGGCGTCGTTGCTTTTCGGCCGGGTGGACGTCGTCCACATCAATCTCGCATCGGACGGGAGCACGGTCCGCAAGCTCCGCCTCGCGGCTCTCGCACGCTTTTTCGGCGTGCCGTACGTCATCCACCTGCATGGCGCAGAGTTCCACCAGTTCTGGGGACGCTCGTCGCCGCGCATGGCGCGCGCCATCCGGCACATGTTCGAGTCCGCCTCGGCCACCATTGTCCTCGGTTCTTTCTGGCGGAGCCTCATCGCCGAGCGGGCACCCGGCGCGCGCGACCGTATCGTTGTGCTTGCCAACGCCACCGCCGCCCCCTCCGGGGAACGGCCCGTGCGCGATGGGGCAGGGTGCAGGATCCTGTTCCTCGGCAGGCTCGAGCCGCGGAAGGGCGTGCCCCAGTTGCTGGAAGCGTTGGCGCGGCTGCGCGACATCCCCGGATGGACCGCGACACTTGCGGGCGACGGCGATGTTGCCGGCACACGCGCCGCCATCACCGC
>CAZXKZ010000121.1:2977-7146 GCA_964641825.1 uncultured Bauldia sp.
AGGTCTCGGCGGACGTGTCGATGTTCCGGGCTGGATCGACGAGACGGCTGTACAACAGAAGCTTAGCGTCGCCGACATCCTCGTGCTGCCTTCGCTCGACGAAGGCCTGCCGGTCGCTGTGGTGGAGGCTTTCGGCCACGGCGTTGCAGTCGTCACCACGCCGGTAGGCGCCATCCCCGACATCGTGGAGCACGAGGTCACCGGCCTTCTCGTTCCGCCCGGAAAGGCCGAACCGCTGGCGGACGCCCTTGCGCGGCTGATCGGGGACGAGGCGCTGCGCGACAGGCTCGGCGCGAACGCCAGACGCCTCCATCGCAGCAAGCTCGATCTTGGCAGCTATGTGAAGCGCCTCACCGAAATCTGGACCGCGGCCGCCGATGGCAGGGGACGTACGGCGACGGATGCGCTCGACGCCGTCGATCCCGCGCTCGACCCGGAGTACCGCAGGTGACCGCGGCGGCGGACGCGCTTGGCCGGCTGACATGGCCGATGATGCTGCTGTTCGCGGCGGTCGTGCTGGCGGTCATCGCCGTGTACGCGCCGGTGCTGGCGTGTGCTGTCGCCGTTGCGGTGATCGCGGGGCTGTTCATCGCACGCGATCCCGACAATGCGCTCCTCATCGGGATCGCCGCGCTACCGTTCGCCAATTCGCTGCTGTTCGCCAACAACATCGCGGGCATTCCCGGCCTGAAGCCGGTCAACGTCATCCTCGGCCTCACGCTGGCGATCGCCATCTTCAAGGGCGGCATGTTGCGCTCGCGCGACCGGATCGAGGCGCGCGCCAAGCTCGTCCTGCTCGCCTACTTCCTTCTATTCACCTTCGAGTTCCTGCGCTCGATTCCCAACGTACCGCTGTTCAGCACGCTGCTGCCGACGCTGTTCGAGGGCGATCCGCTCCGCTACACGTTGTCTTTCTACGTCAAGAACGCGCTGCTGCTCGTCCCGTTCGTCTTCATCGTCGCGTACATGCGGAACGAGACCGGCCGCGTCCTCATGGCGCTGGCGTCCGGCATCTTCATCCTGTCGCTGGTCGTCGTGGCGCTTGTCGTGCTCGATCCGGGCGTGCTGGGGCAGGGCCGCGACGGCATCGAGCGGCTGTGCGAGAAGTACCTCGGGCTGCACTACAACACGGTCGGCACGATCTACCTGACCGTCGGCCCCATCCTGGTCTACCTCGCGCGCGACCGCAGCCCGTTCGCGGTCGCGAACCTCGGGCTCGCGGCGCTGGTCATCCTCATCCTCCAGTCACGCTCCGCGCTCGTGGTGTTCGCGCTCTCGGCGGTCATCACGCTGGTGCTGATCAGGCGCACCGGGCTGCTGGTGGCGGGGTCGGTCGGCGTGGCGCTCGCCTCCGGCTTTTGGCTCGGGCCAACCGTCTCGGCGCTGCTGTCGGTCGGCATAGACGATGGCTCTGTCCAGTCGATGGACAGCCTCTTTACCGGCCGTGTCGCGCGCCTCTGGGTTCCGCTGTTCTCGGAATGGAGCGCGGATCCGATGCTGTTCCTGTTCGGGGCAGGACGGTACGGCATCCTCACCTCCGATCTCTGGCCGACCGGCCAACTCCTGCAGGCACTCCACGCGCATAACGCTTTCTTCGATTTCTTCCTCGATGCCGGCGCCATCCTCACGGTCGTGCTCATCGGCGCCATACTGTGGTGGCTGGCCTGGAGCTTCCGCATGGGGCGGCGGCTGCGGAGCCCGCTCTACTGGGCGCTGTTCATGTGCCCCGTGGCGTACCTTGTCGGCACGCTGACCGAACGGCAGTTTTTCCCCGCCGTCGACAACATGCTGCTCTTCCCGATCCTCGCGGTGATGCTGAACCTCGTGCGCCTGCATCTCGCTGCCGAGCGGACCGCCGGCGGGGGGCGCCCATGAAGATTCTGTTCGCGGATTTTGACCTGCCTTACCGGCTGCGCGATGCCAACCATCCCTTCGGCGGCTGGTCGGTGGAGCTCGGCGCCTGGCTTGGCGCGCTGAAGGCGGCCGGCCATAGCGCTGGCGTACTCACGTGGAAAGGCGCGCGCGACTACGTCGGCGACCAGGACGTGTGCACACTTCTCGAAACCTACGATCCGAAGGCCGGAGTCCGGTTCGCCAAGTACCTCTATTCGTACATTCCGAGCATGCTGGCCGCGGCGCGGGCGTTCTCGCCTGATGTCATCGTTCAGTCCTGCGCGGGCGTGCAGACCGGGATGCTGGCTCTGATCGCTGAGCGCCTGAAGGTGCCCTTCGTCCATCGACTCGCCAGTGATGTCGATGCCGACGACCGCTACAAGGCCAAGCTCTCCGCGTGGGAAAGCGTCGCCTTCCGCTACGGCCTTGGCCGGTCGGCGGCGTTCCTCTGCCAGAACGCGTATCAGGCCGGCGCGCTGGCCGCGCGCTACCCGCGCGCCGCACGCAGCATCGTGCACAATCCGATCGAGCTTCCTCTCGATATGCTGCCGGTCACTCCGCGGTCGGAGCGCTCCTATGTCGCTTGGCTCGGCGTGTTCAAGAAGGCCAAGGACATGCCGCTCCTCGCGCGGATCGCCGAGACGCATCCGGCAACGCGCTTCCGCATCGGCGGCAACGAAAGCGCAAGCATCGACCCAGAGACGAAGGCGGCGCTCGCCGTGCTCCGGCGTCTTCCGAACGTCGAGATGGCCGGCTACGTGCCGCGCACCGAGGTCTACGGATTTCTGAGCAACGCCAGGGCGCTCCTGTCGACCTCGAGCTATGAGGGCTTCTCCAACACCTTCCTGGAGGCGCTGCTCGCCGGCACACCCGTCATTGCCCGCCGTGCCGTCGATCCCGATCTCATCCTCACGCGCTACCGGCTGGGGCTCATCGCCGAGGACGGCGAGGGACTGTCCGCTGAGATCGACCGGCTCGACCGCCTCGGAACGGACGCCTACGACGCGCTCATCGCGCGTTGCCGCGACTACGTCGTCTCCCACCACTCCGGCGAGGCCAAGGTACGCGAGCTGATCGCGAGCCTCGAGCCTGTCATCAACGGAAACGGCGGCCGGCACTGATGCGTATCGTTCAGATCATCGATTCGCTTATCGCCGGCGGCAAGGAACGGCAGTTCTGCGAACTCGCGCGCGGGCTCGCTGCGATGCCCGGTATCGACGTCCACGTCGTCGTCCTCTCCAATCTCGTCCAGTACGACGCGCTGGCCGGCACCGGCATTCCCGTTCACACGATCCCGCGTGACAGAGGCGGCGCGAGCGTGTCTAATTTTGTGAAGGTCTGGCGCCTCGTGCGGAAGCTGAAGCCCGACATCGTGCACTCGTGGAACTCGATGTGCTCCGTTTATGCTGCGCCTGCCGCGCGGCTGTCGGGCGCGGTATTCGTCAACGGCTTCTTCCGCAATGCCCCGACCGAGCTTTCGTTCGACATGCGCCTCCGCACGGCGCTGACGCTGCCCTGGTCGGACATCGCCGTCGCCAACTCGAAGGCCGGCATTGCCGCCTACCGCCTGCCGCCCGGCAGATCGGTTTGCATCTACAACGGTTTCGATCCGGAGCGCCTTGCCGGGCTGCCGCCGCAGGAGGCGGTCCGCCAATCGCTCGGTATCACGACGCCCCATGTCGTCGGCATGGTCGGCGCCTTCCGCCCCGACAAGGACTACCGCAGCTTCCTCGATATGGCGGTGTCGCTGACGCGCGCCCGCGATGATGTGACCGCAGTTGCGGTCGGCGACGGTCCGAGCCTCGACGCCTTCCGGCGGGCCTATCCGGCCGCTGCGTTCCCGCGGATCATGCTCCTCGGCCGCCGCGCGGACGCGGAGGCGGTCACGAACATCTTCACCGTGGGCGTGCTCGCCTCCTACAGCGAGGGCATTTCGAACGCCATCATGGAATACATGGCGCTCGGCAAGCCGGTCGTTGCCACCGACATCGCCGGCAACCGCGAACTGGTCGAGGAGGGCCGGTCCGGCTTCCTTGTGCCGCCGAACGATCCGCTTGTGTTGCAGATGCGGGTGGTGGAACTGCTCGACGATCCCGCGCTGGCGCATCGCCTGGGCGCCCACGGCCGTGCCAGGATCGCGAGGGAGTTCACGTTCCCGGCCATGATCGATGCGTATGTGGCGCTCTACCACCACTTCATCGACCGGCGTGCCGGCCGGCTGGGCCGATACGAGGCGATCCGCGCCTAGGTTGGTGTTACGGTCGGCGCTCGTCCGA
>CAZXKZ010000122.1:0-6844 GCA_964641825.1 uncultured Bauldia sp.
TGATCGTCGCCTTGGTGGGCCATTACCCCACCAACTAGCTAATCAGACGCGGGCCGATCCAAAGGCGATAAATCTTTCCCCTCTCGGGCACATACGGTATTAGCTCCAGTTTCCCGGAGTTGTTCCGTACCTTTGGGCACGTTCCCACGTGTTACTCACCCGTCTGCCACTCCTGTATTGCTACAGGCGTTCGACTTGCATGTATTAGGCCTGCCGCCAGCGTTCGTTCTGAGCCAGGATCAAACTCTCAAGTTGAACTGAGAACTTGTTCCGGCTGATCACTACGTTGACTTGTCTTTTGACGAGTTCCCAAGCGTTTTCGCCGCGCCCCGATCTTGCGACCAGCGCACGACGTTTGGCTTGAAAAGAACGTAGTACCGCCGAAGTCTCTTTGGCTTCTCCGGACCCGAAGGTCTGGACAAGCCCGCAAGGACTCCGCCGCCTACGTTTCTCTTTCTTCCTATTCACTTGTCAAAGAACGCGACGAACTTCCCGGAGGACATTCATCGTTTGGACGCCCGGCTTTCGCCCGTCGCCCACGCAGACGAGACATTCGCCGGAGCGAATTTTCGTCACGATCTGCATCGAGAGAACCGAGGGTAAACCTCAGAGCCGCCTGCGGCGGCGCCGCCCTCGTGTGAGGCGTATATAGGGGTGGCCGTTCATCAGTGTCAACAGCCTGTCACGAAAAATCTCGGCGATTTTCGTCGCCTTTGGGGATACCCGACCCGCACTCCTTCGCCACATTGGCGCCCCAAAAACCCGGGCATTCTGGGGAACCGAGTCGGCGTTCGCGTTGACATCGATTCCGGCGGGCTTCACTGTCCGCCGCCTATTTGACGGGTTTTGCTTTCATTTCAAGGAACTTCGCCGCGGGGCAATCCGGAGCGGCGGCCCTTGAAGCCGAACGGGGAGACGGATCGATCGTGAGGGGGGCGGCGCGTCTTGGCATGATCCCCTACGGTGCGGCCGCCGGCACCGTCGATCTCGGCAACGACCCTCCCCTGACAGTCGACGAGGAAGGCCCCAAGGACGCCCCGGCCCATCGCGCCGTATCATGGCGCTGGCTCTGCGGGACCGTGCTCACCGGGGTGACCTCCATCTGCCTCATGGGCGGAGCTCTTTTCGCGGCCCTCTCCAATCCCGATCAGTTCGCCTCGCTGCCCGACACCTTCGCCGCCCAGGCCTACAAAGACGACGCCATCGTCTTCGGCCAGAAAAGCGACCGGATCAGGCCGATCGAGGAAAAGGCATCGAGCCGGCAGGTGCTCCAGGTCTCGACCGTCACCCGGCAGGGCGAGCGCGATTTCATCAAACTGAAGCCGTTCGCCAAGATCACGGCGTCGCTTGCGGCGCGCGGCGAGCAGTACGCCGCGCAAGTGCCCGAGTACGACGCGCTGCGCATATTCGCAGACACCTCGATGCCGGCGGAGCCGACGGCCGCGCCGGAAACGGCCGTGGCCGGCGGCGACCAGCTCTACGGCAGCGCGCTGGACGGCGAAGTCGCCGTTCGCGTCTCGGATTTCCCGGTGGCCAGCGCCGACCTAGAGCCTGCGGCAATGCTCGACGCGACGGAAGTGGAGCAGATCGTACGCGCTTCGGCGCACCTTCCGATCGTCGGCGGCAACATCGACCCGATGCTCGCCTTCGCAGACGGCGACTTCGCCGACCCCGACATGGCCGCCGCAGACCCCTTCTCCGCGCTCGGCGTCAGCATCACCGCGGAGAACGTATCGAGCATCGCCAAGACCTCCACCGACGAGCAGTTCACCGACGGCTTCTCCGAGCGCATCATCGCGGTTTCGAAGGACGAGAACCTGCGGAGCCTGTTCGAGGAAAACGCGATCACCGGCGACAACGCCGACGAGATCATCGCGGCCCTGTCGCAGATCGTCGACGTGAGCCGGCTTCGGCCGGGCCAGAAGGTGCGCGTGGCCTTCACCGCCGACCCCATGCGGGCGGCGATCATGCCGGACGCCGACACCAGAGCCGATACACCGCTGCTGCGTCCGGTGCGTGTCTCGATCTACGACGACGGCGCGCACCAGGCGACCGTCGCGCGCGCTGACAACAACGCCTTCGTGCGGGCGGACGAGCCGAGCTTCATGCCGGAGCTCCTCGCCGAAGTCACCGAGGACGAGCCAGTGAACCCGGGAGCGCCGCCCAAGATCTACGATGCGCTCTACCAGACGGCCCTCGAGCAGCAGATTCCGGCGCCGCTGATCGACGAGATGATCCGCGTCTTCGCCTTCGACGTCGACTTCCAGGCGCGGGTGAGCCCGGGCGACGCGATGGAGGTTTTCCATTCGATGCCGGACCCGGCGGACACGGAAGCCGCCGAGCCGGAGGTCCTGTTCGCCTCGCTCACGCTCGGCGGCGTGGAAAAGCGCTTCTACCGCTTCCGCACGTCCGACGACGGGATCGTCGACTACTACGACGCCGACGGACACAGCTCGAAGAAGTTCCTGATGCGGAAGCCCATCACCGCGGGCGTCCTGCGCTCGGGCTTCGGCAGCCGCGTGCATCCGATCCTGGGCTACCGGCGCAGCCATAACGGCGTCGACTACGCCGCGCCGCGCGGCACGCCCATCCTTGCCGCCGGCAACGGCACCGTGAAATCGGCGGGCCGTTCGTCAGGGTACGGCAATCTCATCGTGGTCTCCCACACCAACGGCTACGAGACGGCCTACGCGCACCAGTCGTCGTTCGCCAAGGGAATCGCGCCGGGCGTCAAGGTGCGGCAAGGGCAGGTCATCGGGTACGTCGGCTCGACCGGCCGCTCGACCGGCCCGCATCTTCACTTCGAGATACGCGTCAACGGACAGGCCGTCGATCCGCTCCGTATCCGCCTGCCGCAGGGGCGCGTTCTGGAGGGCGACTTCCTCACTGCCTTCGAACTGGAGCGCCAGCGCATCGACGCCCTCCTCGGCATCGACACCGACTCCGGCGTGCCCACGAAAGTGGCTTCCGTCCAGCCCTAGCCGGCACCCGCAGGGGCAGTCCCAACTATCTGTCGAGCGCCGCGAAATTGCCGTGTGCGGAAACCAGCCAGCGATCGCCCGCCTTGCGGAACACCGTCAGACGCGGCGCGTGGCGTTGGACGGTGCCGCCGTCGCGGGTTTCGCTGACGGTGACGTAGTAGCGGGTGACCAGAAGGTCGTCGTGGCGGGTGACCGCCATCTGGCTGAACTCGGGCATCGCTTCGACCTTCGGAAGGCCGTTCGCGAGATAGCTGTCGCGATCGTATGAGGTGCCGTCGGCGCGCATGATCTGGAACTCCGGCGCCAGCACCGCACCGACCGCTTCCGGGGTGCCCGTGACGAGCGCCTGCCACCAGGCCCTGTTCGCCGCTGCGCCCTGCTCTTCGAGATCGCTGCCGGATGCGGCGTAGACCGCGGGCATGACGGCCGAGACAGCGACAACCGCGCCGATGCCGAACACGAAGGCCACGAACGCGGCGATCGCAAGATCGCGAAACTGCCTGTTGAAGCCGAAGAATGTCATGACGCGAACTCCCACCACACGACGCATGCCCGTGTGCCCCACGAATTGATGTCGGATGCCGGTTAAGACGGAATGATCGCGGCGCCGCGACGGCGGCGACGGCGCCCTTTTACGACTTATGATGAACGGATTCTTGACGTGGCGTTCGGCTGAAAGCGGCGACCGTGATTCCTATTCGCCGTAGGGAATCCAGATGTTCTTCACCTGCGTGGCGCGGCGCATCAATTCGCGGCCGCCGCCGATCGCCGGATCGGACCAGTCGCGCGCTACCGTCTCGCACCACGTCTGCTTGAGGTTGCCGGCCGAGGCGCGCTCGACCGCGGCGGCACTCTCGACATCGCCGAAGTGCCAGATGGCATCGACGGCGTCGTGCTTAGCCAATTCCAGACCGAGGGCGGCCTTGTCGCCGGTGACGATGTTGACGACGCCGCCGGGGACATCGGAGGTGTCGAGCACCTGGTAGAAATCGGTGGCGACGGGCGCCTGCGCCATCGAGGGCACCATGACGACGGCGTTGCCGGCAGCGATCGCCGCGCCCATCAGCGACACGAACGCCAGCAGGCCGGGTTCCTCCGGACAGACGATGCCGACGACGCCGACCGGCTCGTTCATGGCGAGCGCCAGTCCGCGGAAGGGCGGTTTGTGGACGACGCCCTCGTATTTGTCGCTCCAGGCGGCGAACGCGAACAGGCGCTCGATGGCGGCATCTACCTCGAGGCGCGTCTTGGCCTTCCTGACGCCGCGCAGGAGGCGGAGGCGATCGGCGAACTCGCTCGCCCGCGCGTCAAGGTTCTCGGCGATGTAGTAGAGAATCTGTGCCCGGTTGTGGTCGGTCGAGGAACCCCATTTCGGCGCGATCTTGCGGGCGGCCTCGACGGCGTCGCGGATGTCCTTGCGATTGCCGTCGCCGACCTCGCCGACGAGCTTGCCCGACGCGGAGGCGACCGGCCGCGAATAGCCGCCATCGGGGCGCACCTGCTTGCCGCCGATATACATCTTGGCGGTGCGGTCGATGCCGCCGCCGACGAGTTCGAGTCCGAGTTCGGGCTTGGGAGGCAGCGTCTGGGCAAGCTTCCGCGCCGACTTCATCCATTTCGGCTTGGTATAGGCGAAGGTGCCCTCGCGCCCGCCCTCGCGGCCGTAGCCGGACTCCTTGTAGCCTCCGAAACCGGAGGACGCGTCGAACAGGTTGGTGGAGTTCACCCAGACGACGCCGCACTTGATCTTCGGCGCAACGTCGAGGGCGAGGTTGACCGACTCCGACCAGATCGACGCGGCGAGACCGTACTCGGTGTTGTTGGCGAGCGCCACCGCCTCCTCGGGCGTGCGGAAGCTCATGGCGACCGCGACCGGCCCGAAGATCTCGACACGGGCGACGGTCGAGGCGGGATGGACGTTGGTCATCAGCGTGGGCGGATAGAAGCAGCCGACCGCGGGCACTTTCGCGCGCGGCTGGAACGTGGTTGCGCCCTCCTCCACGCCCTGCGCCACGAGCTTCTCGATGCGCTGGAGCTGCACGGGCGCGACAATCGCCCCGATGTCGATGGCCTTGTCGAGCGGCGGACCGACGCGCAGGGTTTCGAGGCGCGTCTTCAGCTTCTCGACGAAAGCATCGTGGATGCCTTCCTGCAGGAGCAGGCGGGAGCCGGCGCAGCAGACCTGGCCCTGGTTGAACCAGATCGCGTCGACGACGCCCTCGACGGCGGAGTCGAGGTCGGCGTCATCGAAGACGATGAACGGCGACTTGCCGCCGAGCTCCAGCGTCAGCGACTTGCCGGAACCGGCGGTCGCCTCGCGGATGCGGCGCCCAACCTCGGTCGAGCCGGTGAAGGCGATCTTGTCGATGCCGGGGTGGCCGACGATCAGCTCGCCGGTGGCGCCGTCGCCGGTGACGATGTTGACGACGCCCGCGGGCAGCCCGGCCATCTCGCAGATGTCGGCGAAAAGCAGCGCCGACAGCGGCGTGAACTCGGCGGGCTTGAGGATAGTGGTGTTGCCGAGGGCAATCGCCGGGGCGATCTTCCATGCCAGCATGAGCAGCGGGAAGTTCCACGGGATGATCTGCCCGCAGACGCCGACCGGCATCTGATCGGCAAGCTCGATGTCCATGAGTTCCGCCCAGCCAGCGTGATTGTAGAAGTGGCGGGCGACAAGCGGGATATCGATGTCGCGCGTCTCGCGGATGGGCTTGCCGTTGTCGAGGGCCTCTATCACCGCGAACAGGCGGCTGTGGCGCTGGATGAGCCGCGCGATGGCATAGAGATATTTGGCGCGCTCGTGGCCCGGCAGGCGTGCCCAGCCCGGCTGCGCCTTCCGCGCGGCCTTGACCGCGGCGTCGATATCCTCCGCGCCGGCCTGAGCGACGGCGGCAAGCACCTCGCCGGTCGCCGGATTGGCCGTGTCGAAGAACTTGCCGCTCCGGGCCTCCCGCCACTCGCCGCCGATGAACAGAGGCGTTCCGGCAGCCCGCTTCTCGATCCACGCCCGCGCCTCGGTGTCGCTCTCGGGCGCGGGGCCGTAGTCGATGTGGTCGAGGATCTCGGCGATGGACATGGGAGCCTCCCGTTGCACCAAACCTAGCGCGAACCGCCTTCTCCGGCGACGGGGCCGCAAGAAGGACTCTTGTCCCGTTGTGAATGTACGTATATATGTACGTTGATTGACACACGGCTAGAAGACGATAGAATCATGAGGCACGTCTCATTCACTGAACTCCGCGCCCAGATGGCGAAGTACTTCGACCGGGTCGAGGCTGACCGGGACGAACTCATCGTCACGCGCCAAAATCATGAGCCCGTCGTCGTCATGCCGCTGGCCGAATTGGAAGGCCTGCGCGAGACACTCCATCTGCTCAGCACGCCGGCCAACGCCGAGCATCTGTTGCGTTCCATCGCGGAAGCCGGAGCAGGCAACATAACCGAGCGTACGCTTGTTGACCCGTGAAGCTCGGCTTTACGCCCCAAGGCTGGGCCGACTACCAGCATTGGCAAGACACCGACCGTGACATTCTCCTCCGATTGAACGAGCTGATCCGCGATACCTTGCGCTCCCCATTCGCGGGAATTGGGAAGCCCGAGCCACTGGTCGGAAACCTCAAAGGCTGGTGGTCTCGCCGCATCAACCGCGAGCACCGGCTTGTCTACCGGGTGAGCGGAAGTGGCGCTTCCCAGACGCTCGAAATCGCCTCCTGCCGGTTTCACTATCGTTAGATCTACGCCATCGCGTGGTGGTCGAAAGACGCGTAGCGGCCGGTGACGTAGTGCTCGAGCTGGCGCTCGATGTCGGCCAGCAGCGACGAGGCGCCGATGCGGAACAGCCCCGGCTGCAGCCAGGCGTCGCC
>CAZXKZ010000122.1:6854-7069 GCA_964641825.1 uncultured Bauldia sp.
GTTCCTTCATTATGAACTGGAAGTTCATCACGTCCTTGGCGGTCGAGATGCCGCCCGCCGGCTTGAAGCCGACGATGTAGCCGGTCATCTCGCGGTAGGCGCGGATGGCGCGCACCATGACGAGGGCAACTGGCAAGGTCGCGTTGACCCCTTCCTTGCCGGTGGAGGTCTTGATGAAATCGGACCCCGCCATCATCGCCACCCACGAGCCGCGC
>CAZXKZ010000123.1:0-7049 GCA_964641825.1 uncultured Bauldia sp.
CTCCGTCGACGTGCTCTACGAGAAGGTCCCCTACGACCTGCCCGTATCGCTGTCGATCGGCGACGAGGTGCTGATCGAGGGCACGGGCGCCTACACGACGACGTACTCGGCGGTGGCCTTCAACGGCTTCCCGCCGCTCAAGTCGTACGTGATCTGAGGCTGGAGCCAGCAAACCCCGTTACATCCCGCGAAGCGGCCGCAGGCAACGACGCCGGTGCGAGATTCTGCACCGGCGGCGTTTACTTGGTCCCCTTCCTCGCGCTGCGCGCTCGCCGGGGATGACAAGCAAGGTACGACGATGATCCACTTCGCCAACGAAACCTTCGCCGACATCGCCGCTCGGGAAGCCCTGCTCGACCGCGTCATGGGACCGGAGCGGCTGTTGAAGCCTTCCGAGAAGCTGCGGGCCGGCCGTCTGCCGGCGCGCGGGCTGTCGCTGGTGGCGCGCGCGGATGATCGGCTCGTCGGCACGGTGCGGCTGTGGAACGTGGCGGCGGCGGGAAAGCCCGCGCTGCTGCTCGGTCCGCTCTGCGTCGATCCCGACGCTGGCGGCAAGGGCGTCGGCTCGGGCCTCATGCAGATGGCTGTGGCGCGGGCAGGCATGCTCGGCCACAAGGGCATCGTCCTCGTCGGCGACCCGGAGTACTACGCGCGTTTCGGCTTCGCGGCTTCGGCGACGGGCGGCCTCGTCATGCCGGCGCCGGTCGAGCGGCGGCGCTTCCTCGGGCTGGAGCTGGCCGAAGGCGCGCTCGCCGATGCCGCCGGCCGCATCGTCGCGACCGGCGCGCCGGCCGAGGCGTTGCGGCTCGCGGCCTAGGCGCACTAGACCTGCAGCTCCGGCCGGCGCTCGCCGGTCTCGCTGTGGGTCTGCTCGAGGAACGGCCGGACCTCGATCGCGCCGTAGTTGAGGATGGCGCTCTCGCCCGCGATCCGGATCGCCTCGCCGAGATCGCGCGCCTCGATCAGGAAGAAGCCGCCAAGGTGCTCCTTGGTCTCGGCGTAGGGGCCGTCGGTGTTTGACAGGGCGCCGTTGCGGAGGCGGAGCGTGACCGCAGTCTCCGGCGGCTGGAGGGGCTGGGCGAAGATGAGATGGCCGCGCCGCCGGAGGTCCCAGTCCTCGGCGATGGTGTCGTCCGTGAGCTTGCGATCCTCCTCCGGCGTCAGCGCGCCGATGGCGACGGCGTCGATGTAGACCAGGCAGGCGTACTTCATGGCGATCGTCTCCGGTTAGCCTTCGCCAACTGGTCGAACGGCGGAGCCGGATTTCGACATGCCCCCGAGCATCTCCGGAAACTCAGGACTCCGGCGTGAACTCCAACGCGACGCCGTTGATGCAATAGCGGAGATAGGTCGGCGGCGGGCCGTCCTCAAAGACGTGGCCGAGGTGGCTGCCGCAATTGGCGCAGTGGACCTCGGTACGGACCATGCCGTGGCTGCGGTCGACGGTCGTCTCCACCGCGCCCTCTACGGGCACATTGAAGCTCGGCCAGCCGGTGCCGCTTTCGTATTTCACCTGCGACCGGAACAGAGGCTGGCCGCAGCCGGCGCAGGAGAACGTGCCGGCGCGCTTCTCATGGAGGAGCGCGCAGCTTCCCGGTCGCTCGGTGCCGTGCTCGCGCATGATGGCGTATTGCTCGGGCGTGAGCAGCGCCTGCCACTCGGCGTCGGTGCGGGTGAAGGGAAAGTCGGTGGTGGTTGCGGTCAAGGCACACCTCCTGTTGTCAGGCCGCGCGATGGCAAAGAGCCACCGGCGCTGCCGAATACCTCCCGCCATATAGGCGCTCAGCCGTCAGCCGGAAAGGAACCTGCCTCGCGGCTACGCGCCCAGCGCCGCCTGCTCGGCAATGATCCGCTCCATGAGCGCGTCCTCGGCGGTGGGCGGGGGCGCCGGCGCCTGCAGGCGGTTCTTCGCGTGCATGACCGAGTCGGCAAGGATGGTGTCGAGATCGTCGGCGCAGGTGAAATCGCCCGCGACCGACTTGACCTTGGAATTGTCGAAGATGACCGACCAGCTCTTGTCGCCGAGCAGCGGGCCCTCCCAATCAGGATTGTAGCGGATGAGGGTGTCGGTCGGCACATGGGCGTGGATCGCCTCGACGCCGAAAGCCCGGCCGATGGCGTGGTGGATCTGGTTCCAGGTGAAGGCGCGGTCGCTGGTGATCTGGAAATCGTCGTTGAGTGCGCGCGAATTGCCCAGCAAACGCACGAAGGGCACGGCGTAATCGACGCAGCGCGTCAGCGTCCACAGCGACATGCCATCGCCGGCGACGACAACCGGCTTGCCGGCGATCATGCGGCGGAGGGCGGCGTCAGCGTTGCCGAGCTGGATGGGCATGCCGGTGCGCACTGTGTGGCTCGGCCTGACGATGGTCCACGGCAGCTTCGACTGGCCGCGGAGCAGCGTCTCGCAAGCGATCTTGTCGCGGCTGTATTGCCAGTAGGGATTCTCCAGCGGCGTGCGCTCGGTGATGATGTAGTGGCGGGCAGGCTTCTGGTAGGCCGAGGCCGACGAGATGAAGACGTACTGCCCCGTCTTGCCGCCGAACGTGTCGATGTCGCGCTGCACCTGTTCCGCGAGGAAGGCGCGGTACTGGCAGACGACGTCGAAGCTGCGGCCCTGCAGATTGGCATAGCCGTCGGCGGGGCCGACCTCGCCGACGATGGTCTCGACGCCGGCGGGAAGATTGATCGAGGTCTTGCCGCGGTTGAGGACCGCAACCTTGTGACCGGCCGCGACAGACGCCTGGACGCAGGGCAGCGAAATCTGCCCGGTGCCACCGATATAGAGGATGCTGAGTGCCATCTGTTTCCTTAGAGATCAAATGCTAATAGAAAGCGACCCAACTACGGGGGCCCACTTTGCCGTCCGAATCGTCCAACCAGTTCGAAACCCTCATCGGCTCGGTGGATCAGCTTGTCGCTATCCATGCCAAGCTGCAACAGGGACCGGGCCGCCGCTATGAGCAGGATGCAATTCATAGAGCCGGTGTCGTGCTCTCGGTCGCTGCGTGGCAAGCATACGTAGAAAAGGTACTAGTTGAAGGTCTCTCAAAGATCGAACTTCAGATTAGGGCACCGATAGCTGGTGCACCCCCTCCGCAATGGGCATTGAGCAGCTTTCTTGTACGGCAAGCAGCAATCAAGAAGACCACCTCTGACTTCAATACGCCCAACACCCAAAATGTTCAGCGGCTTTTCAAGGATGCGCTTGACTTTGATCCTTGGCCCTCATGGACTTGGCATGCACGACGTCGCCAGTGGGACAGCACGATGTTTCGAGCAAGAACTGATGGGTGGCTTCGCATAAGACACACCATCGTACATGGCAGTCCACTCCCAACGAATTTGGATTGGCTTCAAGGCGCGAACCGACAGCCTCGGCTTACCTTGAACCTGCTTAAGGAGTGCCGCAAGCACTTCCATTTCTTGGTTCAGAAAACCGATGAGGCATTCTCAGCCCATCTGCGCGATCAACATGATTTGGCCCTTCCGTGGTAGAACTCCCAAGATGCTATTTGCGCACACCCTGGTCTCCATCATCCAACCCCCGCTTCTTCAGCAGCGGCGCGGTGGACGGCATGCGGCCTCGGAAGGCGGCGTAGGCCTCGGCCGGATCGCGGAGATAGCCGGCGGAATAGACGTAGTCGTGAAGGCGGCCCGCGGTTTCGGCGTGGAAGATGTCGCCCGCCTCCTTGAAGGCGTCGAAGGCGTCAGCATCGAGAACCTCCGACCACAGGTAGCTGTAGTAGCCGGAGGCGTAGCCATCGCCTGAGAAGATGTGCGCGAAGTGCGGCGTGCGGTGGCGCATGACGATCGTCTCCGGCATGCCGATCTTCGCCAGCGCCTCCTTCTCGAAGGCGGTCACGTCGACGCCGTCGGCCGACGGCAGTAGGTGCAGATCGAGGTCGACAAGCGCTGACGAAGCATACTCGACGGTGGCGAAGCCCTGGTTGAACTTACGCGCCGCCATGACCTTGGCAAGCAGCGCCTCGGGGATCGGCTCGCCAGTCTCGGCGTGGACGGCGAAGGCGCGCAGCACCTCGGGCTCCTCGAGCCAGTGCTCGTAGAGCTGCGAGGGCAACTCCACGAAATCGCGGGCAACGTTGGTGCCGGCGAGCAGCGGGTAGGTAACGTCGGAAAGGAGGCCGTGGAGCGCGTGGCCGAACTCGTGGAACAGCGTACGGGCGTCATCGAAGGAGAGGAGCGTCGGCTGGCCTTTCGGTGCCTTGGCGAAGTTCATGACATTGACGACGATCGGGCGCACGTCGCCGGTGAGCTTCTGCTGGTCACGCAGGCCTGACATCCACGCACCACTGCGCTTGGAGGCCCGCGCGAAATAGTCACCCAAGAAAACGCCGATGTCGCGGCTGCCCTTGCCGCTGACCTTCCAGACGCGGACATCGGGATTGTAGAGGGACAGACCGCGCACCTCTTCGAACGAGAGCCCGAACAGGCGGTTGGCGACATGGAAGGCCGCCTCGATCATGCGGTCGAGCTGGAAGTAGGGCTTCAGCTCGGCCTCGTCGAAATCGTAGGCGCGCTTGCGCACGCGCTCGGCGTAGTGGCGCCAGTCCCACGGGGCGAGGTGGAAGTTGCCGCCCTCGCCCGCAATTTCTTCCTGCAGCCGCTTCTCCTCGGCGGCGGCACGCTCGCGGGCCGGCTTCCAGACCTCCTCAAGGAGCGCGCGGACGGCCTCCGGCGTCTTCGCCATGGTGTCGGCGAGCCGGAAATGGGCGTAGCTGTCATAGCCCAGGAGACCGGCGCGCTCGGCGCGAAGCGACACGATCTCGGAGATGAGCGCGCGATTGTCGGTCTCGCCGCCGAACTCGCCGCGCCTGATCCACGCGTCGAAGGCCTTCTCGCGGAGGTCGCGGCGGGTGGAGAACTGCAGGAACGGCTCGATGGAAGAGCGCGACAGCGTGATGACGTGCTTGCCGGGAAGGCCGCGTTCGTCAGCGGCTTCGGCGGCGGCTGCAACGAGGAAGGCGGGCAGGCCAGCGAGATCGTCGGGCGTTTCGAGGACGAGCTTCCATGAACTCTCGTCGGCGAGGACGTTCTGGCCGAACTGCGTGCCGATGGCGGCGAGGCGCTCGTTGATGGCGGCAAGCCGCTTCTTGCCGGCGGCATCGAGGCCGGCGCCAGCGCGGACGAAGATGGTGTGGTAGCGCTCGACCACGCGGCGCTGCTCGACCGTGAGATTCTCCCGGTCACTGACAGCATGGACGGCCTCGACGCGGCGGAAGAGCGCCTCGTTGAGATAGATCTCGTCGGCGTGGCGCGCGAGCAGCGGCGCGATCTCGCGCTCGACCGCCTGCAGCGCGTCGTTGGTGTCGGCGGAGGCGAGATGGAAGAAGGTGGCGGCGACCTTCTCCAGCGTGAGGCCGCTCAGCTCCATGGCGCGGATGGTGTTGTCGAAGGTGGCGGGCGCGCGGGCATCGGCAATCGCCGCCACGGCCGCCTTCTGCTCGACCATCCCGGCATCGAAGGCGGGCCGGAAGTGCTCCGGCCCGATAGCGGCGAACGGTGGCAGGCCGAGGTTGTCGGTCCAGGGAGCGAGCAAGGGGTTGTCGGCGGAGCTCATGGGCATCGTTCCGGGAGGGATCGTGATGGAAGGTATAGTCGGATGTCCGGCACGTAGAAAGACGACCGGCATCGTGCCCGAGATGGCCATCTGCAAAAGACCGTCAGGCCTGCGGTTACTGGATCCTCGCTTACGCGAGGATGACAGCGGGGGAGGTAGTGGATGACAGCGGCTGAGGCAGCGTCAGTTCATCCCCTCCCCGGCCAGTGTGCGGTCCATCTCGGCAAGCGCCGCATCCATCTGCGGGTCGGCACCGGCGGCGTAGCGGATGTCGAACGGGACGGCGATATCGGGATCGACGCCGCGTCCTTCGAGACGTTCGCCGTCGACATGGACGTCGCTGACGGCGAGCAGGAGCAGGCTGTCGTCGGGCAGTACGTACATGGTGCCGGCAACCACTGCCTTCGCAGTCGTCGTGCCGACCAGCGGGATGCCGTTGCGCTTGAGGCCGTATGCCAGAATTTCCATGCCGCTGCGGCTGCCCTCGTCGATGACCGCGACGATCGGCTTGTCCCACCGCGTGTTGACATGGCGGACGCCACCGTCGCGCCCGGTCATGGTCATCGGCGCGGTGTCGCCGACGAACATCTCGCCGGCATCGGCGGGCGCGCCGCCCCAGCGGCTGCGGAGATCGAGGACAAGGCCATCGACATCGGCAAGCCGGCCTCCGCCAAGCTCCTCCGACAGGATGCCGATGACCCGATCGCTCGTGTACATCCACAGGTGGACGATACCGATCCTCTTTCCGCCGCGCTCGACGATGCGGATGCTGTCGGAGATCGCCTCGAGGAACGTCTCTTCCGGCTGGAGGGTGGCGACCTTCACGGGGACCGCAAACGGAGCGGCACCTTCGGCGCGGCGGACTTCCACCTGCACAGTTTCTCCGGATCGGCCATCGAAGGAGCCGATCTCGGAGAACGGCGCGCCATCGACCGACAGGATCTCGTCGCCAGCGAGGATGCCGGCCTCGGCCGCCGGCGCTCCATCGTAAACGTCGGTGACGAAGACGCGGCCGTCGATCGCGCGTGAGGCGATGCCGATGCCCTGGTAGGCGACCCTGCCCTCCGGCGGGAACAGGCGGCGGGCATCGCTGCGGAGTGCGTAGCGGAAGACATCGGCAAGCTCGTAGTAGTCGACGCGGTCGGGTGTGTAGCGGCCGGTGTGGGAGGCGCCGAGGCTGGCAAGCGCCTCGTCCATCGCGCGATCAAGCGGAGGCGCCTCGCCGCGCGCGGACTCAGCCTTGAGCCGCGCGAGCGTGTCGCGGAAGGCCGGCAGCGCATCGGCGGAGTAGAAGTGCTCCTCGACCAGAGCAGAGGCGCGATCGAGCACCTGAACCTCCTGCGGGGACAACGTGTCCGCAGAAGCCGGGGCAAACCATAGGACAAAGATGGAGATTGCGGCGGCGCGGGCGAGCGTCAGGGTCATTCGGTTCGTCTCTCCCGAAAAATCGTGCAGCGTCGCCGCGCCT
>CAZXKZ010000124.1:0-7034 GCA_964641825.1 uncultured Bauldia sp.
GCGGTCCTCGGGCCTGCCAAGGATGCCCAGCCGCCATCGCGGCAGGCGCTGGAGGCCGTGGCGGACCTCGTCGCGCAAGGGAAGCGCGTTGCGGCTCTCGAAGCGATCTGGAATCTCCGCGAGCCCCTGTTCTCCAGCGGCGAGACCGTAATCGAGACGCTGAAGATCCTGATCAGCCATCTCCCGAGAGCATTGCTCAAAATCAGCCCTGCGCTCGCGGAGGCGCTCGCCACGCTGCCGCCGGTGCTTCAGATCGAGCTCTTGCCCAGTACCGGCGGCGCGACATCGGCCCGGCTCGCCGCGGTGGCCTCTGCAATCGATGCGGCGGAGGAGCCGGACGCGTGGCCCAAGCTCGCCCGCACCACGTTCGAGGCTGCGCCGCCGCGCGCCGTGCCCGTCGAAGATCGCGCGGCGGCCGACTGGCTGCTGGCGCGGTGTTCGTCTCGCCGCTTCGAGGTCGCCGGCAAGGCGGCACGCCTGTCGGGCTACCGCGTGCCGCGCGTCGACCTCGCCGGCCTTCAGCGCATGGAGCGCATCCGCGATACCTGGCGCGACGGAGCCTTTCTCAACTACGCCGATGCTGCCGCCAGCCTGACGCCGCGCGGCAGGCAGTTCGTGGAGACGGTGAAGGCTCACGGCCGCGGCGCGTTCGTGTTCTCGACCCATCTCCGGCAGGACGTCGGCCTGCAGAAGCAACTGATGCTGGTCGCGCTTTCCGCCTTCGGGCTGGAATGTCTCCATATGCGCCGCCAGTCGGATGAGAGCGGCCACGCGGGCGAGGCGATACTCGCGAAGCTGCCCTTGCCGCCGCGCTACCTCAACGTGACCCAGTTGGGCCCGATCGAGGTGGCGGTCCTCTTGGCCGAAATGGTCCGCAGCGGCGGCGTGGCGCACGTTCCGGTCGACTACGCGTGGGACGTTGTCGATGTGGCGGTGGTTCCGTGGTTCCTGCGCCCGTATGAACTGGCGGAGTTCACGGGCCGGATCGCGCTGCTGGCGGATGGCGATGTCGCCTTCGGTGCCAGCTTCGCCGATGCGGAAGGCCGGTTCGCGGTCGATTTCAACCCGGTGCCGAAACCGCCGGCCGGCTACGGCCTGCGCACCCGCGCCGTCTGGCTCATGCAGAGGCTTGGCCGCCGCGTGCGCGATTCCTATGCCTCGCTCGGAATCCCGCTCGGCACCGGGCAGATCGTCATGGCCGGTGGCGTACCGGTCGAGCGTGCGCTGACGCCGGTTGCCGGGTATCTCTCCGAACATCCGGCCGCCGCGAAAAGCCTGTTCGGGCGGCTTCTCCTCGATCCGGCGTTTTCGCTCGATCGTCCCGCATTTCGGTCGGGAGACGATCTCACCATGTTCGGTGACCTGCGCCGCCGCGCGCTCGCCTCGGCAGCGATGATCATGCACTTCCAGGAGCTGAAGCCCGAACATGCGAGAGCCGCGGCATTTCGCGACCAGCATCGCGTGCTCGCGATCCTGTCGCCCGGCGAGGCGCTGCTCGAACTCGGCCTCGGCACGCTGGCTGCCGGCAGCATGTTTTCGGCCTGCCAGACCGATGCGGACACTGAGACGATCCGGACCAGGATCGCGTCGTTCGCGCCCGATCTCATCATAGCGGCGGCGTCGGTCGCCGACCGGCTGGACGAGGCCGGCAGTCCGCGCCCGAAGATGCTCATCTGTGACGACGCCGGCGATGCCGCGGCCGTCGACGACCTGACATACAGCTTCCCTCCGGCCGATGCGCTCCCGACCTTCGATGCCGCGCGGCCTGCGCTCGTCGTCTTCACCTCGGGAAGCACCGGCAAGCCGAAGGCGATCACGCTCAGCCACCGCCTCCATGCGTCGGGTTACGATTGGCGGCCGCCGCGCGAGGACAGCCGCCATGCCGCGGTGGTGCGCTGGGATACGGTCGGGTTCGCCGGCCTGCTCACAACGCTCCGCGAAGGCTCGCTTCTCGATCTCCCGCCGCGCGAGATCGCGGCGAAGCCGGCGCCGTTCGCCGCCTATCTCGCCGAACACCGGATCACCGCGCTTTCCGCCCCGTCCACTGTCTGGCACGGCCTGGCCGACACGCGGAGCTTCACCAGCGCTGAGCTTCCCGCGTTCCGCGGCGGCGTGGCGTGGGGCGAACGCCTGTCGCAGCGGGCGGTGGAGACGATCGCGCAGAAGTTCCCGTCGCTGTGGCTCGCGCTCACCTACGGCGCCACCGAGGCGAGCCACATCTCCTCGCGCGTGCTGGTGGATGGCGGCGTCGTGCGCCAGGACAATGGCACGATCATCGAGCCGAAGCCGGGCGCGCGTGTGCGCGCCGTCGATGAGCATGGCAACGAGGTCACGGAGCCGGGCGCGGTCGGCCGTCTTGAGGTCGCGGGCGACAACGTGATGCTCGGCACCTTCGATGAACTGTTCGCGCGCAACCCGGCGATTGCGGAGATGCAGCCGCAGCGTTCGCTGCTCGTCGGAGATCTGGTGTCGCCGGCTGGCAACGGCACCTTCGCGCTCATCGGCCGGGACGATTCGATCGTCAAGATCGGCGGGCGGCGGATCAGTCTGGTCGAAATCGAGAATGCCGCCGAGCGGCTCGATGAGGTGAAGCGGGCCGTGGCGGTCGCGCGGTCCGGCAATGTCACCTCCGAGATCTGCCTCACGGTCGAGACCACGAGGGAGATTCTGCCGGCGGTGATTGCTGCCCGCGTAGGGGCGCTCACGGTACCTGAAGCGCGTCCGCGCCGCGTGCTGATCGTGCCCGAGTTGCCGCTGCTGCCGGCGGGCAAGATCGACCGCGCCGCCGTTGCAGCGCTGTTCGATGGTCCTCCGGAAGAGTCCTATGCGCCGGAGCCGCTGGTGGCGGTTCCCCCCGAACCCGTCCCGCCGCCGCGGCGCGAGGCCGTCACCGTCGATGCGGTCGTGGCGTCGATGGTGGCGTGGCTCAACCGGCACGGGTCGTGGGAGGCGGAGCCGGCGGAACTCGCCGCGACGCCGCTCCTCGAAAACTACTTCGATTCGATCCTGCAGCTCGAGCTGCTGCTCCATCTCGAGAAAACGTTCGGCGTCTCGCTGGCGGATGCCGCGTTCTCCGGCGAGGGCGCGACGTTCGCTTCGCTGGCCGAGGCCATCGCGACGGCATGCCGCGCGGAGCTCGTCGCATGACGCATGCCGCGCAACCGCAGCGCCTCACGTTCAGGCTCGGCGATCCGGCGCTTCGGCCCGCGCTCGAATGCCTGGTGGGCAGGCAGATCGCCGCGGTCTGCGACAACGGCTTCTGCGCCGCCACCGATGCGCATTGTGCGCATTTCGTCAGTCACCTGCTCGGCCTGGACTTCGGCTGCACCTGCGCCGAGCTGACCGGCCGCCATACGGGCGGGGCGAATGTGCGCGTCCAGGAGATATTCGCCCGCTGCGAGCGCGTCGGTCCCTGGGCCGACAGGGGCGACGTCGGCGACTGCCTGATCTTCGTGTCGAAGGAGACTGCCTTCGATCCGGCGGCGCGCACGCTCAGGAACATCCCCAACAAGCACGTCGGCATCGTTTGCGGGGACGCCGTCTTCCACTACAGCAGCCGTCACGACGCCGTGCTCAAGAAGACCGTCGACGCGTTCCTCGCCTATTTCGAGGAAGCCTACGGCGGCAGGCAGGCGCTCTACTTCGGGACGGTTGCCTGAATCCGATTTCTGCGCTTTCTGGCGGGCTTCGGGCCGGTGTCCGTCAGGGAGTGGAACGCATGCGAAGTGAAGCACTGGAGCGGCTGCGGAACGAGCCGATCGACTGGCGGTACAAGGGGTTTCCACCGGCCGAAGGGGTCACGCCGGCCAACGTGCGCGAGCGGAAGTGGAACCTGCTCGCCGGCGACCTGTTCCTGCCGGCGCTGGTCCTGAAGGAAAGCGCGCTCGACCACAATCTCGCGCTGATGCGTCGCTGGTGCGCCGAGCATGGCGTCGCGCTGGCGCCCCACGGCAAGACGACCATGACGCCGGAGATATTCGCCCGCCAGTTCGAGGCCGGCGCCTGGGGGATGACGGCGGCGACGCCGAGCCAGATGCGCATCTACCGGGCCTTCGGCATCGACCGGATCATCCTCGCCAACGAGCTGGTCGAGCCGGTCGCGCTCCGCTGGCTCGCCGGCGAGCTTGCCGCCCACCCGGATTTCGAGGCGTTCTGCCTGGTCGATTCGCTCGCCGCGGTGGCGCGGATGGAGTCGGTGCTGTCCGGCGGGCCGCTTGCGCGCAAGATCCCCGTGTTCGTCGAACTCGGCATGATGGGCGGCCGCACCGGCGCGCGCACCGTCGCCACCGCGCTCGAAGTGGCCGACGCCGTGCTGAAGTCGCCCGTCCTCAGGCTCGCGGGCGTCGAATGCTTCGAGGGCATCATCGAGGAGCATGAGCCCATCGATGCGTTCCTGACCGAGGTGCATGCCCTCGTCGCCGCGCTCGCCGGGCGCGGCGACGTGCACGAAATGCCCGAGTTCATCATCACCGCCGGCGGCAGCGAGGCGTTCGACCGCGTCGTCAGGCTTCTCGACACGAAATATGCCGACCTCCGGACGCGGATCGTGTTGCGGAGCGGCTGCTACGTTACCCACGATGATGGCGTCTACGACCGGCTGTCGCCGCTCGGGTCGCGCCGCGGCGCCGCGGAGCAGTTCAGGCCGGCGCTCGAGGCATGGGGCGTCGTCCTGTCGCGGCCGGAGCCCGGTCTTGCGCTTGCCTCGATGGGCCGGCGCGACGTGCCTTTCGATTCAGGCTACCCGGTGCCCATCCATGTCCATGACCGGAACGGCCTTCGCTCCGTGCGCGGCGCGATGGAGGTCACGCTCCTCAACGACCAGCATGCCTACGTCCGCCTTTCGCCGGACGATCCGCTGGCCGTGGGCGATCTCCTCGCCTGCGGCATCTCGCACCCGTGCACGGCCTTCGACAAGTGGCGGCTCATTCCGGTGGTCGACGACGACTACGCGGTCGTCGACGCCTTCCACACCTTCTTCTGAAAGCTGGCTGCCGGGGCTACGGCGACGGTGCCGGTTGCACAGGCGGCGGGGGCAGGGGCCTCAGCCGTGGCGTGGGCGGCGGGCCGGTGAGGCGCGGCGGGCGCTCGGTGACAGGGCCGGCGGTCGCCTGGTCCGCCTGCGCCTGAGCGGGGCTGGCGGCTGCCTCGCCTTGCGGCGTTGCCGCTGCCGCCGCATCGGCGGGAACCTCGACGCTGGTGTTGAGCCCGATGCCGAACAGCCGCCAGCGGCCGTCGGTGAGCTTGTAGGCAAGATCGAAGTTCACCTGCTCCGGCCGGCTCGGGAAGAAGCCCGTCAGTCTCAGGTAGCCGTCCTTGTCGATGGCCGCATCCTTGAAAAGTTTCGGGTCGATGACGGCGACCGGCGAAAGGTCGAGGCCGCGGCGGCGAAGCTCGTTGAAGATCGCGGCGAGCTTGACGAGGTCGTTGGCTTCGCTGAATCCGGGCGCGCCGATGTCGCGGAGCACCGAGTAGTTGCCGGTGAGGTTGGCCTGGTTGAGCGCGATCACGGTGCTGCGGATCAAGGTGACCAGTCGTGCCGGCTCTGGCACCTTTCCCGCAGTGTCCGCCGCCGGGGCGGGCGCGTCCTCGGGTTCCTCGCCGGGGGCGAGGCCGATGCCGAACAGGCGCCAGCGGCCCTCGTCCGCTTTGAACAGAAGGTCGAAATCGACCTGCACGGCGCCGGCCGGATAGAAGCCCGACAGGCGGAGCAGTCCCTCCGCGTCGACCACCGGGTCGACACGAAGCCGCGGGTTGACGACCGTCACCTCGGCCAGGTCGACGCCGCGCTCGCGGAGCGCGGTGAAGATGTCGCTGAGATCGGCCGGGGTGTTGGCGCTCCGGAACTCGGGCGCGGCGATCTCGCGCAGCACCGAGTAGTTGCCCGACTCGTTGGCCTGCTGGAGGGCGACGACCGCGTTGCGGATCAGGATGACCAGACCCTCGACCGAGGGGATCGGCAGGGTCGTCACAGGCGGCGGTGGCGGAGCAGGCGCCGGCCCGGATTGTGCCAGTTGCGCCAGCGCGGCGGTGGTATCGGCCTGGGGCGGGGGATCGTTCGTGGTTTCGGAGGCGGTCGCCGGGCTCAGCGAGGCCGGTGCGCCGCCAAGGAGCGAGTCCATGAAGCCGCCGGTGCCGACGTAATACGTGGCGGCGCCGAGGCCGGCGAGCACCAGCGCAAGGACTACGGTCTTCGCGACGCGGCTGGCGACGGAGCGCTTCTTCTTCGCGCGCCGCGCGAAATGATCGACGAAGTCCTCGTCGGCTACTTGGCCGACGCGCGCGCCATATGGATCGTCGGTCTGGTGTGACCAGTCCGTTTCGTCGAAGTCATGCCGATCGCGGTTCCGGATCCGTTGCAGCATTCGTCGCTTTGCACTTCCGTCGCGCCCGGTTTACCTCGTCCACTGCACTCCCACGCGCGCGGCGGCGACATGGTCCCCGTCGCCGTTCTTGAAGCCGACGCCCATGCTGCCCGAGAGGGCCACCCGGTCGCCTTCCATGAAGAGGTCGTAGCCGACCACGCCCATGGCCGAAAGGCTGACCGCCGAGGCGCCGCCGAATGTAGCCCAGTTGGCGGCCACGCCAAAGGTCTCCGGTCCGACGAGGTCCGGGTTCTCCATCGACATGGCGAGCGCGATGCCCGAGGCATGCTCGTCGAGCGTCTTGAAGAACTCGCCACCGTCGGTGGCGAGGTTGCCCGCCGCGTCGGAGGTGACCAGCTCGCGCGGTCCCGACTGGCGGAGGCGGCTGAGGTCGGACGTGATGCCGGGGGTCGTGTAGGTGTGCAGCTCGGTGCCGAGCACGACCTGGTTGATCAGCGTCGACTGCGCGCCGTTGCCGCCCGAGTCGGTGCCGATGGCCACCCCGCCCGGCATCTGGACCGTCGTGCCCGAACCCATGGCGATTCCGTAGGTCGAGTGGGCGGTCGCGTTCGTGCCGATCGCGATCGTGTCGAACGCGGTGATGTTGTTCCCCGCGCCCGTGCCGAGGGCGATGTTGTTGTAGCCGAAGACGTTGTTGCCGGCGTTGTAGCC
>CAZXKZ010000125.1:0-6987 GCA_964641825.1 uncultured Bauldia sp.
CGTCCATTTCGAGGGCGTAGGAATCCGGAACAGCGTCGCCGGCGTCTTCCAGATACCCTGCCAGGCTGTTGAACGCCGCCGGGTAACCGGCCTCCGCTGCCGTCTGGAGCGCATCGAGCGTTTCGTCCCTGCCCTCGGGCGTACTGCCGGCAAGCCGGCTCACCAGGTAACTAAGCCGCGCGTCATCGGGATCGTCGCCCCAGATCGCGCGGCAGGCGGAAAGCGCTGCGGCAATGTCGATGTCGCCGAAGGCTACGGCTGGGGCGCGCCTCAGGGGATCGCCGGCGAACGACGCCGCGGCGTCGCATGCATCGCCGTTGCCGGCGAGCGCGGAGGCATGACCCGCGACCGTGCCGAGCAGGTACCCCGGCGCGATCGCGAAACCCGGGCTGAGGCTCGTCCATGTCGAGCCGGCGCTGATCGCCATTTCCCTGATCTCATCCCAGTCGGCGATCGCCGCCAGCCCGTCTAGGATTTGCGTCTGGACTGTCGCATCCGATGCTGACCAGTCGTCGCCCCGGTCAAAGACGAATTCGGCGCGGGCATCGGCTATCTTTGCGAGCAGCTCGGCATTGGATGCGAAGAGCTCCGCCGCTGCGGCGGGCGCGTCCCAGTCCCCACTTTCATAGGCAGCGCGGAGGGCTTCATAGTCCTGCGTCCCGCCTGCGACCAGATCGAGATAGCCGGAGGTTTCGGGCGCCGGTGGCAGCCATCGCCGTGCCTCCGTCAGCCAGTAGAGGCTCTCCGGCGGAAGCGAACCATCCGCGGCAGCTTGCGCCGCCTCCAGGTCGCGGATCGCCCTGGTTAGCCATGCCGATTTCTCCGCCGGCTCGTCGGCATGCAGACGGTATCCGACCCAGAACTCGGTGGTCCCTTTCGCGGCCATCCAGTCCGACCGCGACGGGTCGCGCGCGAGCAGCGCGTCGAGCAGGCCCAGTCGCGCAGCAAGGGCCGCGCCGGCCGCTTCGCGTTCGTCGTCGCTCTCCACGCGGAAGCCGTGCCCGAACCGCCGCTCGGCAAACCGAAGCCGGTCGAGGACATCCTGCGGCACCGTCCTGCCCTCCGCCACCAGCCCGGTCAGCGCACCCATGGTGCCGGCGTACGCGCGGAGCGCCGCAGCGTCCCAGAGTCCCTCCTGCTGTGGCTCTGCAAGGCCCAGGATAAAGGGAGCTAGCCGCGTCACGGTCGCCGGATCGCCGAGCCGTCCGGATGAAGCAAGGGTGACGAGGTTCGATGCGGCATCGGCAAGTGCGGCGGCAAGAGGCGCCGGCAGCTCTTCCGCTGGCGGCAGCGACGTCATGATGTCGGCGAAGCGGGCGTAGCTCCCGGCCGATGCTGACGGGTTCGAGGCCGAGTCGGCCTCGGCAAGATTGAACCAGAGGTACGCCTGCAGCAGCCGGAACGGTGCATCGGCTTCATCCGCCTGCTCGGACGCAGCGATCCGCTCAGCGTCGGCGCGGATGCGCTCGGCGGGCGTGCCGGCGTCTATCGCCGGCGTGCTTGCCGTCGATGCCGCAACGTCGGCGGTCCAGCCGCTCACCTCGTTCCACGCCGCCAGGAGATCGTTCGCCGACATGGAGCGCGCGATGCGGCTGCGGAGCTGCCCGGTCCGTTCCGCTTCTGCTGTCCTCCCGATCTGGGCCTCGTACAAGACCTCCGCGATCCTGAACTGGATCCAAGCCTCCTTCACCTGATCCGGGTCGCTCGCGCGCCGCGCCGCGATGTGACCGAGGAGTTCGTGGATGGCCGGCTCGTAGCTTTCGCGCTGCGCCTCCACCAGCAATGCAAGGTCCGGACTCACGGCCGATCCCGAGGCGGCGCTCTCGAAGACTTCCGCGGGAAGTTCCAGACCGAACGCTGCCTGCGATGCCGCGAACCATTCCCCGGCCGCGCTGGCCAGCGGATCGGTGCTGTTGGCGAGCCCGATCAGGATGGCGCGCGCCGCGAGGCGGTTGCCGGCGAGCGCGTCGCCGAGAAGCAGCGACCATTCTGAGGGCCACGCGTCGAAGGCAGGCGAAACGAAGTGCGATGCAGCCGCAAGCCGACGACCCGTCTCGGCAAGCGCCGAGGCGCCGATACACTGGTCCGCCGCCTGACTGCGCGCGGCTTCGAGCCGTGCGCCGGGCGCGCCCTGGCCGGCCTCGGCCCGCCACGCTTCGAGCACGGCATTGGCTGCAAGGTAGCAGCGCGCGTCGCCACCGAGCGCCATACCGCTGGAGCCGCCGACGATCGCCTCGTCATCGCGCCGCGTAAGACGCGCCCCCAGCGATACTTGGTCCTGGTCCGAGGAATCGCTGAGCTCCGCGGCGCCGGCTTCCGCGTAGCGCGCGAGTTCCTCCGGCGGCGGCAGAGCGGATAAAGGAACCCGGACCAGCTTGCCGGAAACCAGCGCCTCGACGTCCAGGCCGTCCGGCAACAGCCGATAGCCGCCATCCGATGGCGGAACGATACCGGCAGCAACCGGAAGCAGGTCCTCGCTGGACAGGTCGACGACGACCGCGCGGCCGCCTTCGCCGACGGTGAGCAGCGCGTCGCCTGATGCCGCGACGTGAACCGGGTCGGCCACCACGATGCTGCGCAACGCGGAGGCGACGCGCCACTCGGGGTCCGCGCGCATCACCGTGAGGTTGCCGGCCCTGTCGAGACTCGCAAGCGCGGGCGTCTCGTCAGGGATGAAGGCGGCGTGGGCCGAGGCCGCCGGAAGCCTGATGACGGCGGCTTCGTTGAACCCTTTCTCGGTTTCGATGTCGGCGGTCAGAACCACGTAGGCCTGCGGCTCCACCTGGAGGAGGACCTGCTCGTCGGCGGGGTCGGCGATGACCGCCGGGGTGAAATCGCTCCGCAACTGGCCGATGCAGTTGACAAGCACACCTGCACCGGCAGTCGAGGTGCTCCCGCCGCCGAATACTACGGAGAGCCTCAGCACCCGCCCGTTGGCATCGAGCCCGAGGAATGTTGGCGTCCGCGCGCTCCACGATAGAAGCTGGCTCAGGACCAGCGGCTCGCCCACCGGGAAGCGGCACTCGCGCCCGAAGGTCATCTCCCGCAGGTTGAGCCTGCCCGGCGTCGCGTTGATCCACTGGATACCGGCCTGGTTGCCGGCGACTGCCAGGATCGCATTGCCTCCGGCGGCCACGTGAACGTCGGAGAAGCGCCCGAGTTTCTCGACCGGCCATGTCCCTTTCGACGGGCGCAGGGACAGGGACGGCATGGCGCCTTCCGGCGCGAGCAGGACATCGAACAGCGGGGCCGATTCCTCGGCGACCGGATCGAACCACGACACGCTCGCCGCCGGGACAAATTCCGGTAGTTCCAGCCACGCTTCGACAGGCGATGCCTTGGCGAAGATCGTCTGCGCTGTGGCATCGCGCACCGGCACGGCGTGACCAACGGCTAGGTCGGCCGTCACGTCCTCGTCAGGCGCGAGCCGGCCGTTTTCCTCCGCGAAGTCGATCGCGAGCAGCGCCGGCGCGGCGCTGCCGGCGGCCTCGCCCGGATCGAGCACGACGCGATAGCGGCGTGACTCCTGGCGGGGCTCCAGCGAAAGAACGCCAGCCACCGCAGCGCCGGCTGGAATCGCGCCGAAGCGATCGAGTTCGCCGTCCGGCGCATCCAGCGCCGCGAGGCAGGACGTCTGGGGCGCGCCCTCAGCGTCAATCACCGCGCCGTCCGGTCCGACAAGGACTGTCGCCGCATCCGGTGCGCATCCCGCGGTGGTCTCGACGAACAGCCAGCGGCCGTCGTCCGAGGGCAGCGCCGCGGTGATCTCGTCGGGCAGCAACGTCGCGCCGTCGATGTCGCCCTCGACCACGCCGAGACGGTGGCGGCTACCGGCATCAAAGGAAACAATGATATCGCCGTTCCAGAAGGCGATGCCGGTTCCATCGTGGGTGTAGGATTCCGCGTCCTCATCGTTGTCGGCGGTGTCGTCCATCCCGTCGATGCCGGCGAGCGGCGCGCTGACCAGGCGCTCCCCGTCCGGGCCGAAGACGAGCAGTTCGGAATCCTCGGCGTAGCGTAGCAGGGCGAGCCACCCGCTCGGCTGGTCAAAGGCAAGCGCAACAACAGGCGCACTCATGTCCTCGACCGACCCGTAGTCGACCAGGTTTCCATCGCTGGTATGCCAGCGCACCGCGTTGCCCGATCGGGTCACGATGATCGCATCGGCGCCGTCGGCGGATATGAAATGCTTGCCATCCGGCCGCGGCTGCAACCCATCCGGCAGCGTCGTATCGGCGCGGATCGTGCCGGTGAGGAGATCGACGAGGCGAATCGTGGCGCCCTCGCCCACATCTTCGAAGAGAAGCCCGAAACGGCCTGCCGGCTGCAGGGTGCCAGTCGTGCGTGCTAGGTTCTCACCCGGCGCCAGTTCAGGCCAGGCGGCAAATGACCATTGCCCGGCGAGCCGCATGCGCGCCGCCGCCAGCACCGCATCGTCATACGTCCGGCCAGCGTCGCCATTGTGCGCGGTCTGATCCAGCATCGCCCCGAGGAGTGCGCCGGCCTCGGTCCAGTCGCGGCCGTGCTGGTAAGCCGCGACGCTTGCATCGAACGATCCCAGGAAGACCTCGCGGAGCTGCGCCTGCGCCGCCTGCAGGCGGTCAACGCTCTCAGCAAGATCCGCCTGTGCCGCGACGAGGGCGGCGTTGTTGGTTTCGAGTTCCGCCGAAGCGGTGACGAGCGCTTCATTGGCGGCGGCGAGCTCGGCCTGCTGGGCCTCCAGCGCCGCGTTCTTCCCCGCCAGTTGCGAGAAGAAGAAACCGCCGCCGCCGAACCCGACGACGACGATGAAGCCCGCCGCGATCGCTACTGCGCGGAGCCGCCGGTTGCGAACCTCGATGTGGATGCTTTCGTCGAGAAAGGCCAGCGTCTCATCGTAGGGCTGCGCATAGCGCCTTGCCCATGCCGCCGTCGGACGCGCATGCGAGCGCCATTGGTGGAGATCTTGCCCGCGCCAAAGCGATCCCTCGCCGGCACGGTAGCGCGCCGCCGCTTCGCCAAGCCGCGTCCACTCCTGCCCCTCGCGAGCCTCATCGATCACCCACGCCGACAGACGGCGCCACTGGCGGATGAGGCTCTCGTGGCTGATATCGATGATTGTGTCGGCGACAAGCGGCTGCGAGGTGTCAGGACGGAGGAAGTTGACGCCGGGCGCGCGGAAGGCATCCACGACCGCACGGACGCCCGTTTCGTCGCCGTCGCATACCGCCACGAGTTCGTCGAAGCGCAGCGGACGGCGGACGGCGGTCGCCAGCGACTTCCCGTCGGTGAGCGCGCGGAACACCTGCTCGGCGCGTCCCTGAAGCGACGGTCCCAGCGTCGCCAGGATTTCATCGGCGTGCGCATTGATCGCGCCCTTCAACCCGCCGATCGCATCGTAGTCGGCGAGCCGCAGCACGATCGGCTGGCTCCGGTCCGCCCGGCCCGCGTCGGCGCGAAGCCAGAGCCGGTTCAGCGTGTGCTGCAGGAGCGGAAGCTGGTCGGCGCGCCGAACCAGCCGGTCGAGCTGGTCGGAAGCGTCGCGGTCGTCCCACGGCGCGAAATCCTCGAGGTCGTTGAGCAGGCGATTGACCAACGTCTCCTCGATGGTGGTGCCGCACACCAGCGCCGGCCCAACGATCGCCTCGCGGCACTGGTCGCGATTGAGGCGCGGCGTCAGGAACTGCCCGTCATTGATAATCTCGGCCAGCCCTTCGATGAGGGCGCATGCGCCGAGGTACTCGGAGCGCATTGTGATGACGACGTAGATCGGAACGTCGCGGTTCCTCGCCGATTCGATGAGCATCGCGACGAAGGCCTCGGCGGCCTGGCGCTCCGCATAGTCCTGGTAGCGGAACAGCTCCTCGAACTGGTCGACGAGCAGAAGCAGGTTGGCGCCTTTAGGCAGATGCCCGTCCTTGCACCATTCGATGACCGAGCGCGGCCCGCGGCGCAGGAACGCTTCGAGGACGTCGACATCGACGCCGACACCGCCGCTCAGCCCGGCGAGCGCCTCCGCGAGGTTGCGCAGCGGATTGGCGCCGGGGGCGAAGTCGGCGATCCGCCACCGCGAGCCGGCCTCGGCGAGCAGCCCCAGTTCGAGCCCGTCGAGCAGGCCGATACGCACGAGCGAGGACTTGCCGCTGCCCGAGGTCCCGAGGACCGCAAGGAAATGATTCGGCCGCAGCCGATTGATCATCTCATTGACGGTCCCTTCCCGCCCGAAGAACAGGTCGGATTCGTCGCGCTGGAAGGAGCGGAGACCCGGATAGGGCAGGCGCAGGGCCGGCTCAGCGGCGGGAGACACGTCCGCTCAGTGCCTCATCTTGCTCAGGAGCTGTACGACCGGCTCGCTTTCGAGCACGTTGCCGTACTCGATCTCGTAGGCTTCCGGCAAGCGCATGCCGATCGGTGCCTTCGGCGCCGGCGGCGCGCTGCAGATGAGGACGACGCACTCCGGGTCGGACCGCTTAGGCTTCAGCTTGTTGTAGAGCTTGAGCTGGCTCCGCACCCACATGTTCTCGGCGCTGCCGTAGACCAGAACCAGCGCATCGCAATCGAGGATGTTCTCGTTGAGGTCGTTGAGGATCGCCTCGGGCGACCCCTCCCATACCGGCAGCATGACCGTGCAGCCTTCCTTGACAAAATCGTCCTCCAGCTTGGCGGCGAACTCGCTGTCGCCCGGCACCGCGTTGATGAACACGATGCCCGAGGCACGGGCCGCCTGCGGTTTAGGCGGCGGCGGAGGCGGCGTCTGGATCTTGCGCACGATCTCGGCCTTGAACGCCTCGAGGCTCATGGCCTTCACCGATGGATCGGAAAGCAGCGCGCCGTGCGAGCCGGCGACGGATACTGGATCGAGGTCAGGCCGCCGCCAGATCATCGAGGGGACGTTCTTGGCCGTCGCGGTCTCGAACTGGAACTGTGCATATCCCTGCGGCAGGTCGGGCGGCTTCCGCCCGGCGACGGGGCCGATCCCAACGACGAGACCGCCGGCCCGGACACGGG
>CAZXKZ010000126.1:0-6918 GCA_964641825.1 uncultured Bauldia sp.
CGTTTGAACGTGCCGTCGATCTTCATCTACGGCGGCTCGATCCTGCCCGGCACCTTCAAGGGCCGTGACGTCACGGTCGTCGATGTGTTCGAGGCGGTCGGCCTTCACTCGGTCGGCAAGATGTCGGACGAGGACCTCGAGTTGCTCGAGACCGTCGCGTGCCCGTCGGCGGGCGCCTGCGGCGGGCAGTTCACCGCCAACACGATGGCGTGCGTCTCCGAGGCTATCGGCCTCGCGCTGCCCTACTCGGCCGGCGCTCCTGCTCCATATGAGATTCGTGATCGTTTCTGTTTCGCAGCCGGCGAGAAGGTGATGGAGCTCGTCGCCCGCAACATCCGCCCGCGCGACATCGTCACGCGTGAAGCGCTGGAGAATGCGGCCATGGTGGTCGCCGCGTCCGGCGGCTCGACCAACGCGGCGCTGCACCTGCCGGCCATCGCGCACGAGTGCGGCATCAAGTTCGACCTGTTCGACGTTGCCGAGATCTTCCGCAGGACGCCATACCTCGCCTCGCTGAAGCCGGGCGGCAAGTACGTCGCCAAGGACATGTTCGAGGCCGGCGGCGTGCCGATGCTGATGAAGACGCTGCTCGACCACGGCTATCTGCACGGCGACTGCATCACCGTCACCGGCCGCACGATCGCCGAGAACCTCCGCGACGTGAAATGGAACCCCGACCAGGACGTGATGGTCGAGGCCGACAAGCCCCTGTCGCCGACCGGCGGCGTGGTCGGGCTGAAGGGCAACCTCGCGCCGCAGGGCGCGATCGTGAAGGTCGCCGGCCTGCATCGCCTGCAGTTCTCCGGCCCTGCTCGCTGCTTCGACTCCGAGGAGGAGTGCTTCGAGGCTGTCAGCGCGCGCAAGTACGAGGACGGCGAGGTGCTCGTCATCCGCTACGAGGGTCCGCGCGGCGGGCCTGGCATGCGCGAGATGCTGTCGACGACCGCCGCGCTTTACGGCCAGGGCGCCGGCGAGAAGGTGGCGCTCATCACCGACGGCCGCTTCTCCGGCGGCACGCGCGGTTTCTGCATCGGGCACGTCGGGCCGGAAGCGGCCGAGGGCGGGCCAATCGGGCTGCTCCGCGATGGCGACATCATCGACATCGACGCGGTGGCCGGGACGCTGTCGGTGCGCCTCGACGAGGCGACGCTGGCGGCGCGGAAGAAGGAATGGAAGCCGCGGGAGACCGGGTATCCGAGCGGCGCCATCTGGAAATATGCCCAGGGTGTCGGCCCGGCGGTCAAGGGTGCCGTGACCCATCCTGGCGGTGCGGCGGAAGTGATGACCTATGCGGACATCTAGTGCGTTCGGTATCGCGTTCCTGGCGGCGCTGGTTGCGGCGCCGGCGGCGGCCTTCGAGATCAACGACCTGACGGCCGAGACGCCTCCGGGCGAGGCGTTCTCCTACGGCCTGCAGCAGTACAACAGCGGCGACAAGCTCACCGCCATCGAGGCGCTCAGCTTCGCCGCCGGCAAGGGCGTCACCGGCGCCCAGTGGAAGCTCGGCAACATGTACGCCGAGGGCGATGGCGTTGCCCGCGACGACATGAAGGCCTTCGAGCTGTTCGCCGACGTGGTCACCAACGCCAACGACGACGAGCTCAACGCCGAGCGCTCGGCGCCCTACGTCTCCAACGCCATCGTCCGCCTCGGCACCTATTACCGGCAGGGCATTCCGGACGGCGGCATCAAGCCGGACCAGTCCCGGGCGCGCCAGCTTTTCTACAACGCCGCCTCGGTCTTCGGGAACGCTGATGCGCAGCTCAACCTCGCGCGCATGGCCTATGCCGGCGAGGGTGGCGAGCGCGATCTCGTGCAGGCCGCGAAGTGGGCGAACCTCGCGGCGCAGAAGGGCAGCCTCGCCGCCAGCGAGCTGGCTGTCTCCGTTTCGCTGGAGCTCGCCCGCGCCCATCTTGAGGGCAAGGGCGCCGGGCGCAGCATGCGCGAGGCGGCGGCCTGGGCGCGCCAGGCGTCGGAATACGGCAGCATCGAGGGCCAGGCGCTCCTCGGCCACATCCTGTTCGAGGGCGATGGCGCCTCGCGCCAGCCGGTCGACGGGCTGATGCTGCTCACCATCGCGCTCACGCGCTCCGACGGGCAGATCCGCTGGATCTCCGATCTGCACGAGCAGGCGCTATCGGCGGCGACGGAGTCGGAATGGTATGCCGCGCGCATCCGCGCCGACGAGTGGCTCGCGGCCAATCCGCCCAAGATGGCCGCCGACACCCGGACGAACTAGTCGCCGTTCAGTTTCCTTCGAGCAGGACTGCGAGCATCCGCGGCATCGCCGGCGGCGGCGCGCTGAACGTCACCGTCACCGGGATCGGCGACATCACCGTCGCGGCCGGAACCTCCGACCAGTCGCTCGGCCACGGCGCGTTGATCATGGCGCTCGGGCACGCGTCCGACACATAGGTCCACGAGGCATTGTCGGAAACCGCGTCGCAGCGGGCGAGGCGCCGCTGCTGGTGGCAGGCCGCGATGCAGGCGAACTCGCCGACCGCATAGCTGACGCCGGCGTTGGTGCAGGCGAGCGTCGATTGCTGGCCGTCCTGCGCGAAGGCGGGGAGTGCCGCCAGCGCAAGAAACGAGATCGCAAGGCCCGTCGCAGCCTTCATGGCCGTGCAGCTTATCGCCGGCGTTTCAACCGACAAATCACGATAGCGAGACCCGCGAGCCGTCAGTCCTGCATCTCGATGATGACGGGTACATGGTCGGACGGTTTCTCCCAGCCGCGCGGGCGCTTGTCGATCGTGGCGTTGAGGAGGCGGTCGGCGGCCTGCGGCGACAGCAGCAGATGGTCGATGCGGATGCCGTTGTTCTTCTGCCATGCGCCCGCCTGGTAGTCCCAGAACGTGTAGTGGCCGGGGCCGACCTCGCAGACGCGGAAGGCTTCCGTCAGGCCGAGGTTGAGGAGGCTGCGGAAGGCGGCCCGCGTCTCGGGCTGGAAAAGCGCGTCCCTGCGCCAGTTGTCGGGAAAGCGCGCGTCGATCGGCTCGGGAATGACGTTGAAGTCGCCGGCGAGCACGAACGCCTCCTCTGCCGCCAGCAGGCGCCGCGCGTGCTCGTGGAGCCGCGCCATCCATGCCAGCTTGTAGGCGAACTTGTCGGTGCCGATCGGGTTGCCGTTCGGCAGGTAGAGCGAAACCACGCGGAGCGCGCCCCACGAGAGCGAGATGACCGCCTCGATGAACCGGGCGTGGTCGTCGCCGTCATTGCCGGGCAGGCCGCGCGTGACGTCCTCCAGCGGGCGCTTGGAGAGGATGGCGACGCCGTTGAAGCTCTTCTGCCCGTGGACGGCGACGTTATAGCCGAGCTCCTCGAACATCTCGGAGGGGAAGGAAGGATCCTCGCACTTGATCTCCTGCATGCACAGGACGTCGGGCAGGGCGTCCTTCACCCATGTCAGGGCCGTGTCGAGGCGGGCGCGGATGCCGTTGATATTCCAGGTGGCGATCTTCATGGCGGCTGCTTAGCATATCTCCCGCGAGACGGGCGCGGGGTGCTTGCAAGGCCACGCCAGACAGCGAAGGAGTACAGCAATGGCAGTGACATCGACGGCCGATGCCGAATGGAAGGGCTCGATCAAGGAAGGCGCGGGCCACATGCGCTTCGGCAGCGGCGCCTATGACTGCGAATTCACCTTCGCTTCGCGTTTCGAGACAGGGAAGGGCACCAATCCCGAGGAGCTGCTTGCCGCCGCCCACGCCGGCTGTTTCTCCATGCAGCTTTCCGGCCTGCTCACCGGCAACGGGACGCCGCCGACGAGCGTGCGCACCACTGCCAAGGTCACCATCGAGGCAGGGGTCGGCATCACCCTCAGCGCGCTCGAAACCGTGGCCGAGGTGCCGGGCCTCGACGCGGCGACCTTTGCGGAGCTCGCCAACAAGGCGAAGGAAATCTGCCCGGTTTCCAAGGCATTGGCGGGAATCAAGGAGATCACGCTCAGCGCCACGCTCAAGGGCTGACCGCCGGGGCAGTTCCGGTTTCACGGCATCTTCAAGCCTGCCGGGGTAGCTTGACCCCGGCGGGTGGCTGGCAGATGTTCCGGTGCACCCTTTTGAGGTGCGTGCCATGAAATCCGATACCAGCCATTTCGATCGCCCCAAGCCGATCGCCTTCGAGGCGTTCGACAACGCGGAGGCTGCGGTCGAGCGGCTGGAGCTGATCTACGACCTGCACACCGCCTTCATCCGCGAGCGCTTCGCGGCGCTCCTGAAATACGGGCGGCTCGACGGGCACGTGCGCGCTACCTACCCGGAAGTGCGCTTCGAGACCTCATCGTATGCCAAGGTCGATTCACGCCTGTCCTACGGCCATGTTTCCGGCCCCGGCGTCTACGCCACCTCGATCACCCAGCCGCGCCTGTTCCGCGCCTATCTGATCGAGCAGATTCGGCTCCTCGTCCGCAACCACGGCATACCCGTCGAGGTCGGCCCGTCGAACGAGCCGATCCCCTTGCACTTCGCGTTTCACGACAGCGTCCATATCGAGGGCGAGATCGGCGACCGCATCGACCGGCCGCTCCGCGACATGTTCGACGTGCCCGATCTGGCGGTGATGGACGACTCGATCGTCAACGGCACCTACGTTCCGCGGATGGGCGAGCCGCTCCCGCTGGCGCCGTTCACGGCGCCGCGCGTCGACTATTCGCTGCACCGGCTGCCGCACTACACGGCGACGCATCCGGAGTTCTTCCAGAACTTCGTGATCTTCACCAACTATCAGTTCTATGTCGACGGGTTCCGCGAGACCGCGCGGCGCATGGTGGCCTCGGGCGAGGGCGGGTACGAGAGCTTCGTCGAGCCGGGCAACGTGGTGACGCGTGCAGGGCAGGCCGAGCCCAGCGCCGGCACGCCGCTGACGCGCCTGCCGCAGATGCCGGCCTATCACCTGACGCGGCCCAACCATGCCGGCCTGACGATGGTCAACATCGGCATCGGCCCATCCAACGCCAAGACGATCACCGACCACATCGCTGTTCTTCGCCCGCATGCCTGGCTGATGCTCGGCCATTGCGCCGGGCTGCGGAACACGCAGGCCCTTGGCGACTATGTGCTCGCCCACGGTTATGTGCGCGAGGACCACGTGCTCGACGCCGACCTGCCCACGTGGATACCGATCCCGCCGCTGGCGGAGGTGCAGGTGGCGCTGGAGGAGGCGGTGGCCGAGGTGACCGGGCTGGAGGGCTTCGAGCTCAAGAGCATCATGCGCACCGGCACCGTGGCCACGATCGACAATCGCAACTGGGAGCTTCGCGATCACCGCGAGCCCGTGCAGCGCTTCTCGCAGTCGCGCGCGATCGCGCTCGACATGGAGTCGGCGACGGTGGCTGCCAACGGCTTCCGCTTCCGCGTTCCCTACGGGACGCTGTTGTGCGTTTCCGACAAGCCGCTCCACGGTGAGCTCAAGCTGCCGGGCATGGCGTCGGAGTTCTACCGCCGACAGGTGGGCCAGCATCTCGAAATCGGCATCAGGGCGATGGAGAAGCTGCGCGCGATGGCGACGGAGCGGCTCCACTCCCGCAAGCTGCGCTCGTTCCAGGAGTCGGCGTTCCAGTAATATGCAGTCCGACTCGAAACGCCTGTCCCGGTTTCGGGCAAGCACGGCCGCCGATTGGGCAATTGAAGATGTTGCGGCGTTGTGTCGTGAACTTGCGATCAGATGCACGCCTCGCAAACTGGTTCAATTCATCGATAGGGTCTTGGAAACCCGGAAATGAAAGCACGCCTCGCTTTTCCCGTCATCATAGAGCCGATATCCGCTGACGACGGCGGCGGTTTCGTAGCGCTCGTTCCGGATCTTCCCGGGTGCATGTCGGACGGCGAAACACCCGAAGAAGCACTCGCTTCGGTTCAGGACGCAATCGTCGCCTGGATCGACGAGGCGAAAACGACTGGCCGGTCGATTCCGAGGCCGTCCAAGCACCTTACAGCCGCCGAGTAGCAAGCTGCGCTCGTTCTAGGAGTCGGCGTTCCAGTAGGGTAGCCGGTGACAACGAGGGGTCGTTATTCTGGAACCCAGTCGATGTCATCCCCGCGAAAGCGGGGATCCAGTTGATTTGCTCCGCCGATGGCTACTGGTCCCTCGCTTTCGCGAGGGTGACAACGAGGATTGGGGCTACCGCCGCTCGACGAGGCCGATGAGGTTGCCGCTCGGATCGCGGAAGAAGGCCATCCACTCCTCGTTGCCCTTCTTGCCGAAATCGCCGGCATCATCGCGATGCACGCGCGCGGGCGGATGGAGGAAGGCAACGCCGCGTTTCTTGAGCTCGTTGACGGCGCCGTCGATGTCGTCGACGAGGAAGTAGAGATGCGCCTGTGATGCCGTCGACGACAGCAGCAGCCGCGCGCCGCCCGACAGGTGGAAGAAGGCTAACCCCGGCGGATCGAAGCGCGCGATGAATCTCAGCCCGAGGATGTCGCGGTAGAACTCCACCGCGAGATCGAGGTTGGTCGCCGTGAGCGCAACCTGATGCAGCTTTTCGAGAACGAAGTCGCCGCGCATGAGCGGTCGCGGCGTCAGCCGTGGCTGATGCGACTGGGCGGGGATCGCCGGGGCGGCCGTCGGTGGTGCCGCAGTGGCGGTGGTGCTGACGCGGCTGCGTGCGGCCGTGGAGGGCTTTGATGCGGATGCTGGCCGGCGGGCCGCCTTCTGCTGCTTGGCCGGCGGTTTCTTCTTGGTCTTCCCCTTGATGCCCGCCATCGTCGCCCGCCCCGGATCGAAAATCTCAGATGGAGAAACTCGTCCCGCATCCGCATGATGCGGTGGCATTCGGATTGTGTATCTGGAACGACTGGCCGATGAGATCATCGACGAAGTCGATCTCGGAACCGCCCATGTACGGAAGCGACACGGAATCGATGAGGACGACGGCGCCGTCCCGCTCGACGACGATGTCGTCGTCCGACCGCGACC
>CAZXKZ010000127.1:0-6786 GCA_964641825.1 uncultured Bauldia sp.
TTGTGCTCGCGGGCGCCGCGGATCGAGATGAACTTGCCCGCGGGAACTTTTGGCGCGGGCTTGCTGTCGGCCATGGGATACGTGTCCGAAGGGGAGGCGCGGCGACGGCCGCCCCCCAAACTTATGCTCTTCGAGCGCCCAGACAAGCGGCGGCCTCCGGTCGTCCAGAGTCATTTTGTCGATGGACGCGACTCTCGCGCATCGTTCTGCCAAGGCGCGTCAGCAATGTAAAGAACAAAAAGGGAACATAAGGCCATGACATTGGTCGAAAGACAACGGCTATGGAGCCTGGGCATCGGCTATGTCGACGTGCAACTGCTGGCGTCAGTCCGTTTGACGCCGGGTTCCCTGATATGGACGAGGGATCGGGCCCTGGCCGCAGCCGCTCGCAATCTTTCGTGTCTGGCTGAGCTGCCCTAGCTAGTCCAGCGCCTGACCGTTACCGGCCTGGCCGCGCGTCTTGCGCCACGTGCCGGGCGGTGTGCCGACGAGCTTCTTGAAGGCACGGTTGAAGGCGGCTTCGGATTCGTAGCCCACCTCGGCCCCGGCCTGCGCAATGCTGACCCCCGGCTGCTCGAGCAGCCGGCCGGCCAGTTGCAGACGCCAGCGGGCGAGGTATTGCATCGGTGAAATTCCGACGTAGGCCGTAAACCGCTCCGCGAATGTCGAACGCGACAGGCCGGCTTCGCGCGCCAGGCGGTCGAGCGTCCAGGGCTCCGATGGCTGTGCGTGCATCAGGCGAAGCGCGGTGCCGACCTGCGGATCGCGGAGACCGGCAAGCCAGCCACGCGATTCCTCGGGCAGGCTTTCGACATGGTGCCGGATGACCTGCGCGAACATCAGCTCGCTGAGCTTGGCGAGGATTGTCTCGCCGCCGACCCGGCCGCTGCCACCCTCCGCGATCGCGAGGCGGAAGAAGTTGGTGACCCAGTCGTGGTCGTTCTCGGGTTTGCGCGCGCAGAGCATCGGCGGAAGCGCCGCAATCAGCGGATTGAACGGCCGCACGTCGCAGCCGAGATAGCCGCAGATAAAATGGGTGCGTTCCGGACCGTCGCCGCCATGGACAAAGGCGAACGGCAGGTGCTGGTCGATCGGACGGTAGTACATCGCTATGTTGGGTGCGCTGCGCTCGCCGATCTCGGAACTCAGCACATTGGGATCGCCGCCCGGGAAGATGATCACGTCACCGGCGTTGACCTTGATCGGCGGCAGCGAGCCATCGCTCATTGCCGCCCAGCACGATCCGTCGATAACAATGTGGAAGGAGATGATGTGCTCCGCCGACGGCATGATCGCCGCGGCGATCTCCGCCGTGCCAGGACTCTCGCCGACCCACGGCGTACCCGCATCGACGTCAAAATAGATCGCGCCCGTCATCCGCACGGCGCTCAGCACGTCCGACAGCACATCCATGCGTCGCTCCCTGGTGAACCAGATCACGCAGGCGATGAGGCACACTAACCCTGCAACGGGCACTTGCAAGCGCCGCCGGCGGACCAACCCGGTGTTTCGGACGAACGGTCAAGACACACGGACGATCTGGCATTTGCCACGGCGTGCTGCCGCCTTAGCGTCGCCAGCCGTCACGACGGGAGGTTTCCATGAAAGCCGAGGACATTGACAAGTTTGCCGAGGGGCTGCGCGGGCAGGTCATCCGGCAGGGCGACGCCGACTATGACGAGGCACGCAAGGTCTACAACGGCATGATCGACAAGCGGCCGCTGCTGATCGCGCGGTGCGTCGACGCCGGTGATGTCATTGCGGCCGTGAACTTCGGGCGCGACAGCGGCCTGCCGATCGCCATTCGCGGCGGCGGCCACAATGGTCCCGGCCTCGGCAGCGTCAACGACGGCCTGGTGATCGACCTGTCGCTCATGCGCGGCGTGCGCGTCGACCCCAAGGCGCGCACCGTGCGCGTCGGGCCGGGATGCACCACGGGCGAGGTCGACCATGCCACGCACGCGTTCGGGCAGGCGGTGCCGTTCGGCATCATCTCGACGACGGGCGTCGCCGGCCTGACGCTGTCCGGCGGGCACGGCTACCTCAGCCGGCAATACGGCCTTGCGATCGACAATCTGATCGAGGCGGACGTGGTGCTTGCCGACGGATCGTTCGCCACGGCGAGCGAAACCGACAATGCCGATCTCCTCTGGGCACTGCGCGGCGGCGGCGGGAACTTCGGTGTCGTCACCAGCTTCCTGTTCCGCACGCACCCCGCGAAGATGCTCTACGGCGGCCCGATCGTGTTCGAACTCAGCGACGCCAAGGCCGTCATGCGCTGGTACCGCGAGTTCCAGCCGCGGGCGCCCGACGATTTCTACGTCTGGCTCGGCCTCCAGTCCGTGCCGCCGGGCGACCCGTTTCCGAAGGAGCACCAGGGCAAGAAGATGTGCGTGCTGCTCATCGCCCACAACGGTGCAGACGGCGAGGCAGCGGTCAACCGCATCCGCGGGGAACTGCCGAAGCCGATCATCGACTGGGCGGGACCGCTGCCCTACACGGCGCTGCAGAGCATGTTCGACGCGCTCTACCCGGCCGGGCTGCAATGGTACTGGAAGGGAGACTTCGTGCGCTCGCTCCCCGACGAGGCAATCGACGCGCACATCGAGAATGCCGGCAAGGCGAGCGTCTTCTCGGCCATGCACCTCTACCCCATCGACGCTGCCGTGCAGCGCCGGAAGACGGGCGACATGGCATGGAGCGCGCGCGATGCGACATGGTCGATGGTCATTGCCGGCATCGACCCGGACCCGGCCATGGCGCCGGCGCTGAAGACGTGGGCGACGGACTACTGGAAGGCAGTCCACCGGTACGATCTTCCCGGCGCATACCCCAACTTCATGATGGACGACGAGGGTGAGGAGCGCGTCCGTGCCAGCTTCGGCGACAACTACGCGCGGCTCGCACGGCTCAAGGCGAAATTCGATCCGCGGAACCTGTTCAGGGTCAACCAGAACATCCGGCCGGCCGCATAGGCCAATGCTGGTTTGCGCTTGCGGGCGCCACGGCCTCTGCGGCGCTCGTGCCGCCTTCAGGGCTGTGGCGCCGGGGCGTTGCCGCCCGGCAGGTGCCACGACAGGAAGAACGTGCTGCTGACCGATCCCATGTGCGGCAGGCAGGCTTCACCGGCGGGTGTGCAGGACAGGTTCTCGAGGAAGCAGGTGAAGAAGGCGTTCGAGATCGGCGTGAAGCCGCGGTGGTCGCGGGCCACGACCTCCTCGATCATGGCGAAGAGGGCTACGACCCGCGGCGAGGCGTAGTCCACTTGTCCGTCGCGGAAGAAGGCGGTGAGCACCGAACACACATGATGCGGAGTGTAGACGCCGTCATCCGGCTTGTAGGACGCGCGGATGGCTTCCTTGAAACCGGGAAGACGGTTCTGGAGCCAGAGGCGGAGCTCATCGCCGTCGTCGGTGTGGGCGGGGCAGGCATGGGCGCGGCCTAGCACGCCGCCGCGCGGGGATTCCACTGTCGGGCTGGGCGGCCTCCCGCAATCGGCGGGTTCAGGGGCGCGGTTCCTCGTCCTCGCCGAGGACGCGGACGGCGGCGCCGTCGAGATCATCGAACTGGCCCGACTTCAGCGCCCACAGGAACGCGACGAGGCCAACCGCGCCGAGGAAAAGGGCGACGGGGATGAGGAACACGAGGCCGTTCATGCCGGCGCCTCCAAGGTGAGAGCGCTAGGTGACGGCCGCGCTGCCTTGCGCTCGCGAAGCATGAGGCGGAGGCGGAGCGCATTTCCGGTCACCAGGATCGAGGACGTCGACATGGCGACCGCGGCGATGAGCGGCGTGGCGTAGCCGAGCACGGCGAGCGGCACAGCGATGAGGTTGTAGCCGATCGCCAGCGCGAAGTTCTGGAGGATCAGCCGGCGCGCTGCGGCCGCCGTCTCCACGGCCATCAGGACCGGGGCGAGCTTCCGGCCGGTGAAGACCAGCGCGGCGGCGGTCTGGCTGATGTCGGCGGCGCCGGACGGCGACATGGAGACGAACGCGGTCGCGAGCGCCGGCGCATCGTTGATGCCGTCGCCGACCATGAGGACGCGCTTGCCGGCAGCGGCGAGGCCGGACAGCACCGCCGCCTTGTCGGCTGGCCGCGCGCCGGCGTGCCAATCGGCGATTCCCGCGCGGGCGGCGACGGAGGCGACTGCCTCGGAACGATCGCCCGACAGGAGCATGGTGTCGAGGCCACGCGCGCGGAGCGCGGCGACGACCTCCGCTGCATCGGCGCGGAGCGAATCCTCGAAGGCGAAGCGGCTCGCAGCGCCGTCGCCCATCCGGAGCCAGATCTCGGAGCCTGCCGCGTCGCCGTCGCCGGTTACGCCGCCCACCCATTCGCGCCGGCCGAGGCGCACAGGCATGCCGTTGAAGGTGGCGCTCATGCCGTCGCCGGGGTGCTCGGCGATATCGGCAAGGGCGGCGGGGATGTGGCCACGCGCATCGGCGGCCTGCGCCAGCGCACGGGCGAGCGGGTGCCGGCTGGCGGAGCCGAGCGCAGCCGCAACCGACCATGCCTCGGGGCCAGTGGCGGAGGCTTCCGCGAGGCGCGGCTCGCCCTCGGTGAGCGTGCCGGTCTTGTCGAAGACGACCGTATCCACCGCCGCCAGCCGCTCCAGCGCGGCGCCGTCCTTCAGCATGATGCCGCGACCGAGGAGCCAGCCGCTCGCCACCACCTGCACGGCGGGGACGGCGAGGCCGAGCGCGCAGGGGCAGGTGATGATGAGCACCGCGACGGCGGTGGTCAGCGCGAAGTGCCAGCCCGCGCCGACGACGAGCCAGCCGACGACGGTGGTGAGCGCGAGCAGGTGGACAACCGGCGCGTAGAGGCGCGAGGTGCGATCGGCGAGCCGCACATACTTGCTGGCTCCGCGCTCGGCCGCCTCCATCAGGCGGACGATATCGGCGAGAAGCGTATCGGCGGCCTTGGCCGTCACCTCAACCACGAGCGGGCCGGTGAGGTTGAGAGTCCCGGCGAACACCTGTTCGCCGGCGCGGACGGCCTCCGGCTCGGGCTCGCCGGTGAGCAGCGAATGGTCGATGTCGCTGGTGCCGGACTCGATCCTGCCGTCGACGGGAATGCGCTCGCCCACCGCCGCGCGGACGCGGTCGCCGGCGGCGATCTCGGAGATCGGAACGTGGACTCCGGTGCCGTCCGCCTCGATGCGCATGGCGCTCCGCGCCGACAAGGACATGAGCCGCGCCGCCGCCGAACGCGCCACGTCGCGCATGCGGTGGTCGAGGTAGCGGCCGACGAGCAGGAAGAAGAGCAGCGAGATGGCCGCATCGAAGTACGCATGCGGCCCGCTCGTGGCGGTCTCGTAGAGGCTCATGGCGGCGGCGAGCGTGACGCCGATGGCGATGGGCACGTCCATGTTGAGCGAGCGCGCCGAAAGCGCGCGGAGCGCGGAGCGGAAGAACGGCCGCCCGGCATAGACGATTGCCGGAAGCGCGATGAGGGCGGACAGCCAGTGGAACAGGTCGCGGGTGGCGGCGTCGGCTCCCGACCAGACCGAGACGGACAGGAGCATGACGTTGGCCGCTGCGAAGCCAGCGACGGCGAGCGAGCGGAGCAGCTCAACGCCGGCCTCGTCCTTGTCAGCCGATGCCAGCGCCGCAGCGTCGTAGGGGCGCGCGGTGTAGCCGAGGCCCTCGATGGCAGCCAGCATGGCGTCGGGCTCGCCGGCCTCCGGATTGAAGCTGACGCCGACGCGATGGCCGGTGAGGTTGGCGCGGGCCTGGACGACACCGGGCAGGGCAGACAGCGCGTGCTCAATGCCGCTGAGGCAGGCGGCGCAGTGCATCTCCGGCACGAGGAAATCGATATGGGCGGTGGTGGCATCGATTGCGTGGACGAGCGATCGATCGACGCGGCTTGCCTGCGGGATGAGGACGGCCGGCGTCTGGCAGCAGGCGCCGCCGGAAAGGACGGTGGTTTCGCGGGCGTCCATCACAATGCCCCCGGGCTGATGAACAGGCGGCGGCGGTCGCGGAACACCAGCGCGCCGTCGCGCCGGGCCTCCACGTCGACCTCCCACTGGCCGGCGTCCAGAAGCTCAGCCGCGCGGTAGAGGTCGCCGCCGCCGGCAAAGGCGATCATCTGATCGTAGCGGGTGGAGGACGGGCGGCCGGCGATGGCGGTGACTTCGAGGCCGTCGACCGGCGCTCCGTCGCCGCGCGACAGGCGGACCTCAAGCCGGCCCGCGGGGGCCGACAACTCCATCGCCCAGCCGGAACGCGCCTGCGTGCGCGCGCTCGCCAGGACATCGTTGTAGTTCTGGCTGGCAACGTAGCTGTTCTTGACGATCAGGCCGGGGAACGTGCCGGTGGCTGCGACCGCCATCACCACGTTCACCGAGATGATGACGCCGAAGAAGAGAAGCACGACGGCAAGCATGTGCCGGCCCGTGAACGGGTGGTCGTCGTCGAGACGGAAGAAATCACGGAGCGCCATCTGTCAGCCTCCCGGTGCGTAGAAATCGGTGGCGGTACTACCGGTCTCGGAGCCGGCGAGGTCGCGCACCGTGAACGTGAAGCGGGTGATGCCGGCAACGACATCGGCGGCGGGTTGCGCCACGAACACCTTGATCTCGCGGACCTTGTCGGGGTCGGCATCTACAGCGATGACGTGCGTGGCGTGGTCTTCCGAGCCCGCCGGCCACATGACGGCGCCGGGCAGGCCGTCGATCGCAATCTCGAAGGTGCGCGGCTCGGGCGTCATGTTGAGGACCTTCAGGGTGTATCCGTTGCGGATCGAGCCGTCGGTGAGCGTCGTGTAGAGCGGGTTGCG
>CAZXKZ010000128.1:0-6675 GCA_964641825.1 uncultured Bauldia sp.
TCCTCGGTCGCGCTCCACGTGCTGCGCTCGCTCGAGGACACGCTCCTCAAGGGCGCCACGCACAACCTCACCATCCGCACGCGCACCAGCGTCGCGCTCTACATCCTCAACCAGAAGCGCGCGCACCTGTCCGAGATCGAGCAGCGCTTCGGGCTCACCATCACGGTCGCCGCCGATGAGACCATCGCCAACGGCGCACATTTCGTGATTGAGCGCGGCGAGCCGATCGAGCCGCGCCCGGTGGTCACCGCCTCGGTCACGCCCGCCACCGTCGCCCCCGAGGTGGAAGACGAGGTGATCGACATTGAGGTCGAGGAAGAGGACGACGAGGAGATCGCCGAGGAGGCCCTCGACGAGACCTCCGGCGACGAGCGCGAGCACGACGAGCGTGACCGCGACGGCTCCTCGCGCCGGCGGCGCAGGCGCCGGGGACGCGGCCGCGGCGGCGAGCGCCACGGCGACCAGCGAAACGGCGGCCAGCAGCCCCACGCACAGCAACAGCGGCCGGCACAGCAGCCCGGCATAGCGGCGGAAGCAGGCGAGGAAAGCGAGGGCGGGGAAGGCGAACGCGCTTATGCCGCCGTCGAGATCGGCCCCGACGGCCAGCCCCGCAGGCGGCGGCGCGGACGCCGCGGCGGTCGGCGAGGACGGCGCGGGCGCAACGGTGAGCCGCGGCAGTTCGGCGGCAACGGCGACCACCCCCCGGTGCCCGACGAAGGACAGCCGGTGTTCCCCGACGCCTACGGCAGCGACCCTGACGAGATCGACACCACGCCCACGCTGGACGATCAGCCGCGGGCCTTCCGGTCGGAGCCGATCCCGCCGTCCTACCCGCATGACGACGAGATCGACACCACGCCCACCATCGACCGGCCGGCCGAACGCGCCCCGCGGCCGCAACTTGAGGTGACGCACGATCCTTACGCGGTCCGCGACGAGATCGACACCACGCCGCAGCCCGACGAGCGCTCGCCCCGCGAAACCGCACCGGCGCCGGAGCCCAAGCCGCAGGAGGCCGAGGACCCCAGCCGTCCGAAGCGCAGCGGCTGGTGGCAGCGGAAGTCATTTTTCGGGTAGGGCTCGGCTGCACCTCTTGTCACCCCGCGAAAGCGGGGGTCCAGTAACCGACACCGCGTATTATCTGCCTGAACAGCGGCTACTGGATCCCCTTCCCTCGCGCGCATTCAGCGGCTCGCCGGGGATGACAGCAAGCGGCGTGGCAATGAAGGATTTTCAGTTCGGCCGCCGATGCAGTAGATGGACGCCATGAAAAACTTCCTGCTCCAGTTCTTCACCTGGTGGAACGGCCAGACGCTCGGCACGCGCTTCTTCACGTGGCGGAAGGGCGAGCTCGTCGGCACCGACGACCAGGGCAATCGCTACTATCGCAGCAAGGCGGCGTCAGGCAGGCGCGAGCGCCGCTGAGTCATCTACAATGGCCTCGCGGAAGCCTCGCGCATTCCGCCCGGCTGGCACGGCTGGATCCACTACCGCACCGACCAGCCGCCGGGCGACTATACGCCGCGCGAATGGCAGAAGCCGCACGAGCCTAACCTGACGGGCACGGCCTATGCCTACCGCCCGCCGGGCTCGATCCTTCGCGAGCGCCCGACCACGCCGGGCGGTCCCGACTACGAGCCCTGGAAGCCGGGAGCCTGATCGCGGCAATCGCGCATCAGATGAATCAGCAAAGGGAGGCTTTCGCCTCCCTTTGCATTTACCGCCCCTAGTTCGGGCTCGCCGGCCGTGGCGGCGTCACGTCGTAGTCGTTGGAGGTCGGCGGCTCTGGTAGCGAAAGGTCGCCGCAGCGCTCCGTGCTCACCCGGAAGTCGCTGAGCAGCCCGGACTGGTCGCGCACGTACCGGAAGTACCATGCCAGTTCCCGGTTGCGGTCGCGCTGGTCGCGGTATTCGTGGATCGCGCGCTCGGGCCGCACGACCGAGACGCCGCACGGGTTGCTCGTCTCGACGCATCGCGGCAGGTGCCGCTCGGGATCGTTCGGGTCGGCGATCTCGTTGCCACGCCGGCAGATGCGCGTCGTGCCGGTGAAGTTGGCGACGCGGGTGATGCCGGTCTCCGCTTCCACGTTGACGTCGAACTCGGTGCCGCGCACGCCGATGACCGCCGTCGGCGTAAGGATCGAATAGGCGCCCTTCGGTCCCTGTCCGGTGATGAAGCGGAACGCGCCGCGCGCCGCATCCACGGAGAAGTCGCTGGCCGCGCCGCTGTCGTCGAACACGAACGCGTCGATGGTCATCAGCGAGTTCGGGCCGACGACCAGGCGTGTATTGTCGCGGAACCTGATCTGCGCCTCGCCATCCGGGCCGGTGATGATCCTGTCGCCGGAGAAGACGGGCGCTTCGGCGGCAAGCACGCGCCTGCCGGTCTCACCGTCCGCCTCGGAGCTCTGGATGACTGCGATGGCCACGCCGCTCGGCGCGGCGGAAGCCAGGACCGTCCCCCAGCCGGCGGCGATCGCCAATGCGAGCGCGACGCCGGAACCCATGTCACGAAATGCGCTCATGGCGCCCTGTCCTCACCAAGGACGCCGCATCTGTCCGATGCGTATCACGGCGCGCATCGCCGCGAGATTCAATCAGCGGCCCGTTAACTCCGTTCCTGCCGGCAGGGTTAACCGCGGAACGACGCCCGGCTCATTCGGCGGGGCTCATTCGGCGAGGAACGCCTCGATGGCCGCGCGCGTGCCCGGTCCAATGCTGCCGTCGATGGCACCGCTGTAGAATCCGCGCTCGGCCAACGCGCTTTGCACCGCCTGGCGCATCCCGGGTTTCGCACCGGCAAGGCTTTCGCGCAGTGTTTGCTGCGATGTTGCATGGCCTGCCTTGGCCGCATCGAGCAGATATGTGGCGCCTTCCGGGTAGCGAATGTCGCCCCAGGCGCCACTGGCGTAGGCCAGCGAGAGGCTCCACATCGCCGCCCCTACGCCGGCCTCCGCTGCCCGCAGATACCAGCGTTCCGCTTCGGCGAAATCGACCGCCACGCCCTCGCCGTGGTCATAGGCGTAAGCGAGGTTGTTCATTCCGGCAGGCGAACCCCCTGCTGCCGCTTTGCGATACCAGGCGACCGCTTCGGCATGGTCCAGCACGACGCCCATGCCGTTGTCGTAGGCAAAGCCGAGCATGTTCATCGCCGTCGCGTTGCCGGCTTCTGCCGATTTCCTGTACCATCCGACCGCGGCCGCATGATCTTGCGATGTGCCACGTCCTGTCTCGTAGGCGCGACCTGCCGCGAGCATGCCATCGCTGTCGCCGGCTTCGGCCGACTTCAGGTACCACGCGAACGCTTGTTCGAAATTCTGTTCGATGCCGTATCCGGTCCAGTAGATTTCGCCGAGCCGGAACATCGCCACGGCGTGGTCGCGCGCCGCTGCGTCTTGATAGAAGGCAATCGCTAGGGCGATGTCCTGATCGACGCCGCGCCCCAGTTCGTAGGTGATGCCTAAATTGAACATCCCGAGTGCATCGCCGCGCTCAGCGGCCTTGCGGTACCATGCTCCGGCCTCGATGAAGTCCCGCTCGACGCCTCTGCCAAAGTCATAGGCGTCGCCGAGGGCGTTCATGGCGGCCGTGTTTCCGGCATTGGCGGCCAAACGGAACCACTCCACGGCCTGGGCCTCGTCGGGGGCAACGCCAGTGCCGGCCTTGTACGCCATCCCCACCTGCCGCATGCCTTCGGCATTGCCGGCCGCTGCGGCGCGGCGGAAATAGCGGAGCGCCTGCTCGTCGTCCTGCGCCACGCCACGGCCGTCGCTGTACGCAAAGCCCATCTCGACGAGCCCGCCGGTATCGCCGGCCACCACCGCCTTCTCGTACCATTCGGCCGCGCGATCGAAATCCAGCTCGACGCCGAGCCCGTACGCATAGAGGTCGGCGAGGCGATCCATGGCATGCGCATGGCCGAGGTCGGCGGCACGCAGGAACCAGCGCCGCGCCTGGTCGTAGTCCTGGTCCACGCCGTTGCCGTCGCGGTGGAGCACGCCGAGCGTGAACATGCCGTGCGCATCACCCGCGGCTGCCGCCTCCGTGGCAAGGTCCAGCGCCTTGGAGAAATCCCGGTTCACGCCGCTGCCGGTGGCATACATGCCCGCCAGATCGGCCAGCGCCGCCGGATAGTCCGGACCAGCCACCCGCTCGTACCACTCCACCGCCTCGTTTCTCTCGTCGGCCGCGTCGAGCGCGCGGCCGAGTTGATACTTGAAGCGCGGCTCATCCGGCGCCGCGGCCACCGCCTTGCGGCAGACGTCGACCGCTTCCGCCGCCTGCCTGGGGAGTTCCTCCCAGTAGACGCCGGGCGCCTCGGCAGACTTGTGCTTGTCGTGCGGGGCACCGGCGAGCCGGTCGCAGTCCGCCGCCGCGTCGGCGTGGGCTGCGCCTGAAACGGCAGCGAGCGCCACCAGGGCGCCCGCAAATGAGAACAGGAGTCGTCCGAAAGGCCTGATCGCTGTTCCTGCCAACCGCGCAACCTTCATGCTTCGCTCCCGGCCCCGGCCAAAGTCGCCGCCGGGCGGGAACGAAGCACAGAATTGTGGCTGCCGCTATCCGCGCACGCCGATAGTCGCAGTCGGCGTGGTGATCGAATAGACGTCCTTCGGGCTGTTGCCGGTGATGAACCGGAACGCGCCGCGCACGACGTTGATGGAGATGTCGCGTGCCGTGTTGTCGTCGGCAAAGACGAAAGCGTCGATCACCATCGTCGAGTTCGGCCCGACCACCAGCTTGGTGTCGTCGCGGAACTTCACCTGCGCCTCGCCCTGCGGCCCGGTGATGATGCGGTCGCCGGAGAACACCGCGGCCTCCTGCATCAGGACGCGGCGGCCGGTTTCGCCGTCGGCCTCGGATTGCTGCACGACGGCGATCACGACGCCGCTCGGCTGCGCCGTCACCGTGGCCGCGCCGACAGTGGCCGACGCGAGCGCCGCGAACGCGATGGCAACTGTGCGAAGAGTGGTCATTTCGCTTCCCCTGTCCTGATCCTGCGGCCCGCTCCGGGCCCGCCCTGATGCGGATGTAGGTGGTGTCGCCGCCTGCGTTTTTATGTGACGGCCGTCACAACCCTCACGATAGGAGGCGGTTGCTGATTCTGACAGGCGAAAAAGCCGCGGGCACGCCGGCGCCCGCCGTGACCCCTTCGCCACAATGGCAGGCATGTCACTGTAAATGTTCGCTTCCCAGGCGGCCCGCTTATCCCCCTTATCCCCGGCCTGACGATTCGAGTCTGTGGCGGCTGCAATTTTGATCGCGGTTGTCGTTGACGCTGAAATCCGACTCGCAATAGCGTCATCCAAGCGTCACGTTTCGTCGTGTCGCGGGGGCGCGTGAAAGCCCTCAACGCATCACCAAAAGTCGAGTTGTCCGGGCTCGTTGCGGGCGTTTTCGCCATGTCGCGAGAAGGGGAAACTTTCCCTCTTTTCGGCTTCAAAATGGCGTGAATTTCATCGCAGCGGGCAGTAGCAATGTGAGCTGGTAACGCTATATTTAGTGTTTCGGATCGACATTGGACACAAGAACTGGGGGATTCGACCCCGGTCGGCAGCAGGCAGGACAGGCGTATTTCACGGGCTCTCCGGAGCCGATTATTGGTTCCTGGCGCGGATGACCGCCTCAGGATCGCGACTTTGAGAATTGGGGCGACGGACAATGCGGATTGAGCGGCGATACACGAAGGCGGGCCGGTCGGCCTACGAGGGAATCGAGTTCCGGACGACGAAGAGCGAGATCCGCAATCCGGACGGCTCCATCGTCTTCAAGCTCGATAACATCGAGGTCCCCGCGGCGTGGTCGCAGGTCGCCGCCGACATCCTCGCCCAGAAGTATTTCCGCAAGGCCGGCGTGCCGTCGAAGCTGAAGCGCGTCGAGGAGAACTCCGTCCCGTCGTGGCTGTGGCGCTCCGTGCCCGATGAGGCGGCACTCGTCACCCTCCCCGCAGACCAGCGCACGACCTCGGAGCACGATGCCCGCCAGGTCTTCGACCGGCTCGCCGGCACCTGGACCTATTGGGGCTGGAAAGGTCGCTACTTCGACACCGAGGAGGATGCCCGCGCCTTCTTCGACGAGCACCGCTACATGCTCGCCACCCAGAAGGGCGCACCCAACTCGCCGCAGTGGTTCAACACCGGCCTCCACTGGGCCTACGGCATCGACGGCCCCGCCCAGGGGCACTTCTACGCCGACCACAAGACCGGCGAGGTGCGCGCTTCCGAGACCGCCTACGAGCACCCGCAGCCGCACGCCTGCTTCATCCAGGGCATCGAGGACGACCTCGTCAACGAGGGCGGCATCATGGACCTGTGGGTGCGCGAGGCGCGCCTGTTCAAGTACGGCTCGGGCACCGGCTCGAACTTCTCGCAGCTCCGGTCCGAGAACGAGAAGCTGTCAGGCGGCGGCAAGTCGTCGGGTCTGATGAGCTTCCTCAAGATCGGTGACCGCGCGGCGGGTGCGATCAAGTCGGGCGGCACCACGCGGCGCGCGGCGAAGATGGTGGTCGTCGACGTCGATCATCCCGACATCGAGTCGTACATCGACTGGAAGGTGAAGGAGGAGCAGAAGGTCGCCGCTCTCGTCACCGGCTCCAAGATCAACCAGAAGCATCTGCGCGCGGTACTGAAGGCCTGCGTGAATTGCGAAGGCTCCGGCGACGACTGTTTCTCGCCCGACA
>CAZXKZ010000129.1:0-6556 GCA_964641825.1 uncultured Bauldia sp.
GCGCGGGCCGCGGCCGAGACGATCGCCCGCGAGGCCGATATGCGCTCCAGCCGGCTCGCCGCCATCGCGGTCGAGCGGAAAACCTGGCACGACCGCGTCACCGGCGGCGAATCCCAGATCGCGACCCTCACCGCGCGCCAGACCGAGTCTGTGGCCGAACGCGAGCAGCTTCAGGGCGAGCCGGCGCGCATCGCCGGCCAGCGTTCGGCGCTTCTGTCGGAGATCAGCGCGGCGGAAAGCGCGCGCGCCGCGGCCGCCGACCGGCTTGCGGAAGGCGAAGCCGCGCTGGCCGAGGCTGACAAGGCCGCGCGCGAGGCGCTCGACCGCCTGTCGGAGGCGCGCGAGCGCCGCGGCCGCGCGGAGGAGCGCGCCGTTGCCGCGCGCCAGAGGCTTGCCGAGTCGGAGGAGCGCATCCGCGAGGCGCTCGATTGTGCACCGGAGGAAGCGGCCGCCGTCGCCGAACTGAAGCCCGATGCGGCGCCCAATCTCGAGGAGATCGAAGCGCGGCTCGAACGCTACCGGCAGGAGCGCGAACGCCTTGGCGGCGTGAACCTTCGTGCTGAGGAGGAAGCCCGCGAGATCGGCCAGCGGCGGGATCAACTGGTGTCCGAACGCGACGATCTCGTAGCCGCGATCCATCGCCTGCGGCAGGGGATCGGTAGCCTCAACCGCGAGGGCCGCGAACGCCTGCTTGCCGCCTTCGAGACCGTGAACGCGCACTTCAAGCGCCTGTTCACCCACCTTTTCGGCGGTGGCACCGCGGAGCTTCAGCTCACCGAGTCGGAGGATCCGCTCGAGGCCGGGCTGGAGATCGTCGCCCGTCCACCCGGCAAGAAGCCGCAGATCATGACGCTCCTGTCGGGCGGCGAGCAGGCGCTGACGGCGATGTCGCTCATCTTCGCCGTCTTCCTCACCAACCCGGCGCCGATCTGCGTGCTGGACGAGGTCGACGCGCCGCTCGACGATGCCAACGTCGAGCGTTTCTGCAATCTCCTCGACGAGATGACCCGCCAGACCGACACGCGCTTCATCACGATCACCCACAACCCGATCACGATGTCGCGGATGAACCGGCTGTTCGGTGTCACCATGGCCGAGCGCGGCGTATCGCAACTGGTATCGGTCGACCTTGAAACAGCCGAGCGCTTCCGCGAAGCAGGTTGAGGTGCCGATCGCGCCTGCCCTCCTCGCCTGGTACGACCGCCATGCGCGGAATCTGCCGTGGCGCGTCGGGCCGAAGGAGCGCGCCCGCGGTGTCCGCCCCGATCCGTATCGCGTCTGGCTGTCCGAGGTGATGCTGCAGCAGACGACGGTCGCCGCGGTGAAGCCCTACTTCGACACATTCGTGTCGCGATGGCCCACAGTCGGCGACCTCGCCGGCGCTTCCCGCGACGATGTGATGAAGGCGTGGGCCGGCCTCGGCTACTACGCACGGGCGCGCAATCTCAAGGCGTGCGCCGAGGCTGTCGTCAACGATCATGCCGGCCGCTTCCCTGAGACTTCCGCCGGCCTCCGCTCCCTCCCCGGCATCGGCGACTACACCGCCGCTGCGATTGCGGCGATCGCATTCGACGAGCCCGCCGCGGTCGTCGACGCCAACATCGAGCGGGTTCTCGCCCGACTGTTCGCGATCGCGGAGCCCCTGCCTGCGGCCAAGAAGGCCATGCGCGACCTGCAGGCACGGCTCACGCCGCATGAGCGCGCCGGCGACTATGCGCAGGCGATGATGGACCTCGGCGCGGCGATCTGCACACCGAAGAAGCCGGCGTGTGTGCTTTGCCCGGTCGCCGAGCCGTGCGCGGCTCGCGCGAGCGGACGCCAAGAAGACTATCCGGTAAAGGCGCCGCGCAGCGAGCGCCCGACACGATACGGCGCTGCGCTCGTGGCCGTGCGTCCGGACGGCGCGGTCCTGCTGCGGACGCGCGCTGACGACGGGCTCCTCGGCGGCATGGCCGAAGTCCCGGGAAGCGACTGGACGAACAGCCCGCCCGCCACGTTCCCCTATCCGTTCGCCGCCGACTGGAAGCGCACACCGGCGCCCGTGGTACATGTGTTCACGCACTTCCGGCTAGAGCTTGCCGTCATGCGCGCCGATGTGCCGATGGCGACGCGGGCTCCGGACGGCTGGTGGTGGTCGCCGGCTGCGACGTTGCCCGGCGAGGCGTTGCCGAGCGTCATGAAGAAGGCGATAGAAGCGGCTGTCCCTGGTGCCACCCGCAAGCGGGCCGCATGACCGAGATCCGTCACGTCGTCTTCGACCTCGGGCAGGTGCTGATCCGCTGGGATCCCGAAAAGCCCTATCGCCGCCTGATCCCCGACGCGGCGGAGCGCCGCCGCTTCCTTGCCGAAATCGTCTCGCACGAGTGGAACCTCGAGCAGGACCGCGGTCGAAGCTGGGCCGATGCCGAGGCTGCGCTGATCACCGAGCATCCGCAGCACGCCGATCTCATCCACGCCTTCCGCGCAAACTGGTGGGAGATGATCCCCGGCACGATCGAGGAGACGGTCGCGATCGTGGAAGACCTCATCGACCGCGGTATCGACGTCACCGCGCTCACCAACTGGGCGTCCGACACCTTCGCGGAAGCGGAGGCGAAGTTCGGCTTCCTGTCGCGGTTCCGCGGCATCACCGTCTCGGGCCGCGTGGGACTGGTGAAGCCGGACATCGCGATCTACCGCCGCCACGCCGAAACCTTCGAACTGTCGCCCGCGAACACATTGTTCTTCGACGACAACGTCGGAAACGTTGCCGGCGCACGCTCCGCCGGCTGGCAAGCGGAGCTGTTCATCTCGCCGCAAAAGCTCGCCGACGATCTCAGGCGATACGGGCTGCTGCCTTAGCGACGGGGTTAGAGCCAGACCGGATTCGACCAGGCCGAGCGGCCCGCGGCATCCGTCACCACCAGCCGGCACCAGTCACCCGCGAATCTCTCCAGCGGCAGCACGGCCTCGGTCTGGTCGTCGCGGCGGATATGCGCCACTCGCGTGCCGCGGCCGACGAGCGCAATGTTGGCAACCGGCAAGCAGGCGATACGCGCCTCCCCGCCGTCGATAGCGAATGCCTGGATCGTCGGCCCCTGTGATGAGTAGAATCGCCCCGCCTTCATTGCCTCCAGAAGCGCATCAGGCTCATTGTCGGCGGCCTTGACCATCATCCAGCCGCCGAAACCATCGGGAAAGCGGAAGTGCGCATCGTCCGCGGCATAGGCCAGCAGCCGTCGGCCTTCCGAGAGAAGCGCGTCGAGCAGGTACGTCCCGTCGCCGCGCGTCGATTCCAGCGCGCAGCCGGTGTTCCAGATCTCCACCGCGTGCGCATGCGGCGCCATCGCGCGCCCGTCCTCCGCGGCGAGGCCCGACCATTGCGGATGGGCGATGCCGACGAAAGCACCCGCGGCGCGAGCGCGCGCTGCCAGCGCCTCCCCGGTTTCGCCCTCCGCGGTCGGCGCGAAATCCGCCGGCAGACCAGCGGCGAGGACATGCCAGGCCTCGCCGTGGCTGTTGGCGGGCGCATGCACCTCTGCGCCGAGGATCGTCGTGAAGGCGTTCGTGCGGAATGGCCGCGTGTCGGTTATCGGGAAGCCGTACTTGGCGAGAAAATGGTCGGACAGGCACAGGAAGTCGTAACCGGCCTCGCGATAGAGCCGGCAGACCTCGTCAGGCGGCAGGCGGCCGTCGGAGCGGTTCGAATGTGTATGGATATTGCCGCGCCAGAATCGCCCCGGTGCGGCGAAAGCCTCTGTCCCCATGAGGGCGCGTTCTACGCGCCGGTCATGACCATGTCACGACGGACCGCGGCGCGGAGAGCGTCGATCGGCGCCAGGCCTTCCTTGTCGGCGTAGTGCCAGAACGTCCAGCCGTTGCAGGCGTCGAGCCCCTGCACGAGCGCGCCGACGCGGTGGATCGAGCCGGTGTGCTCGCCGGCGCGTAGCGTACCGTCCGAACGGACCTCGGCGCGATGGCGTGCGCGTGCATCGGTGAGGATCGCACCGGGCGCGATCATTCCCGCTTCAACCAGCGCGCCGAACGGCACGCGCGGTTCGGCGCGCTTGCTGTGCGCCGTTTCCACCGCACTTTCCGGGGCAGGCGAAACTGCCGCGATGCGCGCGGTTGCCGCGACGATGTACTCCGCCTCGCGCTCGACGCCGACGAAATGGCGTCCGAGCCGCTTCGCCACTGCGCCCGTCGTGCCTGTCCCAAAGAAGGGATCGAGGATCACATCGCCGGGCTTCGAGGAGGCCAGCAGGACGCGGTGGAGCAGCGCCTCCGGCTTTTGCGTCGGATGGACTTTTCGCCCCTCCCCGCCCTTCAACCGCTCGCCGCCGGTGCAGATCGGGAACAGCCAGTCGGAGCGCATCTGCAATTCGTCGTTGGCCGCCTTCAGGGCATCGTAGTTGAACGTGTAGCCCTTGGCGTTCTGGTCGCGGCTTGCCCAGATCAGTGTCTCGTGGGCGTTGGTGAAGCGGCGGCCGCGGAAGTTCGGCATCGGGTTCGATTTCCGCCAAACGATGTCGTTCAGGATCCAGAAGCCGAGGTCCTGGAGGATCGCACCCACGCGGAAGATGTTGTGGTAGGAGCCGATTACCCAGAGCGCGCCGTTCGGCTTCAGCACCCTGCGGCAGGCCATCAGCCAGGCCCGCGTGAAGTCGTCGTAGGCCGCGAACGACGAGAACTTGTCCCAGTGGTCATCGACCGCATCGACCTCGGACTGGTCCGGGCGCGTCAGCCGTCCTTCGAGCTGAAGGTTATACGGGGGGTCGGCAAAGACGAGATCGACTGACGCGGACGGCAGCTTCTCGATCTCACTGATGCAGTCACCCTTGAGGATCGTATCCAGCCACGGAGCCGCCGCTTCCCTAGCCGGGATATTCGCCGCCAACGCCATACGCCCACCCACATGCAACACGATACAGGCGAGAATCCTTGGACTCACAAGGTTAAGGCCAGGTGTGGCGGCATGGTTAAGCGGCGGTGAACGATCCCGGTTCCATCAGGGCCGGTATGCCGCGCGGAGGCTTTCACAACCGGCTTTTGCCCGCTAGACAGTGGCCACCGCACTCAGGACCGCCGCCCGCGCGGCGCTTGGAAAACCCGATGCTTTTTGCTTTCGACTGCGACGGTGTGCTCGTCGATTCCGAAGTCATTGCCGCCGATGTCGATGCCGAATTGCTGACCCAGGCCGGCTACGAGATCACGCCGGACGATGTCACCCGCCGGTTCGCCGGCCTCACGTCGCGGGCGATCCACGATCTCGTCGAGGCTGAGCTCGGCCACGCCCTCCCTGAGGATTTCCTGTCGCGCCAGCGCGAGGAACTCGACCGGCGCTTGGCGCGCGATGTGAAGGCGATCCCCGGCGTGTCGGAGATGCTCGACCGGATCGACGGGCCGCTCTGCGTCTGTTCGAACTCGTCGACCGAGCGGCTTAAGCTGATGCTGCAGAAAACAAACCTCTGGGACCGCTTCCGGCCCTACATCTTCTCGGCGGTCGAGGTGGGCGACAGAAAACCCAAGCCGGCGCCCAACGTCTATGCCTATGCGGCTGAACAGTTCGGCATCGACCCGCGCGAGATGCTGGTCGTCGAGGATTCGATCTTCGGCGTCACCGCCGCGAAGGCCGCTGGCGCGCGCGTCGTCGGCTTCGTTGGCGGCGGTCATTCCTGGCAGGGTCACGCCGATCTGCTCACCGACGCCGGCGCCGAGACGGTGATCCGGCGCTGGGCCGACATGCCTGCCGTCGCCGAGGCGCTGATGGCGTGGGAAGGCATGAGCGAATAAGCGCACGGCCGCCCCATCCGCTCCGCGGCTTGTCCACTATCACATGCGCTTGACTACCCGCCGGGCGAGCGCTCGGCTACGATCCGTTCGCAGGGTCGGGGGTGTGCAGCGGGTCGGCAGCGAAGATTGCTGCAAATTGTAAACAGGAGAGCGGCCAATGAATATCGCGGACATCATCGACCAGTCACAGGACGGCCAGAACATCAGGATGCTGGCGCACCGCTTCGGTCTCAACGAGGCGCAGACGCGGGCCGCGGTCAACCAGCTCGTGCCGGCCGTCGAAGCGGGGCTCCGTCGTGAAACCACGTCGGCCGACGGGCTTCAGGGCCTGCTCGGCGCATTGGCCAGCGGCAACCATGCCCGCTACCTCGACGGCGACGAGACCGACATCGTCACCGACGGCAACGGCATTCTCGGCCACATCTTCGGCTCCAAGGACGTGAGCCGCGGCGTCGCGGCACGCGCGGCCGAAACCTCCGGCGTTGGTGCCAACATCCTCAAGCAGATGCTGCCGATCGTCGCCGCGATGGTCATGGGCGCGCTCGCCAAGCGGGTGTCCGGCCAATCAGGCGGTGGCGGGATAGGCGACATCCTCGGCCAGATTCTGGGGTCGGGCGCGGCGGCACAGCCTTCGGCCCGCAGCGGTGGCGGCATCGGCGATGTCCTCGGGCAGATACTCGGTTCCGGCGCAGCGGCCCAGCCGGCGCCGCGGGGCGGCGGCGGGTTGGGCGATATCCTCGGCCAGGTCCTCGGCGGCTCGTCACCTGGCGGGGGCGGCGGGATC
>CAZXKZ010000130.1:0-3720 GCA_964641825.1 uncultured Bauldia sp.
CCGAATTCTCCGGCACGGTCATTCTTCCCGGCACGCACTCCAAATGGGCACGCCTCGACCGGGGGACGATCCGGAGCTTCCGCACATTCATGACCGGGGAGCTGTTCGAGCTCCTGTCGCAGAAGTCGTTCCTGCGCCACTCCGTCGCGGAGCGCGGCGGCGACCTTCCGGCTTCGCCGGCATTCGCAGAAGCGGTCAGGCGGACTACTGTCGACGGACTGCCGTTCCTGTCGGCGCTGTTCCCCATCCGCGCGCGCCAGCTCCTGTCGGACACCCGGCCGGAGGACAATCTCGCCTATCTCTCGGGGCTGGTGATCGGCGGCGAGATCGCGGCCGCGCGCGCCAGCCTTCTCGCCGCGGGCGAGCGCGTACTCATCGTCGGCGCCCGGTCGCTGGCGCACGCCTATCGCGAGGCGCTTGCAATATCCGGCCATGACAGCGAGACACTCGACGGGAACGCGCTGGTGCTTGCCGGCCTCGTGCATCTCGCGCGCGTGGCCGGCTTCCTTTCGGAGACCCGTCGATGAACCGCGCCGTCTTTGCCGGGCACCGCCCGCTGATCGCGATCCTGCGCGGACTCGACCCCGGCGACGCCAAGCCGATTCTGTCGGCGCTGGTGGCGGCGGGCATCGGGCTGATCGAGGTGCCGCTCAATTCACCGGACCCGCTGACCAGTATCCGCGCGATGGTCGCCGAAGCGCGCGGACGCGCGCGCGTGGGCGCCGGCACGGTGCTCACCACCGAGGACGTGCAGGCGGTCAAGAATGCCGGCGGGCAGATCATCGTGTCGCCCAACCGGAACGACGGCGTCATCCGGGCGACCAAGGCGGCCGGCCTCGACTCCTATCCCGGCGTCTTCACGGCGACCGAGGCACTCGGCGCGATCGCTGCCGGCGCCGATGCACTCAAGTTCTTCCCAGCCGAACTCATCGGGCCGAAAGGCATCAAGGCGATGACGGCGATCCTGCCGAGGGACGTTCCGCTGCTTGCCGTGGGTGGTGTCGGCGCGAACAACATGGCTGACTACCTGAAAGCGGGCGTCACGGGCTTCGGACTGGGCACCAGCCTCTTCACGCCTGGCCTGAGTGCGGAGGAGGTCGGGGCGCGCGCAAGGGAAATCGTGGCGGCGTATGATCAGGCAGCTGTGACGACTGACGGTTGACCGGCCGCCGCCCCGTCGTGGCCGAAGCGCAAGGACGAGATACATGTACACGCATATCCTCATCGCGACGGACGGATCGGAGCTCGCCGGCAAGGGCATCGACCAGGGACTGGCGCTGGCGAAGCAGCTCGGCGCAAAAGTCACGATCGTCACCGTGACCGAAAAGTGGAGCACCGCCGATGTCGCCAACCCGGCGCGCTGGCAGCTCCATGACCATCCGATCGAGGAATACGAGGCTGCCGCCGCGGCGGCCGCCAAGACGATCCTCGACGCCGCTGCGGCCGTAGCCGCCAAGGCCGGCGTACCGGTGGCGCTGAAGCACGTGAAGGACAGGCTCGCCGCCGAAGGGATCATCGAAGCGGCTGCTGAGACGGGCTGCGACCTGGTGGTGATGACCTCGCATGGACGCCGCGGGCTCGAGCGGCTGCTGCTCGGCAGCCAGACCATCGAAGTGCTGACGCACAGCAAGATTCCCGTGCTGGTGGTGCGGTAGGCGGAGAGGCTCCATCCTGCGCCGCATTACTTCATGCCGCGGCGTCCCGGAACGACATCAAGCTACAATAACCAGGCGCGAACCAGGCGGCGCCGGCGTCAGACCGTCAGGTGGCGGCGGACATCGGTGGTCAGCTCGTCGCGCATGCCGGACAGGACGATCTCGCCGCGATCCATGACGGCGAACGTGTCGGCGAGCTGCTTGACGAAATCGAAATACTGCTCGACCAGCAGGATGGCCATATCGCCCTTCTGGCGCAGCCACTCGATGGCGCGGCCGATGTCCTTGATGATGGACGGCTGGATGCCCTCGGTCGGTTCGTCGAGGACGAGGAGCTTCGGGCGCGTGACGAGCGCGCGGCCGATGGCGAGCTGCTGCTGCTGTCCGCCGGACAGGTCGCCACCGCGACGCCGGAGCATGTCGCGCAGAACCGGGAACAGGTCGAAGACATCGGAGGGAATGGTGCGCTCACTGCGTGAGAGCGGCGCGAAGCCGGTTTCCAGATTCTCCTTCACCGTCAGCAGCGGGAAGATGTCGCGGCCCTGCGGCACATAGGCGATGCCTAGCCGCGCGCGATCGTGCGGCGCCATCCTGCCAAGGACCGTGCCATTGAACGTGATCGAGCCGCGCGCGATCGGCTGCTCGCCGATGACGGCGCGCAGGAACGTGGTCTTGCCGACGCCGTTGCGGCCCATGAGCGCCGTCACCTTGCCGGTCTCGGCCTTGAGCGAGACGTGGCGGAGCGCCTGGGCGGCGCCGTAGTAGAAGTCGACGTTTTCGGCGATCAGCATGGTCAAGCGCGCCTTTCCGACAGCGCACCGGAACCGCCAACCGTCATTCCCGCGAACGCGGGAATCCAGTAAACGACGCCGCGTCCCGATTTACTCCGCCGGTGGCTACTAGGCCCCCGCTTTCGCGGGGATGACAGCGAGGTTCCTGCGCAAACGCCGCTCATCGTCCGAGATACACCTCAACCACGCGCGGGTCGGCAGAGACATGATCCAGCGTGCCCTGCGAGATGACGCTGCCCTCGTGGAGGACCGTCACCTTTACGCCGAGGGCGCGGACGAAGGCCATGTCGTGCTCGACCACGATTACCGATTTCTCCCTGGCGATCTCCCGCAGCAGGTCGGCGGTCGCCTCCGTCTCGGCGTCGGTCATGCCGGCCGCCGGCTCGTCGACGAGCAGCAGCTTCGGCTCCTGCGCCAGCAGCATGCCGATCTCCAGCCACTGTTTCTGACCGTGGCTGAGGTAGGCGGCGTTGACATGCCGGCGCCCGGACAGGCGGATGATCCCGAGCAGCTCCTCTATGCGCGCCTCGGCCTCGGGCGTGAGCTCGGAGAACAGGGCCTGGAGCGGGCTGCGCCCGGCGCGGAGCGCGAGCTCCAGGTTGTCCCACACGGTGTGACTCTCGAAAACGGTCGGCTTCTGGAACTTGCGGCCGATGCCGAGCTCGGCGATCGCCGCCTCGTCCATCCGCGACAGGTCGACCGTGCCGTCGAAGTAGATGTCGCCTGTATCGGCCTTCGTCTTGCCGGTGACGACGTCCATCATGGTGGTCTTGCCGGCGCCGTTCGGGCCAATGATGGCGCGCATCTCGCCGGGCTCGATGACCAGCGACAGCTCGTTCAGCGCCTTGAAGCCGTCGAAGGAGACGGAGACGCCGTCCAGGTATAGGAGCGAGTTGAGGGCTTTCTCCGTCATCGCATCACTCGGCAGCCGCAGGACTCGGCACGGTGTCCTCGATCATGTCGGTCGTGGGCTTCTGATTGGGCGTCGGCGCCTCGGCCGCCGACGGGTTTGCGCGGCGCCGGCGGACGAAGCCGCCGAGCGTGCCGACAATGCCCTTTGGCAAGAACAGGGTGACGGCGATGAAGAGGCCGCCGAGCACAAACAGCCAGTATGGGGCAAAGGCGCCAGAAGTGAACCAGGTCTTGGCGAAGTTGACGAGCACGGCACCGACGATTGGGCCGACGAGCGTCCCGCGGCCGCCGACCGCGACCCAGACAACGACCTCGATCGAGTTCTCCGGCGCGAACTCGCCGGGATTGATGATGCCGACCTG
>CAZXKZ010000130.1:3731-4042 GCA_964641825.1 uncultured Bauldia sp.
AGTGCTCGACGCGGTAGCCGAGGAAGCGCGTGCGGCTCTCGGCATCGCGGACGGCGACGAGCACCTTGCCGAGCCGCGACGCGATCACTGCGCGGCAGACGACATACGAGACGGCGAGCGCGATCGCCGTCGCCGCGAACAGCGAGGCGCGGGTGGCGGGTGCCTGGATGTTGAAGCTGAGGATGTCCTTGAAGTCAGTGAGGCCGTTGTTGCCGCCGAAGCCGAAGTTGTTGCGGAAGAAGCCGAGCATCAGCGCGAAGGTCATGGCCTGCGTGATGATCGACAGATAGACGCCGGTGACGCGGCTGCGG
>CAZXKZ010000130.1:4052-6556 GCA_964641825.1 uncultured Bauldia sp.
CCATCAGCATCGCGTAGGGGAAATACTGGAAGCCCCACCAAGCGACGGGCAGCTCCGGCCAGTTGAGGAACACCATGAAATCCGGCAGCACCGGATTGCCGTAGACGCCGCGCGGCCCGATCTGGCGCATGAGATACATGCCCATCGCGTAACCGCCGAGGGCGAAGAAGGCGCCGTGGCCGAGCGACAGGATGCCTGCGTAGCCCCAGATGAGCCCGACGGAGAGCGCGAGCATCGCGTAGCTGAGGTACTTGCCGATCAGGCTGACGCCATAGACCGAGACATGGAACGGCGAGCCGGCGGGAACCCAGAGATGGGCGACCGGCACGAGAACGGCGGCGGCAAGCAGCACCGCGACCACGATCAGGGATGCGGTATCGAGGCCGCGCGTGAGGAACCTCATCGGCCGCCTCCGGCGCGTGCAGAGGATGACACCGGGCGGGTATCGCTCATGCTTCCACCGCCCTGCCCCGGAGCGCGAACAGGCCGCGCGGACGGCGCTGGATGAACAGGATGATGAAGACCAGCACGAGGATCTTGGCGAGGACCGCGCCGGCGTAGGGCTCGAGGAACTTGTTGGCGATGCCCAGGGTCATCGCGCCGACGAGCGTGCCCCAGAGATTGCCGACACCGCCGAAGACAACGACCATGAACGAATCGATGATGTAGCTCTGGCCGAGATTGGGGCTGACGTTGTCGATCTGCGACAGAGCGACGCCCGCCATACCGGCGATACCGGAGCCGAGGCCGAAGGTGAGCGCGTCGATCCACGGCGTGCGGATGCCCATGGCGCTCGCCATCGCCCGGTTCTGGGTGACGGCGCGCATCTGCAACCCGAACGGCGTCCGCTTCAGGAGCAGCATCAGCGCCGCGAAGACGGCGATGGCGAACACCACGATCCAGAGGCGGTTCCACGTGATTGCCAGGTGGCCGACGTCGAACGAGCCAGACATGAACGAGGGATTTCCGACCTGCTTGTTGGTAGGCCCGAAGATGGTGCGCACGGTCTGCTGGAGGATGAGCGAGACGCCCCACGTCGCCAGCAACGTCTCCAGCGCCCTGCCGTAGAGGAAGCGGATGAGGCCGCGCTCGATGGCGATGCCAACGGCGCCGGCGACGACGAACGCCAGCGGGATCGCGATCGCCAGAGACCAGTCGAACATCCACGGCGCGCGGGCGCGGATCAGCTCCTGGACGACGAAGGTGGTGTAGGCGCCAAGCATCACCATCTCGCCATGGGCCATGTTAATGACGCCCATGACGCCGAAAGTGATGGCAAGGCCGATGGCGGCGAGCAGCAGGACCGACCCAAGCGAGATGCCGTACCATACGTTCTGCGCGACGCCCCACAGCGCGAGCGAGCTTTCGACCGTGGAGATGCCGGTGAGCGCCGCTGCCCTCACCTCTCCGTCGCCGGAGGTCGCGGCAGCGTTGAGGATTGCCAGCGCGTCTGCCCCGCCGCGTGCGGTGATGACCTGGATGGCGGCGATCTTCTCGTCGTCGGGGAGATCGGACTTCAGCACCGCCGCCGCGCGCGCCTCGACCATCACCTTGGCGATGGCGGGGTTAGTTTCTTCCGCGATGGCCGCATCGAGGAGCTCGATCGAATCCGGGTCGCCGCTCTTGAAGATTTCCTGCGCGGCGGCGAGGCGTACAGACGGATCGGGGCTCATCAGCGTGAGCGCGCCGATGGCGGCGGCGACGGCACGTCTGAGACGATTGTTTACGCGGATGCGCTCCAGTTCGCCGGCGGTCGCCTCGCCAGCGGACTCGCCGGTGACGGGGTCAGTCAGCGCAAAGCCGGAGCCGGCCTTGGCGGTGATGAACACCGCGCCGTCGGACTTCCGCGCGTAGAGCGCGCCATCGCCGAGCGCTTCGAGGGCGGGTACGGCCGCAACGTCGCCATTGGCGACGATGGCGAGGATCTGCTGCTCGGTTTCGGCGTAACTCTTGCCGGCGAGGCCGTCGATCAGCTCGCGCAAGTCGGCGGCGTGGGCCGGAAGGACGGACAGGAGAACGAAAAGGAAAGCCGCGAAGACGGCACGCACACGCCCTGCCGTAATGCCCGCCCATGCCCGGACTGCGGCAATCCGGGCAATCCCCTGCCGGCTCCGGCCGCTGAGCCGTCTTTCGCCGGCGCGGGGCAGGCCCGCGATCGCGCCCACGACGGGCTTGCACAGTGCCCAGCTCGCGACGACTACCGGCATCCTGGCTCGCATCTCGTTCATGGAAAGACGGGAGGCCGGCGGCCCGGCCTCCCCAGTGGCATCGCGTCTGCTATTCGCCCATTCCGCCGCATTTGCCGGTGGCGACGTTGAAGTTGCCGCACGACAGCGGGGCGCGCCAATCGGCGATCAGGTCCTTGGAATCCGGCAGGTAGTCCGACCACTCATCGCCGACGACGAGGCCCGCGGTTTCCCACACCACGTCGAACTGGCCGTCATCCTGAATCTCGCCGATGAGAACCGGCTTGGTGATGTGATGGTTCGGCATCATGGTGGAGT
>CAZXKZ010000131.1:0-6554 GCA_964641825.1 uncultured Bauldia sp.
GTGACCTACGACCCCAGCGTCGTCAGCTACGGCAAGCTGCTCCACATCTTCTTCTCGGTCGTCCACGACCCGACCACGCTCAACCGGCAGGGCAACGATGTCGGCCCGTCCTACCGCTCCGCGCTGTTCACCCTTGATGACGAGCAGGCCGCTATCGCAACCGCCTACATAGCTCAGCTCGATGCGGCGAACGTGTTCCCGTCGAAGGTCGTCACCGAGGTGACGCCCTACACCAACTTCTACCAGGCCGAGGACTATCACCAGGACAACGCCACCACGCTCAACGTGAACCCCGGCTACGTCGCCTATTTCGACCTGCCCAAGATCGAGAACCTCAAGACGACCTTCCCGGAGGTCTGGCGCGAGGAGCCGCGGCTGGTGTTCGCCGCGAATGCTCCCTAGCCGCCCCGATTTGACCCGGGGCCGCCGGTCGGCGTAAAGAAACCGCCGACTCTGAAAAGAGCCAGGAATTTCAAGGCCCACCGGGGCCTCGACCCCGGAGGTCAGCGTCCGCCAGCGCGAGTGCGCCCGCGGGCGCGTTTGTGCTTGGAACACAGGAACACCACGTAGGGCTTATGTTCGAATCCCTCTCTGAACGCCTCGGCGGCATCCTCGACAAGCTCACCAAGCGCGGTGCGCTCAGCGAGAACGACGTCAACGAGGCGATGCGCGAGGTGCGCCGCGCGCTCATCGAGGCCGACGTCGCCCTCGACGTGGTCCGCTCGTTCACCGACAAGGTGCGCAACAAGGCGGTCGGCCAGGATGTCATCCGCTCGGTCACGCCCGGCCAGATGGTCGTCAAGATCGTCAACGACCAGCTCGTCGAGACGCTCGGCTCCGACGCGCAGGGTATCGACCTCAACGCGCCCGCGCCGGTCGCGCTAATGATGGTCGGCCTGCAGGGCTCGGGCAAGACGACGACCTCGGCCAAGATCGCGCGCCGGCTGACCGACCGCCAGAAGCTGAAAGTGCTGATGGCCTCGCTCGACACGCGCCGGCCGGCGGCGCAGGAGCAGCTCCGCGTGCTCGGCACGCAGGCCGGCATCGACACGCTGCCGATCGTCGCCGGCCAGACGCCGGTCGAGATCGCGCGCCGCGCGGAGAACGCCGCGCGCCTCGGCGGCTACGATGTCGTCATCCTCGATACCGCCGGCCGCACGCACATCGACGAGCCGCTGATGGTCGAGATGGCCGAGATCAAGGCGGCGGCGCGGCCCCACGAGATCCTGCTCGTCGCCGACTCGCTCACCGGCCAGGACGCGGTCAACGTCGCCAAGTCGTTCGACGAGCGCGTCGGCGTCACCGGCATCGTGCTGACGCGCGTCGATGGCGACGGGCGCGGCGGTGCGGCGTTGTCCATGCGCGCCGTCACCGGCAAGCCGATCAAGCTCATCGCCACCGGCGAGAAACTCGATGCGCTGGAGGACTTCGATCCCGCCCGCATCGCCGGCCGTATCCTCGGCATGGGCGACATCGTCGGCCTGGTCGAGAAGGCCGCCCAGAACCTCGATGCCGAGAAGGCGGCGAAGACCGCCGAGAAGATGCGCAAGGGCATCTTCGATCTCGACGATCTCGCCGAGCAGCTTCGCCAGATGCAGAACATCGGCGGCATGTCCGGGATCATGGGCATGATGCCGGGTGTCGCGAAGGCGAAGAAGCAGATCGATGCGCTCGGTATCGACGACGGCGTGTTCCGCCGTCAGGAAGCGATCATCTCGTCGATGACGAAGAAGGAACGCAAGAACCCCGACCTCCTCAAGGCGTCGCGCAAGAAGCGCGTTGCCGCCGGCTCCGGCACGCGGGTGGAGGACGTCAACCGGCTCCTCAAGATGCACCGGCAGATGGCCGACATGATGAAGGACATGGGCCGCGGCAAGGGCATGTTCGCGCGCATGGGCGGCATGCTCGGTATGCCGGGTATGGGGGGCGCCGGTGGCGGCGCACCGCCGATGGACCCGGCCGCGCTCCAGCGTCTTGCCAAGGGCGGCGCGCTCCCGGGCCTACCCGGCGCACCCGGTGTGCCGCAGCTTCCGCCCGGCCTGAAACTTCCCGGTCTCGGCGGCGGGGGATTCCCCGGCCTGCCGGGACTGCCGAAAAAGAAATGAACCGATCCGAACAGCAACGAAGGAATGCCTGAATGTCCCTGAAGATCCGTCTCACCCGCGCGGGCGCCAAGAAGCGCCCGTTCTACCGCATCGTCGTCGCCGACTCGCGCTATCCGCGCGACGGGCGCTTCATCGAGATCGTCGGCACGTGGAACCCGATCCTGCCGAAGAACGACGAGAAGCGTGTCGTGCTGAACACCGAGCGCATCGAGCACTGGCGAAAGGCTGGCGCACAGCCGACCGATCGGGTGCTGCGCTTCCTCGACGCCGCGGGGCTCGCCAAGCGCGCGCCACGCAACAATCCCGAGAAGGCCAAGCCCGGCAAGAAGGCGCAGGAGCGTCTCGATGCGGCAGCGGCGGCGGCAGCCGCGCCGGCTCCCGAGGCCGAAGCTCCGGCCGAGGCCCCGGCGGCCACCTAGCCTGCCATGGCTGCGGGCCGTACCGTCGCGGTCGCCGAGATCGGCGCCGCGCATGGGCTGAAGGGCGAGGTGCGGCTCCGCTCGTTCACGGCGACGCCGGTCGATGTCGCCGCTTACGGGCCGCTGAGTGCGCCCGATGGCCGACAGTTCGAGATCCAGTCGCTGCGGCCTGCGCCCGGTTCCGGTGCGGGCATGCTGGTCGCGCGCTTCAAGGGTGTATCGGACCGCAACGCGGCCGAAGCGCTCCGCGGCACGCAGCTCGCCGTCCCGTACGACCGCCTGCCGCCGCCCGATGAGGGCGAATTCTATCATGCCGATCTGATCGGGCTCGCCGCCGTCACTCCGGACGGCGCGGAGCTCGGCACGGTCGTCGCGGTGCAGAACTACGGCGCCGGTGATCTCATCGAGATTGCGCCTGCGCGCGGCGAAACGATGCTGGTGCCGTTCACGGATGCCGCCGTCCCCGAGGTCAATATTCCCGGTGGGCGCATCGTCGTCGTGCCACCGGTGTTCGACGGGGAGGAAAGCGGAAGCGAGGACGAGGCATGACCTTCCGCGCGACCGTGCTCACCATCTTCCCGGAGATGTTCCCCGGCCCGCTCGGCGTCAGCCTCGCGGGCAGGGCGCTCGCCGATGGCCTGTGGTCGCTGGAGGTGTGCGATATCCGTAACTCGGCCACGAGCAAGCACAGGCAGGTCGATGACACGCCGGCCGGTGGCGGGCCCGGCATGGTCATGCGCGCTGATGTTCTCGCGGCGGCGATCGACGCTGCCGCGCCGCCGGGTGATGGTCGCCCGCGCCTGCTGATGAGCCCGCGCGGCTGCCGGCTCGACCAGGCCTTCGTCGCCGATCTCGCCGCGCAGTCCGGTGCGCTGATCGTCGCCGGCCGCTTCGAGGGCGTCGACGAGCGCGTCATCGAGGCCCGCGATCTGGTCGAGGTTTCGGTCGGAGACTACGTCCTGTCGGGCGGTGAGATCGCCGCGATGGCGCTCCTCGACGCGGTCGTGCGCCTCATCCCCGGCGTCATGGGCAATCCGGAGTCTGGCGCCAGCGAGAGCTTCGCCGGCGGGCTCCTCGAATATCCACAGTACACCCGCCCGCAGGAGTTCGAGGGCCGTCCGATCCCGGCGGTCCTCACCTCGGGCGACCATGGACGGATCGCGGAATGGCGGCGCGCCGAGGCCGAGCGGATAACCCGCGAGCGCCGGCCCGATCTCGTTAAGAAAGGCTGACGCCGGGCAGGGAGCGCCGTTCCGCTGCTATCGACAAGCGGGGTCGGTTGGGGTATGCAACCGCCCGATTTCGGCCGATGGATGGCTTGAACGCACGCGCTCGCCGCCCGCGCCGACAACAAGAAGGTTTCCTGCCATGAACATTATCCAGGAGCTCGAGAAAGAGCAGGCCGCCGCGATCATGAACGGTCGCAGCGTTCCCGATTTCGCGCCGGGCGACACCGTCAAGGTCAACGTCAAGGTGACGGAAGGCACGCGCACCCGCATCCAGGCCTACGAAGGCGTGGTGATCGCGCGCTCGGGCGGTGGGCTCAACGAGAGCTTCACCGTGCGCAAGATTTCCTATGGCGAGGGCGTGGAGCGCGTCTTCCCCGTCTATTCGCCGTCGGTTGACTCGGTCGAGGTCGTCCGCCGCGGCAAGGTGCGCCGCGCCAAGCTCTACTATCTTCGCGGCCGCCGCGGAAAGTCGGCGCGCATCACCGAGAAGCAGGATCGCCGTGCCGACACCGCCGCCGAGGTGGCGGAGCCCGCCGAAGGCTGATCGCCGGAAGCCAACGGAATCCGGAGGGGCGGCGCGAGCCGCCCTTTTCGTTTCTGCCGCGTGCTCAGCCCGCCGGCCGCACCGCGCCGATGATCGGACCGTAGCCGCCGTGTCCCGGCCAGTCGTTGCGGCCGAGTTCGGGCGCGTAGAGCCCCGAGGCCCATCCGCCGTCGAGGAAGAGCGCGTTCGGGCAGCCGAGGTGGTCGCGGAAATAGCGGGCGAAGTCGTGGAAGTTCACCGTCGACTCGGAGATCGCGAAGCGGACCGTGCCGCCCTCGCATACGCCGACGCCGTTCCGCCGCTTGCGGTCGCTTGATCCGACGATGAAGGCGGGATGGATCGCGCCGTCGATGACGAGCAGCGGACCGGACTGCGTGGCGAAATCGGCGGGCGGCGCCTCGCGGAGGAACCGTTCCGTCTCGATGACGCCGGGGCCGTTCGGGCCGATGAAGAAGACGCCGTTCGGCTTCTTGTAGAAATTGGGCACTGGCTTCACGTCCGGCCTGGCGTCCGCGGTGTTGGCGGCCCGCAACTCGCGCCCGTGTTCGATATAGAGGCCGATCGGGCTGAAATCCTTGCCGAACATTCCGCCATTCATGGCGAAGACGAGGTCGAGCCCCTTGGTGTCGAGGTCATCGTCGAGCGCGTTGAACATGGGATAGGGCGCGCCCTTGTCGTCTCGCCAGAAAATCCTTATGTCGGCCGCGCCAGGGTTCGCCTCGCACACCGTGTAGCGCGTGCCTTCGAATTCATCCGCGCGGCAGGCCGCCGCCCCGGCGTGGCCGGGGAGGACGCAGAGCGCCGCCAGAAGCAGGGCTGTCCCGATGGCAAGTCTCACGATCACCTCCGGCTGCGTTCCGCGCCATCTGACGGCCCGGATCGCGCTTTGATCTCTATTCCACCCAAAATCCGGCGAATTTCCTGTTAACACAGCGATCCATGTTTTCACGCCGCGCGTTCCTCAGCACCCTCGGAGCAAGTGCCCTCTCGACCGTCGGGCTTTCCGGCTATGCGGTCGCCGTCGAGCCGCGCTTCCGGCTCGTCGTCACGCCCTACCGCCTGCAGCCATCCGACTGGCCGGCCGGTGGCAAGCCGCTGCGCATCGCCGCCATTGCCGACATTCACGCCTGCGACCCGTGGATGCCGGTGTCGCGGATCGAGCGCATCGTGTCGCGCGCCAATGCGCTGGAGCCCGACATCATCGTGCTCCTCGGTGACTACATGACCGGCGCCTTCCCGTCGAACCCGGTGGCGCCGGCGGAATGGGGGCGGGCGCTCGGTCGTCTCGATGCGCCGCTCGGTGTCCACGCGGTCCTCGGCAATCACGACTGGTGGCACGATCCCGATGCCGCCCGGGAGGTGTTTGCCGACAACGACATTCCGCTGATGGAGAACGATGCGGTGTTCATCCGCCGCGACGACGGTCCGTCGTTCTGGCTCGCCGGCCTCGGCGACCAGTGGGCGCGCCCGCTCGGTCGCGGCCGGTTCGACGGCGCCGACGATCTGCCGGGCACGCTCGCGCGCATCCCGGAGGACGGAAACCCGGTCGTCCTTCTCGCCCACGAGCCGGACATCTTCGCCGACGTTCCGGCGCGCGTCAGCCTCACGCTCAGCGGCCACACTCACGGCGGGCAGGTCGCGGTCCCCTATTTCGGGCGCCCGATCGTCCCTTCCGCCTATGGCGGCCGCCTCGCGTACGGGCATATCGTTCAGGACGACCGCCATCTGGTGGTCTCCGGCGGCCTCGGCTGCTCGGCGCTTCCGGTCCGTTTCAGGGTACCGCCCGAGATCGTCCTCATCGAGGTCGGTGGCGCGCCGCTCTCCGCCTGAGCGCCAGGCCCCCGCAGCCGGTAATTGTCTGTTGAGGGCGGGCTTGCTATCTAACCCCCATGAGAACCGTGGCATTTCCCTCCACGACCGGCCGGCGCCTTCGCGGAACCTTCGATTTCGCGGGGTTGGCGGACCGTGCCCGCATGCCGTGGCGGTTCCTGGCGCGCCACGTTACCGTCGACGGCCTTATCCGGCTCTAGCCGGCCTCGCCCGGCCCGCATCCAGCCGCCCCTCGGCCGGAAGGATGCTTCTCGACCCCGATCACCAGAGACAGAGCCATCGCCATGTCCGCCAAAGCACAGCCGCAAACCCTCTACGACAAGATCTGGAAAGACCACCTCGTCGAAGACCTCCCCGACGGGACCTGCCTTCTCTACATCGACCGCCACCTCGTCCACGAGGTGACGAGCCCGCAGGCCTTCGAGGG
>CAZXKZ010000132.1:0-4538 GCA_964641825.1 uncultured Bauldia sp.
TCTTCCCCTTCATCGACCGCATCGGCGCCAAGCTCAACATGATGGAGCAGGTGCTCGACGTGCCGACGCAGGAGGTCATCACCCGCGACAACGCCACCGTCTCCGTTGATGGCGTCGCCTTCTTCCAGGTGCTCGATGCGGCGCGCGCCGCTTACGAGGTGAAGGGGCTGGAGAATGCCATCCTCAACCTGACCATGACCAACATCCGCACCGTCATGGGGTCCATGGACCTCGACGAGCTGCTGTCCAAGCGCGACGACATCAACGACCGCGTGCTCCACGTCGTCGACGCGGCTTCTGCGTCGTGGGGCGTGAAGATGACGCGCATCGAGATCAAGGCGATCGACCCCCCGAGGGACATCGTGGAATCGATGGGCCGCCAGATGAAGGCTGAACGAGACAAGCGCGCCGTGATCCTGGAAGCAGAAGGCCAGCGGCAGTCGGAGATCCTTAAGGCGGAGGGCCAGAAGCAGGCCGCCATCCTGGAGGCCGAGGGCCGGCGTGAGGCCGCGTTCCGTGATGCCGAGGCGCGCGAGCGCGAAGCGGAAGCGGAGGCGCGTGCGACCCAGATGGTTTCGCAGGCGATAGCCGAGGGCGACGTGCAGGCGATCAACTATTTCGTCGCCCAGCGCTACACCGCCGCGATCGAGACGCTGGCCTCCGCGCCCAACCAGAAGGTGCTGATGCTCCCGGTCGAGGCCGCATCGCTGATCGGCTCGCTCACCGGCATTGCCGAGATCGCGAAGGAAACCTTCTCCGACGAAGTGCGCGCCACCCGCACCGAGCGGCGTTCCGGCCGCGTGCCGCCGACCGGCGGGGCCTCGTGATGCCCGATTTTATTGTCCAGCTCGGCCCATGGGCGTGGATCATCGCCGGGTTGATCCTGCTCGGGCTGGAGCTGCTTGCGCCGGGGATATTCCTCGTCTGGTTCGGCGTTGCTGCGCTACTCACCGGCGGCTTCGCGTTCGCGACCGATTTCGGCTGGCAGGTCGATCTCATCGTCTTCGTCGTGCTCGCGGTGGCCGCCGTCGTCATAGGCCGCCGCTACTTCTCGCCCGCGCGCGAGCCCGGCGAGCAGCCGCTCCTCAACCAGCGTGCCCAGCGTCAGGTCGGCAGCATCCACGTCCTCGCCGATCCGATCGTCGACGGGCAGGGGCGCATCCGCATCGACGACACCAACTGGCGGATCGCCGGCCCCGACCTTCCGTCGGGCGCGAGGATCCGGGTGAGCGGCGTCGATGGCGCCGTGCTGCTGGTCGAAAAGGCGTAGCCTTATGGCGGCAGGTCGGTTGCTTCGCCGTAGGTGACGATGTTCGGCTCCACGATGTTCTCCAGCGCTTTCACTTCGGAGAGCAGGAGCCAGCCCATCGTCTTGTTGGCGCACTTCAGGTGCAGCCATTCGTCAGAGGCCGATTCGCCGTTCGAGGTCGAGAGCTCGAACAGGCTCTGGTCGTCCGCGACGTAGCTCGTGCCGCGATACTCCATCAGGAAGTTGCCCTCGCCGAGGTAGGCGAGGTACGTCCAGTTGTCGCCGCGCGCGAGGTCGAAGGCGACTTCGTCCCAGTTGTCCTCGGTGTAGAGCGTGACCGAGAAATCGCTGTCGGCGGTGTAGACTTCCTTGAGCGTGTAGCTCCGGAAGTCGAGTTCGTCGGCCTCGACGCGGTCGTGGTTCCACGGATGATAGACCGCGCCCTTCGGCAGCAGGCATCTCACCTTGGAGGGTGCGTCGGGGTCCGGGTCGAGCCGCGCATCGACCGTCATTTGCTCCGCGACGCCGAAGCCGTTGGGGTACTCGCCGCCCCAGAAGTTCGCCTGATACCAGGTGTCGTCATAGGCATGGGCGGCGGTCGGGCCGGCGGCTGACAGGATGACAGCGATCGCCGTTGCCGCCGCGCGCATCAGGCAACCCCGATCCGCAGGAGGTCGTGCATGTGGACGACGCCGACGGGCTTGCCGCCTTCGACCACGAACAGCACGGTGATGTTGGCCTGATTGAGCAGTTCGAGTGCCGTGCCGACGAGCGCATCCGGTGCGATCGTCTTCGGTGTCCGCGTCATCACGTCATCGACCCGCCGCACGAGGAGGTCGGGTCCGGCCAGGTGTCGGCGGAGGTCGCCGTCGGTGATAATGCCGGCCAGCATGCCGCTCGCGTCGACGATGCCGACGCACCCGAGGCGCTTGCCGCTGATCGTCATGATCGCATCGCCCATCAGCGCGCCGAGGCGCACCAGCGGCATCGCCTCGCCGCGATGCATGACGTCCGCCACGAAATGGAGGTTCGCGCCGAGCCTGCCACCCGGATGCAGACCGTGGAAGTCTTCGCGGCGGAAGCCGCGGTCCTCGAGGAGCGCGATGGCGAGCGCGTCGCCGAGGGCGAGCTGCATCAGGGTCGAGGTCGTCGGCGCCTGCCCGTGCGGGCAGGCTTCTTCGGCCTTCGGTATCGCCAGCACGATGTCGGCTTGGCGCGCGAGCGTGCTGTCCGGCCAGGCGGTGACGGCGATCAGGCTGATCTCGAATCTGCGCGAGTATTCGAGCAGGCTCCTCAGCTCCGTCGTCTCGCCGGACTTGGACATGGCCAGGATCACGTCGCCGGATGTCACCATCCCGAGGTCGCCGTGGCCGGCTTCGGCGGGATGGACGAAGAAGGCGGGCGTCCCCGTCGAGGCCAGCGTTGCGGCGACCTTCCTGCCGATGTGCCCGCTCTTGCCCATGCCGGTGACGATCACGCGGCCGTTTCGCTCCGCGGCGCGGCGGATGAGCGCCACGGCGTCTGCGAAGGGCGCCGCGAGCCCGTCATCGAGCGCCGCGAGCAGGGCGGTCAGCCCGGCCGATTCCGCCTCGATCGTGCGTCTCGCCGAGGCCGCTGCGCCGGTCTCGGATGGTGGGTGCACCGTTTTGAGCTTTGGGGCCAGCGGTCGAACCTCCCGTCACGCATGATTTAGCAGTTTCCGGCTCCGCCCGGAACCGTGGGAAAAGGCCGGAAACCCGCCGTTAACCATCCCTGTTTACGGTCCGGAAAGCATCGTCTCACAAACGAGCCACCCCGCGGGTGCCGGTTCCCATGTCTGCTCGCACGGCCTTGATTGCCCTGCTGCTGGCCGTGCTCGGCTCCCCGTCCGCGTCGGCCCAGGACTTTTCGGGCCTGAGGCCGGGCATCGAGCCCTTCACCCTTGAGGGGGCCGAGAGCACCGAAACCGAGGTGCGCAGGGGGCCTTTCGCCTTCCAGCAGGAGTTTGCCGCCGTCGAAGGCTTCGGCTCGGGCGACGACCAGACCGCGTTCACGGCGCGCCTGCGGGCCGGCTACGAGGCCACGCCCTCGGTCATGCCGTTTGTGGAGGGGGAGATCGCGCGCCTGCCGCCGGCTTCGGCGTCGTTCGCGGGCCTTCCTCAGGACGCGGGGACGGCGTTCCGCTGGCGCGCCGGCGTCGCCTTCGCGCCCGATCCGTCACGTCACGGCGAGCTCACGGTCGGCTACAGCGAGGACCAGCCCGACGACGCGGCGGCCGCGCTGCGCATGCTCACCTTCGGCGGCTCGCTGGTATGGACCCCGACGGCGCTGACCAGCATCACGCTGGAGGGCGCCACCTCGCTCGGCCTGGCCTCCGATGCCAGCGCCATGACCCACGGCGGCTCCATCGATCTCGCCTACGCCTGGGATCGCGACCTGACGCTCATCGGCTCCGCCGCCGCGCGCCAGGAGGCCGGCCGGCAGGCTGGCTCGGTGGATACCAGCTACACGGCCGGCTTCGGCGCGATCTGGAATCTCGACCGCGCCCATCGCCTGACCGCCGCCTACGAGCACGCGTGGCATGGCGGCGACGACCCGTCGCGGCCGGGCCAGTCTGACACGCTCCGCTTCGAGCTCAGGATGCAGCGCTAGTCTGCACGCGATTGCACTGGTGTCATCCTCGCGCACGCGAGGATCCAGTAAACGCAAGCGCTGGTTTGCTTACGCGATGCCCGCCGCCTGTGGCGTCAAAACGCTCCTCCCAGGCCTAGGCATCACCCCGGCCGCCGAGAAGCGACCGTACCTCGTCGGCGAATGCCGTCCCGAGGTCAGGGCGGTCCAGCGCGAAGGCCACGTTGGCGGCGAGGAAGCCCAGCTTCGAGCCGCAGTCGAAGGTGCGCCCGTTGAACCGGCAGCCGAAGAACGGCTCCGTTTCGGCGAGCGCGATCATGGCGTCGGTGAGCTGGATTTCGTTTCCGGCCCCGCGCTGCTGCCGCGCGAGGTGCGGGAAGATACCGGGCTGCAGGATATAGCGGCCGTTGATGTAGAGGTTCGACGGCGCAGCCGCCGGTTCCGGCTTCTCCACCATTGCGGTGATGCGGAAGGCGCCGCCCGCTACGCTGTCGCCGACGCCGACGATGCCGTAGCGGTTGGTCTCCGCCGGGTCGCACTCCTCGACCGCGATCACGTTGCCGCCGGTTTCCCGGTATGCCGCCACCATCTGCGCCATGCATCCCGGCTCGCCCCGCATCAGCATGTCGGGGAGCAGCACCGCGAAGGGCTCGTTGCCGGCCAGTTCGCGCGCGCACCA
>CAZXKZ010000132.1:4548-6522 GCA_964641825.1 uncultured Bauldia sp.
CGCGTGGCCGAGGCCGAGCGGCCCCTGCTGGCGGGTGAAGCTCATCTGCCCCGGCGCCGGGAGGTCGCGGGCGAGTTCGGCCAGCGCCTCCGTCCGCCCGCGCTCGCTCAGCGTGCGCTCCAGCTCGACCTGGATGTCGAAATGGTCCTCGATGACCGCCTTGTTCCTGCCGGTGACGAGGATGAAATGCTCGATCCCCGCCGCGCGCGCTTCGTCCACCACGTACTGGATCAGCGGCCGGTCCACGACCGTCAGCATTTCCTTCGGCATCGCCTTGGTGGCGGGTAGAAAACGCGTGCCGAGGCCGGCGACCGGAAAGACGGCTTTGCGGATTGGTGCGGGCATGGCGCTCTGCTACCACACAATTCTTAACCGCCTCTCGCCCGGCAACGGCCCGTCAACACTCTCCGGCTAGACGGTTTGCCGGCGTTCTGATGAAGGATCGTGACCAGGCATGACCGTCCTCGTTACCGGCGGTGGCGGCTACATCGGCAGCCACATGGTCTGGCAGCTCGTCGATCAGAACGAGCCGGTGGTCGTCCTCGACAATTTTACCACCGGCTTTCGCTGGGCCATCGCGCCGGAAGCCGAGATCGTCTCCGGCGACGTCGGCGATGAGGCGCTGGTCGGCGCCCTGATCGCGGAGAAGGGCGTCGATGCGATCATCCATTTCGCTGGCTCCATCGTGGTGCCGGAGTCGGTCGCCGATCCGCTCGGCTACTACCTCAACAACACCGTCAGGTCGCGCGCGCTCATTGCGGCGGCCGTGAAGGGTGGCGTCCGCCATTTCATCTTCTCGTCCACGGCCGCTGTCTACGGGACGCCGGCCGTCACGCCGGTGCCGGAGGATGCGCCGCTCCATCCCGAGTCGCCCTACGGTCGTTCGAAGCTGATGACGGAGACCATGCTCGCCGACGCCGCGTTCGCGCACGATCTCGGCTATGTCGCCATCCGCTACTTCAACGTCGCCGGCGCGGATCCGAAGGGCAGGACCGGGCAATCGACCAAGGGGGCCACCCATCTTATCAAGGTCGCGTGCGAGACCGCGCTCGGCAAGCGCGACGCCATGACCGTTTACGGTACCGACTACCCGACCCCTGACGGCACCTGCATCCGCGACTACATTCACGTCACCGATCTCGTCGCCGCCCATTCCGATGCGCTCCGTCATCTGCGGGAAGGCCGCGGGAACTTGGTCGCCAACTGCGGCTACGGCCACGGTGCGTCCGTCCTCGAGGTGATCGACACGGTCAAGCGCGTTTCAGGCCGCGATTTCGAGGTCGTCATTGGCGACCGCCGGCCCGGCGACCCGTCGTCCATTGTGGCCTCGCCTGCCTTGATCAAGTCCGAATTCGGTTGGAAACCTCGCTACGACGACCTCGACGGGATCGTGGCGAGCGCGCTCGCGTGGGAGGAGGCGTTGGGACGGCGCAATCAGCGCGACTGATCTCACGGTTTCGTGAGGGAAGGCGTTGTCCACAGCGGGAAGTGGAGTGTTACGGTCGCCCCCGAATCGGGCCCGGCGACGGCTTGAGACCAGGAACCAGGCTGGGAGCCGCCATCGATGCCGTACCTGTCGGCTTTTCTGTCACCTGTTTTGATGCGCAGGCTGGCCGTCGCCATGGTCGCGGCGGCGCTCACGGCGTTGCCCAGCGTCTCGCATGCGGCCAAGTCCGGCGGCCAGTGGGTGGCCGAGTTCTGGCCGACTGCCAAGGCCGCCGGCATCAGTAAGCAGGTCTACGATCTGGCGCTCGGCAACTTCGAGCCCGACCCCGACGTGATCAAGCGGTCGGAGGAGCAGGCCGAGTTCAACACGCCGATCTGGATCTACCTCGACCGTATGGTGTCCGAGGATCGCCTGAGAGAAGGCGCCGATGTCCTGCGCCAGTACGGGAACCTGCTCGCGCGGATCGAGGAGCGCTACGGCGTCGATCGTTATGTGATCGCGGCCATCTGGGGCATGGAGAGCCACTA
>CAZXKZ010000133.1:0-6489 GCA_964641825.1 uncultured Bauldia sp.
TGTAGACCGTCGTGCCGATCAGGTTCGAGGCGAGCAGGTGCGTAGTTTCCTGCTGCCCGATGAACTTCGGCGCCGATGCCGTCACGTCCGGCGTCACTGCATCGCCCGGGGCTGGCAGGATCTCGGGCGTCGGTACCGGCTCGGCCGGCGGCTGTGTGACGTCCTGCGCCAACGCCGGAGCGACTATGAATGCGGCCAGCGCGGTCGCGGTGAGAAGTGTCTTGCGCATGACAGGTCTCCTTCGGTGGTCCGCCCTCCACATGAACACTTGGTAATGCGTCATGGTTCCCGCGTGTCGAAAGCGGGGCAATTTCCTGGCGATATTCCGGCGGTCGCCGCTATTTCCCGAGCGGTCGCGTCGCTGCGGCCAGCCATTCCCGCTCGCCGGCATCCAGGAGACGGCCGAGTTTCGCCGGCAGCGTTGCGTGATAGGCATCGAGCCAGGCGATCTCGTCCGCCGTCATCAACGCCGTGTCGATCAGCCGCGTGTCGATCGGCGCCAGCGTCAGCGTCTCGAACGAGAGGATGTCGCGCTCCCCGCTCGGAATCCTGACTGGCGGCAGCACCAGCACCAGATTCTCGATCCGGATGCCGTACTCGCCCGCCTTGTAGTAGCCGGGCTCGTTAGAAAGGATCATGCCCGGCTCCAGCGGCGTCGCGCCGAGCTTGGAGATGCGCGCCGGGCCCTCGTGGACCGACAGGAACGAGCCGACGCCGTGGCCGGTGCCGTGGTCGTAGTCGAGCCCCGCCTGCCAGAGCGCGGCGCGCGCAAAGCTGTCGATTTGCGCGCCGCTGGTCCCGGCGGGGAAGCGGGCGGTCGCGATGGCGATGTGGCCCTTGAGCACGCGCGTGAAGCGGTCGCGCATCTCCTCGCTCGGCGTGCCGATAGCCACCGTCCGCGTGATGTCGGTGGTGCCGTCGCGGTACTGGGCGCCCGAATCGATCAGGTAGAGCGAGCCGGTTTCGAGCTTCCGCGATGTCGCCGGCGTCACGCGATAGTGGATGATCGCGCCGTTCGGCCCGGCGCCCGAGATGGTGTCGAACGAAAGGTCGGCGAGCTCCGACCCGTCCTGCAGCGCGGTCTCGGCACGGAACGCGCTCAGCTTCTCCGCTGCCGCAATCTCGTCGATCGTCCCCGACGGCGCCTCACGGTCGAGCCACGCCAGGAAGCGCACCATCGCTGCACCGTCGCGGACGTGCGCGGCATGCGAACCGGCGATCTCGGTGGCGTTCTTGCGCGCCCGCGGCAGCGCGACCGGGTCGCTGCCCTTGACGATCGTGCCGCCGGCTTGCGTCACCGCATCGGCCAGCGCTGCCGGCGAATGCTGCGGGTCGATCAGCACGCGCGCCTTCCGCGCGCCGAGCGCGGCAAGCGCAGGCCCGAGTTCTGCTGGCGCGCGCGGCTCGGCGATCGCAGCCAGTTCCGCCCGCACGCTGTTGGAGAGCTTGCGCGCGTCGATGAACAGGTCGGGCTTGCCGCTCGCCGGCAGGATGGCGAAGGCGAGCGCCACCGGGTTATGGGCGATGTCGGCGCCGCGGATGTTGAACAGCCAGGCGATGGAGTCGGCCTGCGCCAGCACCGCAGCGTCGGCCTTCTTCTGCACGAGGTCCGCCTGCAGCCGCGCGATCTTGTCGCGCGCGTCCTCGCCGGTGAGCCCCACCGGATGGAGGCTCACAGGCGCCAGCGGTGGCGGCGGCCTGTCGGTCCACAGCCGGTCGATCGGGTTCTCCGCGACGGCCACGAGCTCGGCTCCGGCGGCCTCACAGGCCTCCCTGAGTCGTCCCACCTCCGCGGCGGTCATCAGCCAGGGGTCGTAGCCGATGCGGTCGCCGGTTTTCAGCTTTCCCGCCAGCCATTTCGATGGCGGATTCTCGACGAGATGTTCGATGGCGTAGACGGCGGGGTCGGCCTCGTTGCGGACCTGGAGCGTGTAGCGCCCGTCGACGAATACCGCCGCCTCATGGGCAAGCACGACGGCGGCGCCGGCAGAGCCGGTGAAGCCGGTGAACCACGCCAGCCGTTCGGCCGATGCGGGCAGGTATTCGCTCTGGTTCTCGTCGGCGTGTGGGATGACGAAGCCGGTGAGGCCCTGCGCAGCCAAAGCGCGGCGGAGTGCCGTGGTCCGCGATGCGCTCGCTGATTGTGGAGATGAAGAGTCGGCCATTGGCTTTCTTCTAGAGGCGCCGGCGGGTTGCGACAACGCGGGAGTCTGCGGCGCGGCCAAAGCGCAGCGCCAGTGTGACAATTTCATGTTGCGATGCAGCAAACGAATGGCAGTCATGCTCGCTGAAGGCTTCCCGCCAGCCGGTTGACGGGAGATATCGGCAACGGGGCAGGGGGCGCAGGAATCGCAACGGAGTTCGACCGATGGCGTTTGCCATCATGGGCGGTTTCGGCGGCCGCATCGCGCCTGCCCGCAACGTCGTGCGCTCCGCCGTTGCGCGGCGCGCGTCCGCTGATACATGGTGCCGGTTCCGCACCATCGACCGCCGCATCCTCGGGCTGGATGATGCCGCGGTTGCCGTGGGCGGAGTCGAGATGCCCGCGCTCGATCGCGCCGGACAGCGCCCGTTCCCCGTCTAGGGTCTGCGGGCATGTTTCAATGCCATCCTCGCGCTAGGCGCCGAATATGAGCGTCACCCACTCGCCGAGCGTGATCCTGCGCGGGCGGGTGAAGCCCTGCGCCCGGTATATCGCTGCTACGCGCCGCTCCTGATTCGTAAGCAGGCCTGACAGGATGAGCGCTCCGCCCGATGCGGCGGCCCTTCGGATCGCGGGTGCCAGCCTGACGAGGGGGCCGGCGAGAATGTTCGCCACGATCAGGTCGAACGGCGCCCGGGTGCCGATGAGGCGGCTGTGGAGCCCGTTGGCGACGATGGTGCGGACCCGAGCTGCCACGCCATTCAGCCTGACATTTTCACGGGCGACGCGTACGGCGACCGGATCGATGTCGGAGGCCAGCACGCGCGCATTCGTCCGTTTCGCGATGGCGATGGCGAGCACCCCCGATCCGGTGCCGATATCGAGCGCGTTGGCGAAGCGCCGTGAGCGCGCCAGTGCGTCGATCGCCAGCAGGCACCCGGTCGTCGTGCCGTGGTGGCCGGTGCCGAAGGCCTGTCCCGCCTCGATTTCTATGCCGAGGTCGTTGGGGCCGGCCGTCTTGCGGTCGTGGGCGCCGTGCACCAGAAAGCGACCGGCGCGGACGGGCGACAGGCCCGCGAGGCTTTTCGCGACCCAGTCCGTATCGGGCAGCACCTCGAACGCGAATCGCGCTGTCGTGTTCCCCGATTCGCGCAGTGCGCCGGCGAGCGCGTCAGCTTGGCCGGCGTCGGGCATGTCCTCGAAATAGAGCGTGAGCCGCCATTGCCCCGGCGTCGTTTCGATGAGGTCGATCCCGACCTCAGGGAGCCGGACGTCTTCGCCGATGCGGTCGGCAGTCTCCCTGGCGACAGCTTCAGGTAGCAGGACAGAGGCAGCAAACGTCACGGGGAAGTCTCGCGAAAGGGCGTGTGTTGCGCCCGTCGATCAGCTTATACTCGCGTGCAGGACGGTCGGGGCAACAAAGACGCGGCCGCGGGGGGAGGGGACACTGAACGACGCCGCGCAGAATCTGGTCGCGCTGGAAGGCAGCCCTATCGCGCGGCCGTGGAGGCAGACCGACGCCGGTTCATTGCTTCGCTTGCCGATGCCGCACATGGTCTGGCGGGATCGGCTCCTGTTCCGTTCGCTCGCGGCCGTCGCCACGCGCCAGATACGATCGATCCGCGGCATCGAGAACATTGCGCCCGACCGCGACCCGTTCATCGTCGCCATCAATCACGGCACATGGCGCGAGGCGGTCTTGGTGCCTTCGCTCTTGTTCGTCCTCCGTGGCGGCAAGCACATCCATTTCCTCGCCGACTGGAACTTCCGTATCGTGCCTGGCATCGGCATGATCTTCCGGCGCGGGCAGGTGGTGACGGTGGCGCGCAAGGAGGCCAAGCCGAAATTCCTCACCGTCTTCCGCCGTTTCTACGAGCATCCCGTCCCTCCGATGGAGCGCGCCCGCGCCCATCTGCTGGCGGGCCGTCCCATCGGCATCTTCCCCGAGGGCACGGTCAACCGCGACCCGAAAAGGCTTCTCGTCGGCCGCGTCGGCATGGCCCGCCTTTCGCTGGAAACAGGGGTGCCGGTCGTGCCGGTCGGGATCCGCTTTCCCTTCGTCGACCGCGAGCGGCCAACGCCGGAAAGCGCGATCATGGAGGTCGACATCGGTCATGCGATGGAGCCGCCGCGCGTGGCGGATACGCCCGGCGCCGGCGATGTCCGCCGCTGGCACGCTGCGGTGATGACCGAGATTTCCCGCCTCTCCGGCAAGGCTTGGGGACGCGGCGACTAGGCCCACCGGACGCACACAGGCGGAGCCGGCGCGAGCCAACTTGCCGTCACACACGTGACACGCACCTAACATCGGCCTGCAACACGCCTGCGTGAAATTGCGCTCGCCTCGGATCGAGGCGATTCGCGCAATTTGCTCGGGGCCGAGCGTGACAGACGAAATCGTTGGCGACGCCGATCCGACAGGGGCGTCGGTTCGCGAGATTCTCGGACGCCGGCTCCCCTTGGGGTTCGGCGATAGTCTTCTCCTGCGCGCCAGTGCGCTTCTGGCGCGGCGTCAGGTGCGCGCCATCCATGGCCTCCACCGGATCGCGGCCATCCACGACCCTTTCATTCTGGCCCTCAACCATTCGACGCGGCGCGAGGCGCTGCTCGTGCCGGCCCTGCTTTTCCTCCATCGCGAGGGCCGGCTCATCCATTTCCTCTCCGACTGGAACAACCACCTCTATCCCGGCGTCGGTCTGCTGTTCAGCCGCGCCGGCGCGATTACGGTCGTGCGCAAGCCGGCACGGCCCGCTTTTCTCAACGTCCTGATGCCGCTTTTCCGCAATCGGCTGCTGGCGACCGAACGTGCCAGGCGCCATCTTCTGGCAGGCCGATCTGTCGGCATCTTCCCCGAGGGCACGGTCAATCGCGACCCCTGCGGTCTCCTGCCGGCGCGGCCGGGCATGGCGCGCCTGGCGCTGGAGACCGGTATCCCGATCATTCCGGCCGGCATCCGCTTCCCGCTGACGCCGCCCGGCGAGGCGCCGGACGAGCACGCCGTGATGGAAGTCCACATTGGAGCTCCCATCCGACCGAGCGGGCCGGCCCGTCCTGCGGCCATCGAGGCGTCGCGCGCGCTTGGCGCAACCGTCATGGCCGAGATCGGCCGTCTCTCCGGCAAGCTGCCGGCAGCAGCGCGAGGGCAGGCAACATGAGCGACCGGACGATCGTGTCGGAACGTGTCGCCGACGAAGCCGGGCGCCGGCGGGTCATCGAGGTGCTGGCGGCGACCTACCAGCGCGAGAAGCGCTGGGTGCGGGATCCGGAGGCGCAATTCCCCGCATCCGATCTCGCCAGCGCTGATATCTCATGGTTCCTCGTCGGCACGGGCCGCCGTGCTGCGGGCGTGCTTCGCGTCCTCTACGCACCTCCGGTCGCCAACTACGGCGCCTATGGCCTGAAGCTGCTCGACGACAGGATCGACGTGGCGGCGTTCCTGGCCGCGAACCGCATCGCCGAGATCGGCCGTTTCGCGGTGCTGCCCGAATATCGCGGCTCGATGATGGTGGCCGCCGCGCTCATGCGCGCCGCGACAGAGGAGGCCGTGCGGCGCGGCTTCACGCACTTCATCACCGACGTCTTCGAGGACGATCCGCACAGCCCCTACGGCTTCCACACCCGCGTCATCGGCTTCCATCCGGTCGCCACCCACGACATCGGCGAGCTCAACTCGACGAGCCGCCGGATCACGCTCATCCTCGACCTCAAGGCGGCGTACAATCGCCTGCGCCGGCGCGGCAACTGGATCTACCGCTACCTCACGCGCCGCTGGGATGCATCGCTCCACGAGCGGCTGGCGGCATGACGAAGGCGGATGTGGCATCGGCGGCTCAGTGCCGCTCGACGTAGCTGTCGAGCACCCGCTTCTGCCCGGCCTTGTCGAAATCGACAGTGAGCTTGTTGCCGTCGATGGACGACACGCGCCCGTAGCCGAATTTCTGGTGGAAGATGCGCTCGCCCACCGTGTAGTCGCTGGTGCCGCCGATCACCGACTTCGCCACCAGCTCGCCCTCGATGAGCCGCGGGCCTGAGTTCAGCGGATGGTCGAAGCCGCGTGCCTTGCCGCGGCCGCCGCCTGACGATGCCTCTCCGCCGCGGTTCCGCTGCGCCCGCTGCCAGCCGGGGGTGGCATAGGTGGAGGCACCAGCGAACGGATCCCGCGTGTCGAAGCGGGAGGCGCCATAGGCGGCCGAGCCGTAGCCGCCGTAGTCGGAGGCTTCCTCGACCACGTCGACATGCGCCTCCGGCAGCTCGTCGAGGAAGCGGGACGGGATGCCCGACTGCCACATGCCGTGGGTGCGGCGGTTGGCGGCGAAGCGGATGTAGGCGCGCTTCCGCGCCCGCGT
>CAZXKZ010000134.1:0-6415 GCA_964641825.1 uncultured Bauldia sp.
GCGGTGGGCGGCATCTCCGAGCAGCATCCTCTGACGGCGAAGGTGGGCGAGACGGTGCGCATCTTCTTCGGCGTGGGCGGCCCGAACGCCACCTCCTCGTTCCACGTCATCGGCGAGATCTTCGACAAGGTCTATCCGATGGCCTCGCTGACGGCGGCGCCGCTGACCGACGTGCAGACGATCACCGTGCCGCCGGGCGGAGCCGCGATGGTGGAGTTCAAGCTGGAGGTGCCCGGCAACTACGTGCTCGTCGATCACGCCCTGTCGCGGGCGATGCGCGGCCTCATCGGCGTGCTCAGCGTCGACGGGCCGGAAAACCCCGAGATCTTCTCGGCGCCGGAGCAGGCGGCCGGAGTGATGCAGCACTAGGCGACCTGCCCACGACACCGGAGACCGGCGGCCCCGCTGCAACGGGCCGCCGGTTTCGTTTGTGCGCGATTGCTATTTGTTGAGGGCGTCGTGCATCAGGCCGCCAGGCCGAGGACGATCAGAAGAGCCCTGTCGAGACGCTCCATCACATCGGGATCGAGTACGCCGAGGGTGCGGCGGATGCGCTCGCGCCGGACCGCGGTGATCTTATCGGTCATGATCTGCGAACGAGAACGAAGCCCGTTCTCCGCCGCCGGCTCGACGAGCGGCCTGAGGACGGTGGTGTTCGCCAGCTCTGAAGACATCGGACAGACGACGATCGTGCGCCGCTCGCCGATCTCATCGGCCTGAACGACCACCGCCGGGCGCGGCTTACCTATCTCTCCGGGTACGACGATCAGGACAACGTCGCCGCGGCGCACCGTCATTCACTGTCGGCGAGGACCGCATCCAGCCACGTGTCGATGGCGTCGCTGTCGGGGTGGCTGTCGAGGAGCGCCGCTTCCCGTCGAATCTGGCTGCGGACCCGGGGATTGCGGAGATCAGGCACCCAGTGCTGTACCGGGCGGAGGCCGGCGGCGCGCAGACGCTGCCGGCGGGCGCGCATGCGCTCGGCGGCGGTCATGGGACGGGCTGACTTCGGCCTGGCCTTCATAGCGCGACCGTAACATGTTACGGCGCCTACGGCAAATCCTGCGCTATTCGTCCATCTTCAGGGCGGCGATGAAGGCCTCCTGCGGGATGTCGACCTTGCCGAACTGGCGCATGCGCTTCTTGCCCTCCTTCTGCTTCTCCAGAAGCTTGCGCTTGCGCGTGGCATCGCCGCCGTAGCACTTGGCGGTGACGTCCTTGCGGAGGGCGCGGACGGTCTCGCGCGCGATGATCTTGCCGCCGATCGCCGCCTGGATCGGCACCTGGAACATGTGCGGCGGGATCAGCTCCTTCAGCTTCTCCACCATCGCGCGGCCGCGGCTCTCGGCGCGGGTGCGGTGGACGAGCATGGCAAGCGCATCGACGGGCTCGCCGTTGACCAGTATCTGCAGCTTGACCAGATCGGCCGGACGATAATCCGTCAGGTGATAGTCGAAGGACGCGTAGCCCTTCGACACCGACTTCAGCCGGTCGTAGAAATCGAAGACGACCTCGTTCAACGGCAGGTCGTACTTCACCAGCGCGCGGGCGCCGACGTAGGTGAGTTCCTTCTGGATGCCGCGGCGATCCTGGCTGAGCTTGATGACGGCGCCGAGGTACTCGTCGGGCGTGAGGATGGTCGCCTCGATCCAGGGCTCGCGGATCTCCTCGATCTTCATGACGTCGGGCATGTCCACCGGATTGTGGATCTCGATCTCCGAGCCGTCGGTGAGGGTCATCTGGTAGATGACGGACGGTGCGGTGGCGATGAGGTTGAGGTTGAACTCGCGCTCCAGCCGCTCCTGGATGATTTCCAGATGGAGGAGGCCGAGGAAGCCGCAGCGGAAGCCGAAGCCGAGCGCGGCGCTGGTCTCGACCTCGAAGGAGAAGCTGGCGTCGTTGAGCCTGAGTTTGCCCATGGCCGAGCGGAGATTCTCGAAATCGGCGGCATCGACCGGAAAGATGCCGCAGAACACCACCGGCTGGGCGGGACGGAAGCCGGGCAGCGCCTCGGCTGCGGGCTTGCGGTCGTCGGTGATGGTGTCACCGACGCGGGTATCGGCGACCTCCTTGATGGAGGCGGTCAGGAAGCCGATCTCGCCGGGACCGAGGGATTCGACGGCGGCGAGCTTGGGCGTGAACACGCCGACGCGGTCGACATCGTAAGCGGCGCCGGTGCCCATCATGCGGATGCGATCGCCCTTGCGGAGCATCCCATCGACGATGCGCACCAGCACGACGACGCCGAGGTAGGCGTCGTACCAGGAATCGACGAGCAGCGCCTTCAGCGTCGCCTCGCGGTCGCCCTTCGGCGGCGGTAGGCGGGTGACGATCGCTTCGAGGACGTCCGGAATCCCCTCGCCCGTCTTGGCGGAGATGAGAATGGCGTCGGAGGCATCGAGCCCGATCACGTCCTCGATCTGCTGCTTGACCTTCTCAGGCTCGGCGGCCGGGAGATCGACCTTATTGAGGACGGGGACGATCTCGTGGTTGTTGTCGATGGCCTGATAGACGTTGGCGAGCGTCTGGGCCTCGACGCCCTGGGAGGCATCGACGACCAGGAGCGAGCCCTCGCAGGCGGCGAGCGAGCGGTTGACCTCGTAGGCGAAATCGACGTGGCCGGGGGTGTCGATGAGGTTGAGGACGTAGTCCTTCCCGTCACGGGCGCGGTAGGCAAGGCGCACGGTCTGGGCCTTGATGGTGATGCCGCGCTCGCGCTCGATATCCATGGAATCGAGCACCTGCGCCTTCATCTCGCGGGCCTCCAGCCCGCCGGTGAGCTGGATCAGCCGGTCGGCCAGCGTCGACTTGCCGTGGTCGATGTGGGCGATGATGGCGAAGTTGCGGATCTGGTTCTGCGGGCCTGCGGTCATGGGGCGCGCATGTAGCATCCGCGCCCCGGTACGGGAAGTTGCCCGAAGGTCCGGACCGGGCCTAATTTGCCGCACCGACCGGCGAGGCAGACATGGACGCCCTCATCCGACCGGCGACCCTCGCCGATCTTTCCGCGATCGCCGCCATCTACAACGACGCGGTCCTCAACACGACGGCGATCTGGAACGACGCCGTGGTCGATGCTGACAACCGTCGCGCCTGGCTGGAAGGGCGGGGAAAACAGGGCTACCCGGTGCTGGTCGCCGAGGTCGCCGGCGCGGTTGCCGGCTACGGATCGTTCGGGGATTTCCGCGCCTTCGACGGCTACCGGCACACGGTTGAGCACTCGGTCTATGTCGCGGACGGCTACCGCCGGCGCGGCATCGCGGAAGGCCTGATCCTGGCCCTCGCCGCGGAGGCGCGGCGGCTCGGCAAGCACGTCATGGTCGGCGGCATCGCCGCGGACAACGCGGCCTCGATCGCACTCCACGCCAAGCTCGGCTTCATCGAGACGGGCCGCATGCCCGAGGTCGGCACCAAGTTCGGCCGCTGGCTCGATCTCGTCTTCATGCAGAAGCAGCTTTGAGGCGGCCTATTGTCCGGCCGGGCCGGGTAGACGCCCGTCGGGCAGCGTTGTTCCGCTCCATACGAGGCGCTTGTAGTCGAAGCCACGCTCGACGGTCGGCTTGACGACGCGGAAGTATGGCGACAGGTCGAAATCGCGCGGCGTGTAGAGCGAGTGATGACGGATGTGGAGGATCTCCTGCCGCGAATAGCCGCTGACCGGCTGCGTGGCATGCGGATCGACCGGCTCCACGAAGGGCAGGATCGGGTAGCGGATGCGGCCGAAGGCTTCCGCGATCAACGTCGAGCAGATGGCGCGGGTCGGGTCGCCGGAGCCAAAGGCGATCATGCGGCGGCGCCAGCGAACCGGAACGGGCGGGGTAGGCAGGAGGTAGCGGACGAGATCGACCACGTTCTTGAGGTCGTAGCGAAGCCCAATCGCGCCCACCATGAAGTCGATGAGCGTCCTGCGATCGGCGTCGGTGAGCCCGACCGGCCGGCAGATGCGGGTGTTGTGGTTGCGGTACTTGGACAGCGGGACGGCAACGCACCCTTCCTCGACCGTCACCTCCACGAGAACGCGATCGGATTCGCCCGCCGCCTCGATGCGGTCGCCGACGTAGAGCGCGGCGTGGGACCACGTGGACTGGGTCAGGTACTTGATCGCCGCGGAAAGATGCTGGTTGCCCTCGACCAGGAGAACGTCGCCGGGCTGAAGGGTGGCGCGCAGCGTCTCCGGATCGGAGGGCGTATAGGGCCGGTAGCCGGTCGACTCGGTGGTGAGGAGGCGGGAAAGCCAGCGACCGGCACGATCGAGGAAGGTGTCGCCGCTGGTCGCCACGCCGGCAGACTCCGGCCTATTCGGCCGCCTCGGAGTCGTCCTCCGATTCCGCCGCCTTCAGTTCGTCGAGGCGCGGCATCGCCATGATGTTGTAGCCGGAGTCGACGTAGTGAATCTCTCCCGTCACGGCGGAGCCGAGATCGGAGAGAAGGTAGAGCGCGGTGTTGCCGATCTCATCGATGGTGACGGTGCGGCGGAGCGGCGAATTGCGCTTCTGGTAGCTGAACATCAGCCGCGCATCGGAAACGCCAGAACCGGCCAGCGTGCGGACAGGCCCGGCCGAAATGGCGTTGACGCGGATGTTGTCGCCGCCGAAATCGACGGCGAGATAACGCACCGAAGCCTCCAGCGCCGCCTTGGCGACGCCCATCACGTTGTAGTTGGGCATGACGCGGCTGGAACCGCCATAGGTCAGCGTCACCATGCCGCCGCCGTTCTTCATCATCGGCGCGGCGAGCCGCGCCACCTCGGTGAAGGAGAAGCAGGAGATGAGCATGGTGCGCACGAAGTTGTCGCGCGTGGTGTTGGCGTAGCGGCCGCGGAGCTCGTTCTTGTCGGAGAAGGCGACGGCATGGACCACGAAATCGATGGCCGGCCAGCGGCGGGCAAGCGCTGCAAAGGTCGACGACAGGGACTGGGGATCGGAGGAATCGGGCGGCAAGCTCACGTCGCACGGCAGGACGATGTCCGAGCCGATGGAAGCGGCGAGCGGCGCCACGCGCTTGCCGAGCTGAGGTGTCTGGTAGGTGAAGGCGATCTCGGCGCCGCTTGCGGCAAGCCGGCGCGCAATCCCCCAGGCGATGGAGTGATCGTTAGCGACGCCCATGACGAGGCCGCGCCTGCCCTGCATCGCCCCCGTCGTCATCCGAGTCGCCCCGGTGTGGCCTGCCGCGCCCTAGCCATTATAACGCTGGAGAACGAGCGTGGCGTTGGCACCGCCGAAGCCGAACGAGTTGGAAAGGACGGTGTTGAGCTTCGCGTCATCGACGCGCTTGCGCACGATCGGCATGTCGGCGAAATCCGGGTCGAGCTCCTCGATATTGGCGCTCTCGCAGATGAAGCCGCTGTTCATCATCAGCAGCGAGTAGATGACCTCGTGGGCGCCGGTGGCGCCCTGCGAATGGCCGGTGAGCGACTTGGTGGCCGAAATCGGCGGGCACTTGTCGCCGGAGCCGAAGACCGCCCTGATCGCCTCGATCTCCTTGAGGTCGCCGACCGGCGTGGAGGTGGCGTGAGGATTGATGTAGTCGATCGGCTCGTGAACATCGCGGAGCGCCATCTTCATGCACCGCGCAGCGCCCTCGCCGGAAGGCTGCACCATATCGACGCCATCGGACGAGGCGCCGTAGCCGACGACCTCGCCGTAGATGCGGGCGCCGCGCGCCCTGGCGTGCTCGAGGTTCTCGAGCACGACGACGCCGGCACCGGCGGAGATGACGAAGCCGTCGCGGTCCTTGTCGTAGGCGCGCGAGGCCTTCTCCGGCGTGTCGTTGAACCGGCTCGACAAGGCGCCCATGCCGTCGAACAGTACCGACAGCGTCCAGTCGAGATCCTCGCAGCCGCCGGCGAAGACGAGATCCTGCTTGCCGTACTGGATGAGCTCGGCGGCGTTGCCGATGCAATGGCTCGACGTGGCGCAGGCGGACGAAATCGAATAGCTGACGCCCTTGATCTTGAACCAGGTCGAGAGCGTGGCCGAGGCGGTGGAGGACATCGCCTTCGGCACCGCGAAGGGACCGACGCGCTTGGGGCCCTTCTCGCGCGTGGCATCGGCGGCCTCGACGATGGTGCGCGTGGAGGGACCGCCGGAGCCCATGATGAGGCCGGTGCGCTCGTTGGAAATCTCGTGCGGCTCGAGGCCGGCATCGAGGATCGCCTGATCCATGGCGACGTGGTTCCACGCGGTGCCGCCGCCGTGGAAGCGCATGGCGCGGCGGTCGATCATCGTGCTCGGGTCGAGCTGCGGCGCACCGTGGACGCGGCAGCGAAAACCGAGCCGCGCATAATCCTCCGCCGTGGTGATGCCGGACTTCGCCTCGTGCAGGCTGGCGACCACTTCCTGGGTCGAGTTGCCGATCGAGGACACGATGCCCATGCCGGTGACGACGACGCGATTCATCCCTGCGCTCTCCTCGC
>CAZXKZ010000135.1:0-6356 GCA_964641825.1 uncultured Bauldia sp.
AAGGGCGAGTTCGTGGGCGGTTGCGACATCGTGCGCGAGATGTTCCAGGAGGGCGAACTGCAGCCGCTCCTCACCGAGAAGGGCATCGCGGTGGCGGAGACGCCAGCAGCGTAGTCTCCGCCTCCAGACAGCAAAAGGGCCGCGGAAGCGGCCCTTTTCGATTCTGCAGAGTGAAGAATCTAGCGCGAGTAGAACTCAACGACCAGGTGCGGTTCCATGTGGACCGGATACGGCACGTCGGCAAGCGCGGGCACGCGCACGAACGTGGCCGTCATCTTGCCGTGGTCGGCCTCGATGTAATCGGGCACGTCACGCTCCGGAAGCTGGATGGCTTCCAGCACCGTGACGGACTGCTTCGACCCGTCCTTGACCGAGATGACGTCGCCCGGCTTCACGCGGTAGCTCGGGATGTTGACGCGCTTGCCGTTCACCCGGATGTGGCCGTGGTTGACGAACTGGCGCGCAGCGAACACGGTCGGGACGAACTTGGCGCGGTAGACGACGGCATCGAGCCGGCTTTCGAGCAGGCCGACCAAGTGCTCGGAGGTGTCGCCGGTCCGGCGGATAGCCTCATAGTAGATGTTCTTGAACTGCTTCTCCGAGATGTTGCCGTAGTAGCCCTTGAGCTTCTGCTTGGCGCGAAGCTGGGTACCAAAATCGGAGAGCTTACCCTTACGCCGCTGGCCGTGCTGGCCAGGCCCATATTCGCGCCGGTTCACCGGGCTTTTCGGACGGCCCCAGATGTTCTGGCCGTGACGGCGGTCGATCTTGTATTTCGCCGAAGCGCGCTTGGTCATCGCATATCCCTTCAGGGTTAGGCGCCCTCCTCTGCGGCCCGTTTCCGGAGCCGCCGACAGGGAGGCCGAGGTGAAGCGTCTCGGAATCCCGCGGGTCGCATGGAAAATGCCGCCGGAAACCGGAGTTCCCGTGCGGCGGCAGGGTCATACAGCCCGGCGGCGCCCCAGTCAATTCGGGGGCTCAGGCTATGATGGCAGCCATAGGGACGATGCAATCCCCCGTCGGACGCGGCGAGATCATCAAGCGGAGCGGCCGGCAGGATCAAGCAGCGAGTCGAGGCCCCGGACCAGCCCGGTGATCGCATCGACTCTGCGGACGGCGAGCAACGTACCGGCCACATACGGGCCGGCTGACTCGCCGGCGTCGTGACGGATCGTCAGCCGCTCGTCCGGTGCACCGAACACGGCCTCGCAGGCAAGCACGAACGACGGCAGGCGGACCGAATGCACCTGGACCGGCGTGCCACCGCCAAGCGCGGCACCACGTGCCTCCCGCGGCCCCATGATGTCGGCAACCGGAACCGATGTCGGAGGCGAGCGCACCGCCGACAGCCGCTCGGCGAGCTCGCGTGCCGTACCGGAGGGCACATCGGGTTTCCCGGCGGAGGCATAGTCGACGACCTCAACGTCAGCGACATAGCGGGCGGCCTCAACGGCAAAGCGAGCGAGGAGCGTCGCGGTGATCGAAAAATTGCCAGCGGCGATGACACCGCGGCCCACCTGCCGAGCGGCCGCGTCTATCTCAGCATAATCGTCGGCAGTAAGTCCTGACGTGCCGATGACCGCATGACGCCCCTTCGACAGCGCGAGCAGAACATGATCCTTCACAGCTACCGGATGGGTGTAGTCGACGACAACATCCGACGGCACAGCGAGTGCCACCTCGAGCGTAGGCGAAACGATGACCCCGAGGGCCGGCAGACCGTTGGCGGAACCGACATCGCGTCCCGCTGCTGAGCGCGCCACCGCGCCGACAAGCACCAGGTCGTCGCTCGCCGCAATCGCCGGCACCAGCGCGCTTCCCGTCCAGCCGGTCGCCCCGGCGACCACGATGCGAATGGCCATGGTCTTGCCTTCTCCCTTGTGGCTACGAAATCAGCCCGATCGCCGCCAGTGTCGGTGCGAGCGCGGCGGGCCAGGGCTCGCCCGACGTGAGGTAGGCGCGACCGCGCCCGGTCCCGCGCGGCGCATCGCCCAGAACCGATGCCAGGCGGCGTGCGATCGCCGGTGCCGGATCAATCCACGTCACCTGCCACGGCGCGAGGCGGCGGAACCGTTCGAGAAGAAATGGATAGTGCGTGCAGGCGAGCACGACCATGTCCGTGCGCTTGCCGTCGCGTTCCACGAATGCCGGCTCGATCTCTGCCCAGATCGCAGCGTCGTCGACGGCCTCGCCGCGCACATGCGCTTCCGCCAGCGGCGCGAGATTGCCGGAGCCGACGAGGCGCACGTGGCAATCGCCTGCGTGCTCCTGAATAAGAGCGCGCGTGTACTCGCGCTGCATGGTGCCGAACGTGCCGAGCACGCTGATGAGGCCGGAGCGGGTGTTCTCTGCGGCCGGCTTCACGGCGGGCACGGTGCCGACGAACGGAATGATGTGGCGGGCGCGGAGCGGCGGCAGCACCAGCGTGGAGGCCGTGTTGCAGGCGATGACGACAGCGGACGGTTCGACCTGTGCGATGAGGTCGTCGATGAGCGCGACGACGTGATCCGTCAGTTTGGGCTCGGGCCAGTCGCCGTAGGGGAACCCCGCATCGTCGGCGACATAGATCATGTCGGCAAGCGGAAGCACGCCTCGGATCTCGCGAGCTACTGACAGCCCACCGATACCGGAATCGAAGACGAGGACGGTCACCGACCGCTACGCTCGGTGGACTGCGTGCCGTCGGGTAGCATGTGAGGCCGGGTCGGGCGACGCTCCAGCGCCGCGATCATCCCGCGCAGCGTCCGCACCTCCTGTTCGGTCAACCCGGCGCGCTGGAACATGGCGCGGATCGCAAGCGACAGGTGCGGCTTCCGCTCAGGAGGACGGAAAAAGCCGACATCATCGAGCGCGCGCTCCAGATGCTCGAACATGCCGATGAGCTCCGCCCGCGGCGCGGGCTCGAGCGCAGCCGCAAAGGGCAGGCCCTTTGCCTCAGCGGCAAGTCCCGACAGGCGCCACTCGTAGGCGACGAGCAGCACGGCCTGGGCGATGTTGAGCGACGAGAAGCCGGGATCGACCGGGAACGTCAGAATCGCATCGGCGAGCGAAACCTCCTCGTTGGTGAGCCCGCTCCGCTCGCGCCCGAACAGGATGCCGACACCGTGCCCGGCACGACGCCGCGCCTCCCGCGCCGCATCATGCGGCCCGACCACAGCTTTTGCGACTTCGCGCGCACGCGCCGTCGTCGCATAGACAAAGGTGAGATCGGCGACGGCATCGGGCAGCGATTCATAGACGCGCGCAGCATCCACGACATGGTCAGCGCCGCTGGCGGCGGCCCTCGCCTTCTCATTCGGCCAACCCGCGCGCGGCGCCACCAGGCGAAGGTCCGACAGGCCGAAGTTGGCCATCGCCCGGGCGGCCGTGCCGATATTGTCGGCGAGTTGCGGCGCGACGAGCACGATCGCCGGAGATCCGGGTGCCGGGGAGGTTGCAGACATGCCGCCCTCGTATCCGATCCTTTCCGGACTGGCCAGCGCCGCGCCCCGCACCAGTGTATGATCCAGCGCGAATCGAGGCGGGGGCTTTGCCATGTCCAATTCCGAAACGACGTTGAACGCGGTGACTCAGGTCAAGGAGCACTCGGGCTGGTTCCTCGCCCTTGGCGTCGCCTTCATCATCGGCGGCATCTTCGCGATCGCCATGCCGCTCGTCGCAAGCATTGCCGTCACGCTGGCGGTCGGTTGGGCGCTGATCTTCGTCGGCGTCTTGCAGCTCATCCATAGCTGGAGCATCCGCACCTGGGGCGGTTTCGCATTGCAAGTGGTGATAGGCTTGATCATCCTCGCGGGCGGCATCGCCATCCTCGTCGACCCGATCGTGGCAACGGTGAGCCTCACGCTCCTCCTCGGCGCGGTCTTCGCGGCCAAGGGGATCGTGCAGGTGGTGCTCGGCTTTCGCTACCGGCCGCACGCCAACTGGGGATGGGTCGTTGCCGCCGGCGTCCTCGCCATCGTGCTCGGCATCATGATCCTCCTGCAGTGGCCGTGGTCGAGCGTCTGGGTGCTCGGTACACTTGTCGGCATCTCGCTGATCTTCAGCGGCTGGAGCTATATCATGATCGCGCTGGCCGCGAGGAAGGTCTGAACCGGAGGCTCATCGCCCTCGGTCCGAGGGCCACATCCGCTACCTGACCGGCGGCAGCATCAGCCTCCAACCGCGGCGGACCATCGCAGGCGGAGGGTGCGGCGCTTGACGCGTCGCGCCCGCATGGTAGAGGGGCGCGACATCCCCTCACCCTCCTCCCGCCCGCTCCGTTCGAGGTTTCCCCGACATGCCGAAAATCAAGGTTGCCAACCCTGTCGTCGAGATCGACGGCGACGAGATGACCCGCATCATATGGCAGCTCATCAAGGACAAGCTGATCCATCCCTACCTCGACCTGAAGCTCGAATACTTCGACCTCGGCATCGAAAACCGGGAGGCCACCAAGGACCAAGTCACCGTTGATGCGGCCGAGGCGATCAAGCGGACGGGCGTCGGCGTAAAATGCGCAACCATCACGCCCGACGAAGCGCGCGTGAAGGAATTCAACCTCAGCAAGATGTGGAAGTCGCCGAACGGCACCATCCGCAACATCCTTGGCGGCGTCATCTTCCGCGAGCCGATCATCTGCCGGAATGTGCCGCGTCTCGTGCCCGGATGGACGCAGCCGATCATCATCGGCCGTCACGCCTACGGCGACCAGTACCGCGCCACCGATTTCCGTTTCCCCGGCAAGGGCACGCTTTCGATCAAGTTCGTCGGCGAGGACGGCAAGACGATCGAGCACGAGGTCTTCCAGTCGCCGTCATCGGGCGTCGCGCTCGCCATGTACAATCTCGACGACTCGATCCGCGATTTCGCGCGCGCCTCGTTCAACTATGGCCTTCAGCGCAAATATCCCGTCTACCTCTCCACCAAGAACACGATCCTCAAGGTCTACGATGGCCGCTTCAAGGACCTGTTCCAGGAGGTCTTCGACGCCGAGTTCGCCGAAGCGTTCAAGGCCAACAGCATCACCTACGAGCACCGCCTGATCGACGACATGGTGGCCGCGTCGCTGAAGTGGTCAGGCGGATATGTCTGGGCGTGCAAGAACTACGATGGCGACGTGCAGTCCGACACGGTGGCACAGGGCTTCGGATCGCTCGGCCTGATGACATCGGTCCTTCTGACACCGGACGGCAAAACCGTGGAGGCGGAAGCCGCACACGGTACCGTTACCCGCCACTACCGCGAACACCAGAAAGGCAACGAAACCTCGACCAACTCGGTGGCGTCGATTTTTGCTTGGACGCGCGGGCTCGCCCATCGCGCCAAGCTTGACGACAACGCGGCGCTCGCGAAGTTCGCCGAGACGCTGGAGAAGGTTACCATCGGCACAGTCGAGGCCGGCGACATGACCAAGGATCTCGCGCTGCTCGTCGGCCCGGAGCAGAAGTGGCTGACCACGACCGGCTTCCTCGACAGGGTCGACGAGAACCTCAAGAAGGCGATGGCCGCCTGACGTCAGCGGCGCCTCGCCCTTTTTTCGTCGCCTTCACCGGCCACCTGATCCCGAACCATCGGGACCACGTCGCATGCACCGGTTTCTTCGCTTCATCGCTGCAGCCGCGATCTTCGTTCTCGTTTTCGCGGCCGCTCTGTTCCTGCTCAACACGAACCTGCTCGCACCTGAGCCAGAGGCCAAGCCGCTGGTCATCGCCCACCGCGGCCTCGGGCAAACGTACCACCGCGAAGGACTGACCGGCGACACCTGCACCGCGGAGCGCATCTACCCGCCGGAGCACGCGTATCTCGAGAACACAATCGACGGATTCCGGGCCGCATTCGATGCCGGGGCAGACGTGGTCGAGTTCGACGTGCACCCAACAACCGACGGCGACTTCGTCGTGTTCCACGACTGGACCGTCGACTGTCGGACCGGAGGGACCAGCGTCACGCGCGAGAAGCCGCTGACCGAACTGAAGGCGCTCGACATCGGCTACGGCTACACCGCCGATGGCGGCACCACATTCCCGTTCCGCGGCAAGGGCGTCAGGCTAATGCCAACGCTGAACGAGGTGCTCGACGCCTTCCCCGACCGCCGCTTCCTTATCAACGTCAAGAGCGATGACCCGGAGGAAGGACGCAATCTGGCGGCGCGGATCGGCGCGCTCCCGGCAGAACGACAGGCGTTGATCATGGTCTACGGCGGCGGCACGGCCATGGAGACGTTCCGCGCTGCGATGCCGGAGATCGTCGCGCTCGGCACCGATGGCGCCCGGCGATGCCTGATCCGATACGGACTGCTCGGCTGGTCTGGCTACGTGCCGGAAGACTGCCGGAACACGTTGTTCATGCTGCCGGCGAACTTCGCGCCGTGGGTCTGG
>CAZXKZ010000136.1:0-4765 GCA_964641825.1 uncultured Bauldia sp.
GGCGTGCGTTCCGCCGTCGGCTTCGATGCGGAACGATCCCGACATGCCGAGGTGCGCGACGAGGACGAGCCCGTTGTCGAGGTCGATGGTCAGGTACTTCGCGCGCCGCCCCACCGAGACGATCGTTCGTCCGGTCAGCTTTCGTGCAAACCCCCGCGGGAACGGCACGCGCAGATCGCCGCGCCGCTGCTCCACCTGCAGGATGCGGGCGCCCTCCATCACGGGCGCCAGCCCGCGCCGCACCGTCTCGACCTCGGGGAGTTCAGGCAAGTCTTAACTCTTCGGGCTAACCCTGTGGCAAGGCGGCGACGATAGCCCTTGCCGCGCGCGTGGGCTATGGTCCGCGCCGAACGGAGAACCCATGACGGCAGCTTCCACGCCCGCACGGCACGCCTCCGGCGAGCGCGCCTCGTTCGGCTTCCGCGAGGTGCCGGCCGGCGACAAGCAGCGCCTGGTCGATGACGTGTTCCACAAGGTCGCCGCACGCTACGACCTGATGAACGACCTCATGTCGGGCGGCCTCCACCGTGTCTGGAAGGATGCGATGGTGACGTGGCTCGCCCCGCCGCGCCATGCCGCGCTGCCCTATTCCGTGGTCGACGTGGCGGGCGGCACCGGCGACATCGCGTTCCGGATCGCCGAACGGTCGCCCCATGCCGGCGTCACGGTCGCTGACATCAATCCCGACATGCTGGCGGTGGGCCGCGAGCGGGCGCGCGAGCGCCATTTTGCCGAACGTGTCGCCTTCGTCGATGCCAATGCCGAGGCGTTGCCCTTCGCGGACGGCGCTTTCGACGCCTTCACTATCGCCTTCGGCATCCGCAACGTGCCGGACATCGCGAAGGCGCTGTCGGAAGCCTACCGCGTCCTGAAGCCGGGCGGCCGCTTCCTCTGCCTCGAGTTCTCCGCCGTCGATGTCGCCGTGCTCGACCGGGTCTACGACCTCTATTCCTTCAACGTCATCCCGCGCCTCGGCGGCGTGGTGCTGGGCGAGGAGGAACCCTACCGCTACCTGGTCGAGTCGATCCGCAAGTTCCCGAACCAGGCGCGCTTCGCCGCCATGGTCGAGGCGGCGGGCTTCGGCAGGGTGGCGGTTCGCAATCTCTCCGGCGGCATTGCGGCGATGCATTCCGGCTGGAAGCTTTGAGCCCATGGCCGATGTCGGCGCCCTGCTGCGCCTCGCCCGTGCCGGCTATGTGCTTGCCCGCGCCGGCCTGTTCTCGCTGTTCGACGGCGAGCCGCTGCCGTCCGGTCCGCGGGCGGCGCTCCGCTTCGCCGCGAGCCTCGGGCCCCGCGGCGTCTCGGATGCGGAACGTGCCAATCGGCTGAACGCCGCCTTCAACCGCCTCGGCCCCTCCTACATCAAGCTCGGCCAGTTCCTGGCGACCCGCGCCGATCTCGTCGGTGCGGAAGCGGCAACAGTCCTCGGGCGCCTCCGTGACGAGATTCCGCCGTTTCCGGAGGCCGAGGCGCGCGCCACGATCCTGAAGGCACTCGGCCGTCCGGCGGAAGAGCTGTTCGTCAGCTTCTCGCCGCCGGTGGCCGCCGCATCCATCGCCCAGGTCCACAAGGCCGAGGTCGCCGCGCCGGAAGGTCCGCCGCGCACGGTCGCGGTGAAGATCCTCCGCCCCGGCGTTCGCGACCGCTTCCGCCGTGACCTCGAGACCTTCCGCGCTGGCGCCGAGACCATCGAGCGCATCGACCCGGCTTCGCGCCGTCTTCGCCCGGTCACCGTCGTCGGCACGCTGGCCCGTTCCGTCGCCATCGAGATGGACCTCCGGTTGGAGGCTGCGGCGCTCTCCGAGATGGCGGAGCTGACCGCGGGCGACCAGGGGTTCCGGGTGCCGGCCGTCGAATGGGAGCTGACGGCGCGCGATGTCCTCACGCTGGAATGGATCGACGGCATCCGCCTGTCGGACGTGGCGGCACTGCGGGAAGCCGGCCACGACCTCAAGCTGCTCGCCCGCCGGCTCATGCAGGCGTTTCTGCGCCAGGCGCTCCGCGACGGCTTCTTCCATGCTGACATGCACCAGGGCAATTTCTTCGTCGATGCGTCCGGCACCATCGTCGCCATCGATTTCGGCATCATGGGGCGGCTGGGCCGCAAGGAGCGCCGCTTCCTCGCCGAGATCCTCTACGGCTTCATCCGTCGCGATTACCGCCGCGTGGCGGAAGTTCATTTCGAGGCCGGCTACGTGCCGCCCGTTCATTCCGTCGACGATTTCGCACAGGCGATCCGCGCCATCGGCGAGCCCATCCACGGCCAGAAGGCCAGCGACATCTCCATGGCGCGGCTGCTCACGCTGCTCTTCGAGGTCACCGAGATCTTCGACATGGAGACGCGGCCGGAGCTCATCCTGCTCCAGAAGACCATGGTCGTGGTCGAGGGCGTTTCGCGCACCCTCGATCCCGATTTCGACATGTGGTCGGCATCCGAGCCGGTGATCGCCGAGTGGGTCGAGCGCAACCTCGGGCCGGCCGGACAGATGGAGCTTGCCGCTGAGGGCATGAGCGCGCTCGGTCGCCTTGCCGGCGAGCTGCCGCGCCTTGCCGAGCGCGCCGAGCGCCTGTCGGCTGAGTTCGCCGAGATGGGCGATCGTGGCATCAGGCTCGATCCCGCCACCATCGAGGAGATCGGGCGCTCCGAGGCGCGCGAGAGCCGCTGGGGCCGCATCGCGCTGGTGGTGATCGCCGTGGTCGTCACGATCGCCGGGCTGCGCTACATTTTCTGAGCGGCGGCGCTCGCGGGAAGCGCCTGGCCGGGGGAAACGGGAACATGAGCCGGGCTTTCGTCAAGGAACCGGATGGCGACGACGGCGGCGATGCGCTGCCCGAGCGCCCGGTGTCGGAGCACCCCAACTTCGTCACCGCCGAGGGCCTTGCCCGCATCGACGCCGAGATCGCGGCGCTCAACGCTGAGCTTGCATCCGTCAGCGATGATCGCGGCCGCACAGCGGCGATCCAGCGCGACCTTCGCTACTGGCGCGCGCGCCGCGCCACGGCGGAAGTCGTCGCGCCTCCCGCCGATGCCTCCGAGGTCCGTTTCGGCTGCACGGTGACGATCACGCGTGAGGACGGTCGACGCCAGACGTGGCGCATCGTGGGCGAGGACGAGGCCGATCCCGCCACCGGCTCCATTTCCTATGTCTCGCCGCTCGCCCGCTCGCTCGCCGGCAAGGCGGTCGGCGATGTCGTCGAGGTGGCGGGCGGGGAAGCCGAGATCGTCGCCATCGCCTAGTGGCTCCGTTCGCGTCCTGCCTCCGATGGCGGCCCCCTTCCTTCGGTGTCATCCTCGCGCAGGCGAGGATCCAGTAAACACCGGACCGGCGGCCCCGCTACGCGGCCTTATGCTATCACTATTTGCTATCAACGCTATCATCCGCTACATTCGCCGCCATGACGAAGAAACCCACCGCCAGCATCATCGTCCGCGGCCTCGACGAGAAGGTCCGCCGCCGGCTCAAGCGGCGGGCGGCCGGTAACGATCGTTCGATGGAGGAGGAGGTCCGCTCCATCCTTGCTGCCGCCGTCTCGCCGGCAGGGCAGGTCGCGCCCGCGCCGCAGAGCAGCACGGCCGTATCGGCGCATGGGCCGGCGCTGCCGCTTGCCGGCGCCTCGGTTCTCCTCGTCATCGGCGGCGGCATCGCCGCCTACAAGTCGCTCGACCTGATCCGCCGCCTGCGTGAGGCTGGCGCCGGCCTCCGCGTGGTGATGACGAAGGCCGCGCAGGAGTTCGTGACCCCGCTGTCGGTGCAGGCGCTCGCCGGCGGCAAGGCCTACACCGACCTGTTCGACCGGCAGGACGAATTCGATGTCGGCCATATCCGCCTGGCGCGCGAGGCCGGGGTCGTCGTCGTCGCGCCCGCGACTGCCGATCTCATCGCCCGCATGGCGGTCGGTCGCGCCGATGATCTCGCCGCCGCCGTCCTCCTCGCCACCACGGCGCCCGTACTGCTGGCGCCTGCCATGAACCCGAAGATGTGGGAGCATCCCGCAACACGTCGGAACGTCGCGGTGCTGCTGGAGGACGGTGTCCGCTTCGTCGGGCCCAACGCCGGCGAGATGGCTGAGCAGGGCGAGGCAGGCGTCGGCCGCATGGCCGAGCCTCTGGAGATACTGGCCGCGGTTCGCGCCATCGTCGCGTCGCCCGATCGCCCGCTCTCCGGCCGCCACGTCATCGTCACCTCCGGTCCTACGCATGAGCCCATCGACCCTGTGCGCTATCTCGCCAATCGCTCCTCCGGCCGTCAGGGCCACGCCATCGCCGCCGCTGCCGCGCGCGCCGGCGCCCGCGTCACGCTGGTGTCCGGCCCGGTGAACCTGCCCGATCCTCCGGGCGTCGATGTCGTTCACGTCGAGACCGCGCGCCAGATGCTCGATGCGGTGATGGCGGCGCTCCCCGCCGATGTCGCCGTCATGGCCGCCGCCGTCGCCGATTGGCGCACCACCGACGAGCGCTCGTCGAAGATGAAGAAGGGTGCTGGCGGTGTCCCGGCGCTGGCGCTCACCGAGAACCCCGACGTCCTGGCGACTGTCGGTAAGCTCGCGCGCGGCCGGCCGGACCTCGTCGTCGGCTTCGCGGCTGAGACCGACGATCTCATCGCCAACGCCGGCGCGAAGCTCAAGAGGAAGGGCGCCGACTGGATCGTCGCCAACGATGTATCGCCGGAACAAGGTGTGATGGGCGGGGACGCCAACACGGTGCATATCCTGAGCGCGTCCGCGGGAAAGGTCGGCGTCGAGGATTGGCCGAGGCTCGACAAGA
>CAZXKZ010000136.1:4775-6332 GCA_964641825.1 uncultured Bauldia sp.
TCGCCCGCCGCCTCGTGGCGCGCATCGTCGAGGCGCTGGACGCGGACGGGAGACGCTGATGCTGGAAGTCGCGATCCGTCGCCTGCCGAACGGCGAGGGCCTGCCTCTGCCGTCCGCGAAGACGGCAGCCTCCGCCGGGCTCGATCTCTCCGCCGCCGTCGAGGAGGCCGTGCTGATCCCGCCCGGCGGCCGCGCGCTCATACCGACAGGCTTCGCCATCGCGCTGCCGGAGGGCTACGAGGGCCAGGTGCGGCCGCGCTCCGGGCTCGCTGTTGAGCACGGCGTCACCGTCCTCAACGCCCCCGGCACGATAGACGCCGACTATCGCGGCGAGGTGAAGGTCCCGCTCATCAATCTCGGCGATGCGCCCTTCACGGTGACGCGCGGCATGCGCATCGCCCAGCTCGTCGTCGCCCCGGTGACCAGCGTCCGCTTCGAGGAGGTCGCCGAGCTCGCCGCAACCGGCCGTGGCAGGGGTGGCTTCGGTTCGACCGGCATTTAGGGCTAGAATGGTCCGCTGGGTTCTCCGGAGGGAGCAGGGACCATGGCGAAGGCGGCGGCGAAAGTAGAAGCGGCACTGGCGGAAGAACGGCGTCCGGGCCGGGGGCGGATTTTCGATTCGATCACTGACACCATCGGCGATACGCCGCTGGTCCGGCTCGATCGCATCGCGGCGATGAAGGATGTGCGCGCCAACCTTCTCGCCAAGCTCGAGTTCTTCAACCCGATCGCCAGCGTCAAGGATCGCATCGGCGTTGCCATGGTCGATGCCCTGGAAGCGGCGGGCAGGATCAGCCCCGGCATGACCACGCTCATCGAGCCGACGTCGGGCAACACGGGCATCGCGCTGGCGTTCGTCGCCGCCGCCCGTGGTTATCGCCTCATCCTGGTCATGCCAGAGACGATGTCGCTGGAGCGCCGCAAGATGCTGAAGCTTCTCGGCGCGGAGCTGGAGCTGACCGAAGGCGCCAAGGGCATGAAGGGCGCGATTGCCCGCGCCGACGAGCTGGTCCGCGAGATTCCGGATTCGGTCATTCCGCAGCAGTTCAAGAATCCCGCCAACCCGGAGATCCACCGCCGCACCACGGCGGAGGAGATCTGGAACGACACCGACGGCGATATCGCGGCGTTCATCGCAGGTGTCGGCACCGGTGGCACCGTCACCGGCGTCGGCGAGGTCCTGAAGGCGCGCAAGCCCGATGTGCGCATCGTCGCCGTCGAGCCGGCGGAGAGCCCGGTCCTGTCCGGCGGCAATCCGGGGCCGCACAAGATCCAGGGCATCGGCGCGGGTTTCGTGCCGCAGATCCTCAACACCGCGATCTACGACGAAGTCATCGCGGTCCCGACCGAGGAGGCGCTCGACTATGCCCGCCAGTGCGCCCGCGTCGAAGGCATCCCCGTCGGCATCTCGTCCGGCGCGGCGATCTCGGCTGCGGTGCAGGTCGGCCTGCGGCCCGAGATGAGCGGCAGGAACATCGTCCTCATCATTCCGTCCTTCGCCGAGCGCTACCTGTCCACGGTACTGTTCGAGGGCCTCGACTGAACATCTGTGGCGTT
>CAZXKZ010000137.1:0-6239 GCA_964641825.1 uncultured Bauldia sp.
TGCAAGGCAGGCGCGACATTCCCCTCAACGACACCGGACGGCGGCAGGCGCGCCGCAACGGCGAGACGATCGCGCGCGTCCTCCCCGAGGCGGCCGGCTACGATTTCGTCGCGAGCCCGCTCGGCCGCGCCCGCGAAACCATGGAGATCGCCCGTCAGGCGATGGGGCTCGATCCCGCCGGCTACGCGGTCGACCCGCGCCTGATCGAGATCACCTTCGGCGAGCTGGAAGGCTTCACCTACCTCGACATCGAGAATCGCCAGCCCGGCTGGCTGAGGGAGCGCGACGCCAACAAGTGGGAGTTCCTGCCGCCGGGCGGCGAGAGCTACCGCATGCTGTCGGACCGGATCGTGGCCTGGGTGGAAACGCTGACGCGCCCGGCGGTGGTGGTGGCGCACGGCGGCGTCGGCCGCGTGCTCCGCGCGCACCTCCTCGACCTCGACAAGGCGGAGAGCGTCGCCGAGGACTTCCCGCAGGACCGGCTGTTCCTGTGGCGGGACGGCAAGGGGACGTGGCTGTAGGGCTGGACGGTGGGGGTCTAGGCCGTCATCCCCGGCGAGCACGGCGCCAGCCGTGCGAGGGAAGGGGATCCAGTAAACGGCGCAAGTGCGTTGATCGCACCGCCGGTGGCTACTGGACCCTCGCTTTCGTGAGGGTGACAGGAAGGGATGCCGCGCCCCGTTTGACGCCCGCCGACTCTGCGGCCTAGAAGAAACGCGCCCGACCGGCGGCGGTACCTCCGAGTCTCCTGAAACCCCATGTCCCACAACACCTTCGGCCACCTGTTCCGCGTCACCACCTGGGGCGAGAGCCACGGGCCGGCGATCGGCGCGGTGGTGGACGGCTGCCCGCCGCGGATCGCGCTCTCCGAGGCAGAGATCCAGAGCTACCTCGACAAACGCAAGCCCGGGCAGTCGCGCTTCACCACGCAGCGGCGGGAATCCGACACGGTGCGGATTCTGTCCGGTGTCTTTCCCGACGAGGCGACCGGCGGGTTGCTCACCACCGGCACGCCGATCGCGCTGGAAATCGCCAACGAGGACGCGCGCTCGAAGGACTACGGCGACATCAAGGACCGCTATCGGCCGGGACACGCCGATTTCACCTATCAGGCCAAGTACGGCATCCGCGACTGGCGTGGTTCCGGACGCGCCTCGGCGCGCGAGACGGCGAGCCGCGTGGCGGCTGGCGCCATCGCGCGCAAGGTCGTGCCGGGCGTGACGGTGCGCGGCGCGCTGGTGCAGGTCGGGCCGCACGGGATCGACCGCGCGCGCTGGGACTGGGCCGAGGTCGACCGCAACCCGTTTTTCTCGCCCGATGCGGAAGCAGCCGCCACATGGGCCGACTATCTCGACGGCGTCCGCAAAAACGGCTCGTCCACCGGCGCGGTGATCGAGGTGGTGGCGACGGGTATGCCGGCGGGGCTAGGCGCGCCGATCTACGGCAAGCTCGATCAGGAGATCGCCTCGGCGATGATGTCGATCAACGCGGTGAAGGGCGTCGAGATCGGCGCCGGCTTCGCGGCGGCGGTGCTGTCCGGCGAGGAAAATGCCGACGAGATGCGCAACGGCGCCGACGGCAGGCCCGTGTTCCAGTCCAACAACGCCGGCGGCATCCTCGGCGGCATCTCGACGGGGCAGGACGTGGTGGTGCGTTTCGCCGTGAAGCCGACCTCGTCGATCCTCAACCCGCGCCGAACGGTGACGGCGGCGGGCGAGGAAGTCGAGGTTTCGACCAAGGGCCGCCACGACCCCTGCGTCGGCATCCGCGCGGTGCCGGTGGGCGAAGCGATGCTCGCCATCGTGCTCGCCGACGCGTATCTCCGCCATCGCGGGCAGGTGGGCTAGGCCCGAACCGCCATGACCGACCACGAGCGCGTTGCCGAAGCCATTGCCGCATTCAAGCGCGGCGAGATCCTTGTGGTCACCGACGACGACGACCGCGAGAACGAGGGCGACCTGATCGTCGCAGCGCAGCACGCGACACCGGAGAAACTCGGCTTCATCGTCCGCCACACCAGCGGTATCGTCTGCGCCCCGCTGACTCGCGAGGCTGCGCGCCGCCTGCAGCTCCAGCCGATGGTGGCCGACAACGACGCCCCGCTCGGCACCGCCTTCACGGTGTCGGTCGACGTCCGCCACGGGCTCACCACCGGCATCTCGGCGGAGGAGCGCTCGAACACGGTGCGCGCGCTCGCCAACGGCAACATCGGCGCTGCGGACTTCGTCCGCCCCGGCCACATCTTCCCGCTGATCGCGCGCGACGGTGGCGTGCTCATGCGCTCAGGCCACACGGAAGCGGCGGTCGATCTCTGCCGGCTGGCGGGGCTGGAGCCGGTCGGCGTGCTGGCCGAACTCGTCAACGACGACGGCACCGTGAAGCGCGGTGACGACGTCGCCCGCTTCGCTGTCGAGCACGGCCTGCGCACGGTTTCCGTGGCCGACCTCATCGCCCATCGGCAGCGGAGCGAACGGTTGGTGGAGCGCGTGGCGGAGTTTCCGATCATGACCCACGCCGGGCCGGCAAGGGCCTTCGCCTACCGCACGCCGTTCGATCCGACGCAGCATCTCGCCGTGGTCTTCGGTGAGGTTGGCGACGGCAAGCGCGTGCTCGTCCGCCTCCACCGGGAATCGGTCATCGAGGACGTGTTCGGCGAGAAGCGGAACCTCGATCACGTGATGGCCCGCCTGGCCGAGGGCGGACGCGGCATCGTCGTCTATCTCCGCGAGGGCGCGGTGGGCGTGGCCGCCGACGGCAAGCGGGCGCGCGATGCGCTCGGCGAGGGCCATGCGACCAGCGCCGCCCGCCAGGAGGAATGGCGCGAGATCGGGCTCGGCGCGCAAATTCTCCGCGACCTCGGCGTCAAGTCGATCCGCCAGATCGCCAGCCGCGAGCGCCGCTACATCGGCCTCGACGGCTTCGGCATCGTCATCGACGAGACCGAGACGCTGTAGGCAGACTACAGAATTGCGTCGATGCCCTTGTGCTTGACGAGGGCAAGCAGCTTGAGCGAGGGGCCGCTAGGTCTCTTCTCGCCGCGCTCCCACTGACTGACCAGCGAGGTAGGGACGTTAAGCGCAGCGGCGAAGATGGATTGACTCATATTGGCCTTTGACCGGATCTGGCGGATTGCGCGAGGTTGGATGTTTTCAACCGGTGTCAGGCACGCGAGATCGAAGTCCCGCATCGTCGCTTTGTCGATGACGCCTATCCTGTGCAGTCCTTCGGCCGCGGAGTGGGCTGATGCCAGCCTCTCACTGCGGAACTTGCGCTTCGTATTTTCCATAGTCCACCTCGATCCACTCTTCTGCTGACAGCGCTGCCTGAATGTCGGCGACACGCATGCCGGAGATGCTGTTCGCAAGCATACGAAAGACATGCTCCTCCGTTTCGGTCAGATTGCCTTTGGCGCTCTTGGCAAAAAGGTCCAAGAAAACGGACAGCTCTCCAGAGCGAAAGAACAGAACCGCTCTATAACCTCCCGAACGGCCGCGCCCCGTTCGTGCGATCCTTTGCTTGATCAGGAACCGACCTATGTGCGCGTCGAGCAATCCACGTTCAGCTCTCCATACCGCCTCGCAAAGGCTTTCGTCTGTAAGGGTTTCCTTTCTGGCTAGGCGAGCAAACCGTTTCGTCTTGAAAACTCGCATTCACCAATCTCCAGCCACACTATAGCACTTAGTGCTATAGTGTCCAAGAACTCCAATTATCGCGCGAACAGCGCCACGGCCTCGATCTCCGGCGAGTAGAGGAACTGGTCGACGGGGGTGACGCCCGCGAGGCGGTAGCCGCCGTCGATGATGATGCGGGCGTCACGGGCGAGGGTGGCCGGGTTGCAGGATACCGCGGCGATCCTCAGCACGCGCGATCGTGCCAGCATCTCGGATTGTGCCTTCGCGCCGGCGGCGGGTGGATCGAAGACGACCGCCGCGAAGCGGTCGAGCTCTGACGGAGCGAGGGGATTGGCGAAGAGATCGCGCCGCAGCGTCGTGACGCGCTTCAAGCCGGTGGCCTGGCGAACGGCGGCGTCGAGCGCCGCCAGCAGGGCCGCGTCGCTTTCCACCGCCGTGACCTGCGCACGCGCCGCGAGGCGGAGCGCAAAGGTGCCGATGCCTGCGAAAAGATCGGCGATGGGGCTCGCATCGCCGACGTGATCGAGCACAAGCGCGGCCATCGCATCCTCAGCGGCGCGCGAAGCCTGCACGAAACCGCCGGGTGTTGGGAGCAAAGCGGCGGAGCCCGCGGCAAGCTCCGGCAGGCGGTTGCGGAAGACCTCTGTGCCGTCGACGGTGAGCCGCGCGATCGACAGGTCGGCGCCGAAGCGGCCGAGTGCTGCGAGCGTGCGCGGCTTGGCGCCGGTGCCCGACAACGCGATATCGAGGCCGTTGTCGGCGGCGAGCACGGTCATGCGCGCCTCGCGCCTGCCGGTGACTGCGATCTCCGCGATCTCGCGGAGGAGCGGAAGGCGGGCGACGATCGCCGGCGCGATGACGACGCAGTCGGCGGTCGCGGCGACATCGTGCGAATGGCGCTGGTGGAAGCCGATGATCAAACCTTCTCGTGTGCGCACGACCGAATAGACCGCGCGCCGGCGGCTGCCGTTGCTGATAGTGACGAGCGGCGCAACATCAGCGGCGATGCCGCGCTGCGCGAAGGCGGCGACAACCTGGTCGCGCTTCCACGCGGCGTAGGCGGCGGGCGCCATATGGCCGAGCGCACAGTTACCGCAGACGCCGAAGTGCCGGCACGCGGGCACGATGCGGTCGGGGCTGGGCCGGAGCACGTGGATGAGGCGGGCGCGCTCGCCGGTGCGCTCGATCTCGACCGCCTCGCCGGGGAGCGTGAAGGGTACGAAGACGCGGCCGCTCGCGGTATCGGCGATGCCGTCGCCGGCATGGCCAAGCGCGCCGATGGTGACAGTTTCCGCGGCGGTCACGCTGTGGTCATCTCGTGCTGTCTCTCGCTGTCATCCTCGCGCACGCGAGGATCCAGTAAACGCAAGCGGCGGTGGATACTGGGCCCTCGCTTTCGCGAGGGTGACAACAAATTTCCGGCGCTAGCTAGAAGAAGCACCCGATGAAGGCGGCGGCGAGCGTGTCGAACCACACGAGGCGGCCGAACTGCGCCCACAGCGCCGCGCCGAAGGCGACGAAACCGAGGCCACCGAGGGCGAGGCCGATCTTGGGGGCGAGCGTCATGGGCGCCAATATAAGCCCGCTCCTATGCTCCGACCAGCCGCTTCAGCTTGGCGAGCGCCATCTCCGGGTTCTCCTCGTAGTCGACAGTGCCGACGAACCTGCCTTCCGCATCCAGCAGGTAGACCGATGCGGTGTGGTCCATGAGGTAGAACTCGGGATCGTCGCCGGTCTTGCGTGAATAGACGCGGAAGGCGGACAGCATCTGGTCGACCGCCGCGCGATCGCCTGTCAGCCCGACGATGCGCGGATCGAAGGCCTGCAGGTATTCGGCCATCGCCTCCTGCGTGTCGCGCTCGGGGTCGACGGTGACGAAATAGACCTTGAGCCGGTCGGCGGCCGGGCCGAGGTCCTCAAGCCATAGCGTCATGTCGGCGAGCGTCGTCGGGCATACGTCCGGGCAGAAGGTGTAGCCGAAGAACATCGCCGACGGGTGCCCCTTGAGCGAGGCCTCGGTGACTGCGTTGCCGTTCTGGTCGACCAGCGCGAACGGACCGCCGATCGAGGAGGCGACGATGCCGCCGCCGTCGCCCACATTGCGGTTGATGACCGTGAACCAGAGGAGCGCGCCGGCCACGACGACGACCGCGGCCCACGCGACGATGCGGATGACTTTGAGCGGCGTCATGGTCAGTGGTCCTCGTGGTGCTCGGCACCCACCGAGCCGTCCAGCCCGATCGCACCGATGGCAATGACGTGCAGGTAGGTCTCGATGGCGCCTGCCTTCTCGAAGGTGAGCGTGACGGGCAGCTCGGCGCCTTCGACGAGCGGCTCCGTCAGCCCGATGAACATGAGGTGAAAGCCGCCGGGGGCAAGGGTGACGCTTTCGCCGGGGTCGATGGCGAGGCCGCCATCGACCGGCGCCATGGTCATCACGCCATCGGTGACGGCCATTTCGTGGATCTCGCTCCTGGTAGCGCCGGGCGTCGCGACGCCGATGAGCATGTCGGGTTCAGCGCCGCTATTGGTAATCGTGAGGTAGCCGCCGGCGGTCTTGGCGCCGGGCGGCGTGGCGCGGGCCCAGAGGTCGGAGAGGGCGATCGT
>CAZXKZ010000138.1:0-6161 GCA_964641825.1 uncultured Bauldia sp.
CCCGATCATCTTCCTCGAAAACGAGATCCTCTACGGGCAATCGTTCGAGGTGCCCAAGCTCGAGGACCATGTCCTGCCGATCGGCAAGGCTCGCATCGCGCGGGCCGGCAAGGACGTGACGATCGTCTCCTTCGGGATTGGCATGACGTATGCCCTTAAGGCCGCCGACGAACTGGCTGGGTTGGGGATCGAGGCGGAGGTGATCGACCTCCGGACGCTCCGCCCGATGGACATCGCCACGGTGGTCGAGTCGGTGAAGAAGACGAACCGGTGCGTGACGGTGGAAGAGGGTTGGCCGGTCGCCTCGATCGGCTCCTACGTCGCCTCGGAGATCACCGTGCAGGCGTTCGACTATCTCGACGCGCCGGCGGTCAAGGTTAGTGGTAAGGACGTGCCGATGCCGTACGCCGCGAATCTCGAAAAGCTCGCGCTGCCGGCCATCAAGGACGTCATCGATGCGGTGAAGACTGTGACCTACAGGGCCTAGGAGGCACCATGGCGCGGAAGACGACACGCAGGACGACAGCGAAAAAGCCGGCAGCGAAGAAAAAACCGGCAGCAAGAAAAGCTGCCAAGCGAGCGGCACCGAGGAAGGCGGCAACGCGGCGCACGGCGAAGAAACCGGCATCACGGAAGACGGCATCGCGGAAGACAGCAGCGAAGAAGCCGGCGGCGCGAAAGGCAACCCGCTCGTCGCGCTCCGGGAAATCGGTGGTGGCGGCAGGCGCCGGTCTGGCGCGGTCGGCCACGCGCGGGATCGCAAGCGTGGTGAAGGACGCCGAAGCGGTCGGCGCGAAGATGGCGGCCGAGGGACTGAACGCGGCGATCGCGGGCACGCATCGCGCGACGGAACTCGCCAAGGTCGCCGGCGAGACGGCGAAGCGGACGACCCGCACGGCCGTGCAGAGCACGGCGGAGGTCGCGCGCCTCGTGGAACAGGCGGCGGAAGCCGTGATCGGCAAGTTGAAATAGCGATGGCCGGCCCGACCGAACAGCCGATCCCGCCCGACGCCCTCACCAACGACAAGGCGGTGGAGGTGCTCCGGGCGTTCGTCGTCGACGGCGGGCTGTCCATTTCGTTCACTCGCGCTTTCGACGATCCGGCCATGTGGGGGATGATGCTGGTCGACATCGCCCGCCACGCGGCGCGCGTCTACGAAAAGGAAGGCGCGATGAGCGAGGCCGAGGCCATGGCCCGCATCGTCGATATGTTCGAAGCCGAACTTGGTAGTCCGACCGACCTCGGCCGGACGGATGAACGCGGCGGCCGGGGGCATTAGCGATGGCCGGGCCAGTCAAACGGCGCGCTACCTATGCGGACATCGAAGCTGCGCCGCCGCATCTCGTCGCCGAGATCATCGACGGGGAGTTGTATACGCACCCGAGGCCGTCGCCGAGGCACGGTGCAGCCGCCAATTCGCTCAGCGACGAACTCACGGGTCCTTTTCAGAAGGGACGCGGAGGTCCCGGCGGGTGGGTTTTTGTGGTCGAGCCGGAGATCAAGTTCGGCAAGGACATCCTCGTACCGGATATCGCGGCATGGCGGCGTGAGCGGCTGAAAACATACCCGGAGAAGAACTACTTCACGACGATACCGGACTGGGCCTGCGAAATCCTGTCGGGTTCGACGGAGAAGCGCGACCGCACGCTGAAGATGCGCATCTACGCCAATGCGGGGGTTCCGCACCTTTGGCTGATCGATCCGCGGCTGCAGATACTGGAAGCATACGAGAACCGTGACCATCGTTGGGTGAAGGCGGGCGACTGGAACTCGGATGACGCGGTCCGCGCGCCGCCGTTCGACGCGATCTCCTTCTCGCTCGCCGACCTGTGGCCGCTCGACCGGCCGCTCGGGCTCCACGAGAACCCGCAGCCCATGTTCGCCGGAGACCGATAGATGCCGATCAACATCCTCATGCCGGCGCTGTCGCCCACGATGGAGACCGGCACGCTCGCCAAGTGGCTGAAGAAGGAGGGCGATGCGGTCAAGTCAGGCGACATCATCGCCGAGATCGAAACCGACAAGGCGACGATGGAGTTCGAGGCGGTGGACGAAGGTACGCTTGGCAAGATCCTCGTGCCGGAGGGAACGGCCGACGTTGCGATCAATGCGCCGATCGCGATCCTGCTCACCGAAGGCGAGGACGCGAGCGCGCTGAAGGATGCCGGCGGGGCAAAACCGGCCCCTGCGCCTGCAGCACCCAAGGCTGCCGCCGCTGCCCCTGCGGCCGCGCCATCACCGGCACCGGAGGAGAGCAAGCCTGCCCCGGCAGCGCCGGTCCCAGCTTCGGCACCCCAGCCTGCTGCGGCCACCGGCAACGGCAAGGACACCGGGCGGGTGTTCGCCTCGCCGCTGGCGCGGCGGCTGGCGAAGGAAGCCGGCATCGAGCTTGCCCGGGTAACGGGATCGGGCCCGCATGGGCGCATCGTGAAATCGGATATCGAGGCGGCCGCATCGGGCAAGGCGCCACTCGCCGCGCCTGCGGCGAAACCGGCTGCCGCTCCGGCCGCGGCGCCGTCCATGACGGACGCGCAGGTGCTGAAGCTGTTCGAGGAAGGCAGCTACGACGTCGTGCCGCACGACAACGTGCGCAAGATTATCGCGCGGAGGCTCGTCGAGGCCAAGACGACGATCCCGCATTTCTACCTGACCATAGACACCGAGATCGACGCTCTGCTGGCGCTCCGCCAGCAGATCAACGACGCCGCGCCAAAATCGAAAGACGGGCCGGCCTACAAGGTCTCGGTCAACGACCTCGTCATCAAGGCTCTGGCAATGGCACTGATGCGCGTGCCCGACGCGAACGTGACGTGGACCGAGGGCGGGATGCTGCGCCACAAGCGCGCCGACATCGGCGTCGCGGTCGCCATCCCGGGCGGGCTCATCACGCCGGTGGTCCGCCACGCGGACACCAAGCGGATTTCCGAGATCGCGATCGAGATGAAGGACCTCGCAGCGCGGGCGCGCGTCAAGAAGCTCGCGCCGCACGAATACCAGGGCGGTTCGTCGGCGGTCTCGAACCTCGGCATGTTCGGCATCAAGGACTTCGCCGCGGTCATCAACCCGCCGCACGCTACCATCCTTGCGGTCGGCGCCGGCATCGAGACGCCGGTCGTGCGCGACGGCAAGGTGGATATCCGTACGATCATGACCTGCACGCTGTCGACCGATCACCGCGCCGTCGACGGCGCTCTCGGCGCGCAGCTTTTTGCGGCATTCAAGGACTATATCGAGAAGCCGGCGGGGATGCTGGCTTAGCTCCGGTCGCGGAGGACGCCATGGCCAAGGTGAGGTTCGGTCTTTCGGAGCACACGCTGGGCCGTGAGGAGCGCGCGGTGGTCTTCGAGGCCAGCGACGACAGCGGCAAGATCGGCGAACTGCATGTGAGCAGCGGCGGGCTCCGCTGGTATCCGAAAAACTCCCGCTACCATCACTTCACGACGTGGAAGCGCTTCGGCGACGTGATCGAACAGAACGTGACGAAGACGCCGTGACGACAGCCGGGCGCGTCAAGTATCCGTTGAAGGCGCATCTCCTGGCGCTGGTCGCTGCGTTCGCGGTAGTGATCGTCGTGGTCGGCCTCTGGATCGTCGCCCTGCGGATGGGTCCGCGCATGGACAGCTTCGTCGCAGGCCCGATGATCATCGCCGCGCCGTTCCTGCTCGTAGCCGGAATCTTCTTGTGGCTGTGCCTGCGGGCTGGCATCTGGATCCGGTGGACGGCACTGACGGTGCTGGGCGTCTCTTTCGGCTTTGCCGTGATCGCCGTTGCGCTGATATGCGGCCCGACGGCCTGCTTCACGCCGGGCCCGAACCGCATGATGGGCTGGTTCGTGGTCGGCGGAGTGGCCGCCGCGGCACTCGCCCATCACCTCGCCCTTGTGGCTGTCTCAGGAGAACCCCATGCCGAATAGCATCACGGCTCGCTATGCGCTGGCCGCAGCGCTGACCATCGCCGCAACTCCGGCACTGGCGCTCATGTCGCCCTATTATGAAAGCGCAACGGTCATCGAGCGCATCCTCGGCGACGGGTCGCTTGCCGACAGTCTCAAGCAGCAGGGGATCACGTCGATCGTGCAGACGGCGCCGGACGTGTGGGAGATCAAGACGCAGGAGTGCTCGATCACCGTCAACGTCGTCGACGTGCCGGCACCGGCGAACGAGCCGGCGATGGCAGGCGCGCGGAACTTCGACGTGAAGTTCGGCACGCCGAGCTGCCAGTAGCAGGGAAGACATCATGGCCGACGCATACGACGTCATCATCATCGGGTCGGGGCCGGGAGGGTATGTCGCCGCGATCCGTGCCGCCCAACTCGGGCTCAAGACGGCGGTCGTCGAGCAATCCTATCTCGGTGGCATCTGCCTCAACTGGGGTTGCATCCCGACCAAGGCGCTGCTGCGCTCGGCCGAGGTGTTCCACAACATGGAGCACGCCAAGGACTACGGCCTCTCGGCCAAGGACGTCTCGTTCGACCTGGCAGCGGTGGTGAAGCGCTCGCGCGGAGTGGCCGCCCAGCTCTCGGCCGGTGTCACGTTCCTGATGAAGAAGAACAAGATCGACGTCATCTGGGGGACGGGGACGATCACGGCGCCGGGAAAGGTGACGGTGAAGGCCGCGGACAATCCGCCCAAGGGCGCGCTTGGCGGCGGCGACTACACGGCCAAGCACATCATCGTGGCGACGGGCGCGCGTCCGCGCGCGCTTCCCGGACTGGAGCCCGACAAGAAGCTGGTGTGGACCTACTTCGAGGCGATGGCGCCGGATATCATGCCGAAGTCGCTGCTCGTCGTTGGATCGGGCGCCATCGGTATCGAGTTCGCGTCATTCTACCGGACGATAGGCGCCGCGGTGACGGTCGTCGAAATCCTGCCCCAGATCCTGCCGGTCGAGGACGAGGAGATCGCGGCGCACGCGCGCAAGCGCTTCGAGAAGGCCGGCATCACCATCCACACCGAAGCCAAGGTGGCCAAGCTCGCCAAGGGCAAGGACTCGGTGACGGCCACGCTCGAGCTGAAGGGCGGCAAGACGGAGGAGCTGAAAGTCGACCGCGTCATCTCAGCGGTAGGCGTGGTCGGCAACATCGAGAACCTCGGCCTCGAGAAGCTCGGCGTGAAGACCGACCGCGGGACCATCGTCATTGACGCGTACGGCCGGACCAACGTCCCCGGCATCTATGCCATCGGCGACGTGGCTGGGCCGCCGATGCTCGCCCACAAGGCCGAGCATGAGGGGGTGATCTGCGTGGAGGCGATCGCCGGGCAGAAGCCACACCCGATGGACAGGCTGAAGATTCCGGGATGCACCTACTGCAACCCGCAAATCGCATCGGTCGGGCTCACCGAGAAGAAGGCGCGCGAGGCCGGCTACGACATCCGGGTCGGAAAATTTCCGTTCATAGGAAACGGCAAGGCGATCGCGCTCGGCGAACCCGACGGCATGACCAAGACAATTTTCGACAAGAAAACCGGCCAATTGCTCGGAGCGCATATGATCGGCGCGGAAGTCACCGAGCTCATCCAGGGTTTCGTCGTCGCGATGAACCTGGAGACCACGGAAGAAGAACTCATAGAATCTGTCTTCCCGCACCCCACCCTTTCCGAGACGATGCACGAAAGCGTATTGGCCGCATACGGGCGTGTGTTACACACCTAGCCGGTTCATCTTACGCTGGACTTGGCTGAGCGATTCGCTCGGGAGAATGTGACATGAACGGCACCTTTGCGCCCGGCATGCGCCGGACCGTTGCGTTCGGAGCGGCTGCAGGAATCGCGCTGGCTGTCGCAGCGTTCGGGATCGCCGTGGCGCAGGACCAGCCCGCCACGGCCAGAGGGCCGCTGGTGGAGATCGCGGCCAGTGGCGGCGACATCAGCACTGCCGGAGCCAGCGTGACCATCACCGGCACTGCGGCGGACATCCAGGCTGCCGGTGCGGCGGTCAACGTGCGCGCCGACGCGACCGGCGACGTGCAACTGGCCGGTGCGCAGGTGCGCTACCTTGGCGACGTGGGCGGCAAGCTACAGGTCGCCGGGGCCTCGGTCGACGTCCGTGGCAACGTCGGAGGCGAGTTCGACGCCGCCGGTGCAGTCGTCTTCTCCAATGCCGTCGTCAGCCGCGATGTGCGCATCGGCGGCGCCACCGTGACGCTGGGCGTCGGTTCCGA
>CAZXKZ010000139.1:0-6091 GCA_964641825.1 uncultured Bauldia sp.
TTACGCCGTCCGGTAATTTGCCATAGGGGCGGCGAGCGCCTATTTGGTTAGGGAGGCGTATGCCGCTCCCCAGGCGGAGCGGCGTGGGGCGGACGTGGGATTGACCGTGGAGACAGGATTATGGGTTCACTCAGCATCTGGCATTGGCTGGTCGTCATTGCCGTTGTGGCGCTGCTTTTCGGCGGCCGCGGCAAGATTTCCGAGCTGATGGGAGACGTCGCCAAGGGCGTGAAGAGCTTCAAGAAGGGGCTTTCCGACGACGAGGAGACGGTGGCCTCGCCGAAGTCAATCGAGAGCAAGCCGGCGACCGTCGCGGACGAAAAAACCAAGGTCGGTTGATCGCGGCGCGAGGGCGCGCGTTGCCCCTCTGACCGGATCCGGAGCGTTCCGCCATGTTCGAGATTGGCTGGACCGAGCTCGTGGTGATCGCCATCGTGGCGATCGTCGTCATCGGGCCCAAAGACCTGCCGCGCGCGATGCGCTTCGTCGGGCAGTGGACCGGGCGCATGAAGAAGATGGCGCGCGAGTTCCAGGGCCAGTTCAACGAGGCGCTCCGTGAGGCCGAGCTCGACAGCGTTCGCAAGGACGTCGAGGCGATCGGCAAGATGGATCCGCTGGCTGGCGTTCGTAAGGAGATGGCAAAGGTCGACGCCGCGGTGAAGGACGTCGCCAAACCGGCGTCGGCGAAGCCCGCGACGGCCTCTGCGACCCCGGCGGCGGCAAGCGCTGCAACGGCCACCGCTGAGCCGGCTGCGGCTGCGGCTCCTGCGATGGCCGAGCCTGTAACGGCGGACGCCGCCGACGAGGCTAAGCCGTGACCAAGCCGGTTCAGCCGAACGAGACCGACGAGGTCGAGGCGAGCCGGGCGCCGCTGCTGGCGCATCTGATGGAGCTGCGGACGCGCCTCATCTGGGCGCTCGTGGCGATTCTGGTCGCGTTCATCGCGTGCTTCTTTTTCGCCAAGCAGATCTACAACATCCTGGTGATGCCCTACGAATGGGCGGCCGGTTCCGACCGCGACATCCGGCTCATCTATACGGCGCCGCAGGAATTCTTCATCACCCAGCTCAAGCTCGCGCTGTTCGGGGCGGTGTTCATCGCCTTCCCGGTGATCGCGACCCAGATCTACCGCTTTGTCGCACCCGGCCTCTACAAGGTCGAGCGTAAGGCGTTCGTACCGTACCTGATCGCGACACCGGTCCTGTTCGTGGTCGGCGCGGCGGTCGTGTTCTTCGTGATGATGCCGCTCGCCATGTCGTTCTTCCTTTCGCTCGAACAGGTGGGTGGGGACGGTCAGGCGTCGATTGAGCTGCTGCCCAAGGTGAACGAATACCTGTCGCTCATTATGGGCCTGATCCTGGCCTTCGGGTTGGTGTTCCAGCTTCCGGTTGTCCTGACGCTGCTGGCGCAGATCGGTGTGGTCAGCTACGACGCGCTGAAGCGCGGGCGCCGGTATGCCATCGTGCTTGCCTTCGTTGCTGCCGCCATCCTGACGCCGCCTGACATCATCTCGCAATTTGCGCTCGCGCTGCCGACCATCGTGCTCTTCGAGGCTTCGTTGCTGACGGTGCGCTGGATGGAGAAGCGGCGCATCGCCGCCGATGCGGAGGCCGCTACGGCCGAGGCAGCGGAGGCGGCCGGCAAGACGCAGACGCCCGCCTGAAGGCCCCGGCCTTCCATCTTCGCAGTTGTGCGGCTAAGACGGCACCCTCTTAATGTCATCCCCGCGCAGGCGGGGATCCGGTAAACGCGCCACGATCTGTGGCTACTGGATGCCTGCTGCCGTGGGCATGGCAATAGTGGTTGGACCCCCATGCTCGACATCCGATGGATACGCGAACACCCCGAGGTGCTGGAGCGGGCGCTGGCGAACCGGGGTTCCGATCCCGCGGCGGCAAAGGCACAGGTTACCGCGCTGATCGAGCTCGATGAGGCGCGGCGGACAACGATCACGGAGCTGGAGGAACTGCAGGCGGCGCGGAACGCTGCCGCCAAGGAGATCGGCCGGGCGAAGGCGCAAAAGGACGAGGAAACCGCGGCGAAGCTGGTTGCGGACGTGGCGCAGCTCAAAGACGAGACCGCCGTGCTTGAAGCCAAAGCCAAGGAAGCCGACGGGCTTCTCCAGGGTGCGCTCGCCATCGTCCCGAACGTTCCGCAGGACGACGTGCCGGTGGGCGCGGACGAGCATGGCAACGTCGAGCATCACCGTTGGGGTGCGCCGCCGACGCTGAACTCCGCGAAGGAGCACTACGAGCTCGGCGAAGCACTCGGCCAGATGGACTTCGCGACCGCGGCGAAGCTCTCCGGTTCGCGGTTCGTGGTGCTGAAGAAAGGGCTCGCGCGCCTCGAAAGAGCGCTCGGCCAGTTCATGATTAACCTCCACGCGGAGGAGCACGGCTACACGGAGGTGCAGCCGCCGCTTCTGGTGCGTGAGGAGGTGCCGTACGGGACCGGCAATCTGCCAAAGGCGGCGGAGGATATGTTCCTGACGACGCTCGGCTACTGGCTCATCCCCACCGCCGAAGTCCCGCTCACCAATCTCGTCCGCGAGTCCATCCTGGCGGAGGACGAGCTTCCGCTCAGGTTCACGGCGCTAACGCCGTGCTTCCGCTCCGAGGCGGGGGCGGCGGGCAAGGACACGCGCGGGATGCTGCGCCAGCACCAGTTCGACAAGGTCGAACTTGTGTCGATTACCACCCCTGAGCAATCGAAGGACGAGCACGAGCGCATGCTGGCCTGCGCCGAGGAGGTGCTGCGCCGGCTCGACCTTCATTACCGGGTGATGACATTGTGCACCGGCGACATGGGCTTCGCGTCGCAGAAGACCTATGATATCGAGGTCTGGCTGCCGGGGCAGGGCGCCTTCCGCGAAATCTCGTCGTGTTCGGTATGCGGCGACTTCCAGGCGCGGCGCATGCAGGCGCGGTTCAAGCCGAAAGAAGGCAAAGGCAACCGCCTTGTCCATACGCTCAACGGCTCCGGCGTGGCGGTTGGCCGCGCGCTGATCGCCGTGATGGAGAATTACCAGAACCCTGACGGTTCGATCGCGGTCCCCGACGTGCTGCGGCCGTATATGGGCGGCGTGGAAAGGATCGAAGCATAGTGCGCATCCTCATCACCAACGACGACGGCATCCACGCACCGGGCCTTGCCGCGCTGGAACGGATTGCCGGGGCGCTCACTGACGATGTCTGGGTGGTGGCGCCGGAGTTCGACCAGAGCGGGCTGGCGCACTCGCTGTCGCTCAACGATCCGCTGCGGCTTCGCGCTATCGGCGAGAAGCGTTTCGCCGTCCGCGGCACGCCGAGCGATTGCGTCATCATGGCAGTGCGGCGGCTGCTCGGCGGCAAGCCCGACGTGATCCTGTCCGGCGTCAATTCGGGGACCAATGTCGCCGACGACGTGACGTATTCAGGCACGATCGCCGGCGCTATCGAGGGAACGCTGCTCGGCATCCCCTCTATCGCGCTCAGCCAGGGCTATGGATACGACGAGGACGAACGCATCGTGCCGTGGGAGACGGCCGAGGCGCATGCGCCCGACATCATCCGCAAGCTCCTCGCCTTCGGTTTCGGCGAGGGCATCCTCTACAACCTGAACTTTCCCAACCTGCCGGCGGGCGACGTCAAGGGCGTCATCGTGACCGCGCAGGGCAAGCTGACCCACGGGCTGCATCTGGACGAACGCCGGGACGGCCGCGGCCTCCCGTATTTCTGGTTGACCTACAGGCGCGAGAAACCACTGATCGCGCCGGGCAGCGATGTTGACGCGCTGGCGCGCGGGGCGATCTCGCTCACCGCGCTCCGGCTGGACATGACCGCTCACGATCTGACCGCGCCGCTGACGCAGCACTTCGCTGGAGGAAGCTGAACCAATGCCGGGACCCGGCGAGGAAGCCGACGAGCACCGGGTCCGCATCGCGGACCTGATCCTCAGGCTTCGGCGGGCCGGCGTCACCGACCAGCGTGTGGTTTCGGCAATCGAGGCGACGCCGCGCGAGATGTTCGTTCCGGCGGAGAGTCACGCCGCTGCCTATGCCGAGCGCGCCCTGCCGATCGACTGCGGCCAGACGATCAGCGCGCCGGTGATCGTGGGCATGATGACCCAGGCGCTCGACATCCACGAGCGCGACCGCGTGCTCGAAGTGGGCACGGGAAGCGGCTATCAAAGTGCGATCCTGGCGCGGCTGGCACGCCGGGTCTACACAATCGACCGTTTCCGGACGCTGGTGCATGCCGCCGAATCCCGCTTCCGGACGCTTCGCCTGTCCAACATCACCACCCTCGTCGGCGACGGCATGAAGGGCTGGCCGGAGCAGGCGCCATTCGATCGCATCATCGTCACCGCCGCGGCCGAGGAAATCCCCGACGCACTGAGGAAGCAGGTGCGGGTGGGCGGCGTCATCGTCATCCCGGTCGGGCCCCTCGATGGCGTCCAGAAGCTGATGCGGCTTGAGCGGACAGAGGGCGGTTTCGACGAGAAGGTGCTTGCCGACGTGCGCTTTGTGCCGCTGATCCCGGGAAAGGCGGCAAGGCTCTAGGGCATCTGGCGAATTTCATGCCGGAGCGCTTCCGTTTAAGCGTTTATCAACGTTACCCCTGTTAACTCACGCAAGTTCCGAGTTCTGTTGCGTGAGTTGAGCGATGCGTAGCCCAGAATCCGCGTTCCGTTCCCGTGCGTTGGGCCAGGTGGCGCTGGTCGTCCTTCTCGCCGGTGCGACGGCCGCCTGCAGCGGCTCCAAGCGGCTTTCCGAGCCCTTCTTTACCGGTTCCACCGAGAACCAGCGGCAGATCATCAACCAGAACGCGTACGCGCAGAGTCAGCCCATGCCGGCGCCGATCCAGAGCGCCGCCGTCACAAGCTCCGCGCTGCCTCCGCCGTCGGGCTACGGCCAGAACCAGACCGTCGCCAGCCTGCCGCCGACCATCGACGGCACGACGGGCGCCCCTGTCGGAGGCGCGATCCCGGCCTCCGCCTACGCGCCGCCGGCAGAGCCGGTGGCCGAGGCGCCGAGACTGGTTACCAACGGCGGAAGCTATGTAGTGCAGCCGGGCGATACCCTCTTCGGCATTGCGCGCCGCAACGGCACCACGGTGCAGAACCTCGTGGCCGCCAACGGTCTTGCCTCGCCGGAATCCATCCGCATCGGGCAGACGCTGCAGCTCGACGGCTCCGCTAGGCAGCAGACTTCGACCGTGGCAGCGCTCGGAGCGCCGGAGAAGCCGCTCGGCCAGCTTCGCGTCTCCAGTGACGGGACGACCACCGCCGCTCCGACCCAGGCGGCCGCCGCAGCGCCGGCGCCCCAGATCAACCTGCCGGCACCCGCCGATGTCGCGCTCAGTGCGCCGAAGCCGCCGACCATGCCGGCCATCCCCACCATCGGGGCCGAAGGCAATACGGCGCCGACGACTCCGGTCTCGGCAACCGCAGCGATCGACGATGCGGCAGATGAGGCCTCGGCGGACGGGAAGTCGTTCCGCTGGCCGGTGCGCGGGCGCATCATCTCCGGCTTTGGTTCCAAGCCCAACGGCGAGCGCAACGACGGCATCAACCTCGCGGTGCCGGAAGGCACTTCGGTGAAGGCGGTCGAGGCCGGCACGGTGATCTACTCGGGCAACGAACTCGAGGGCTACGGCAACCTGGTCCTCATCCGCCATGCCGACGGCTGGGTTTCTGCCTACGCTCACAACAAGGAGCTTCTCGTGAAGCGCGGCGACCAGATCCGCCGTGGCCAGACGGTCGGCTATGCCGGCATGACCGGCTCGGTCACCTCGCCGCAGGTTCACTTCGAGCTGCGCAAGGGCTCCAAGCCCGTCAACCCGCTTGACTACCTCGCCGGCGCGTAAAGGTACGCCGCAACGGGGTAGTCTTTGATCAGCGGTCCTGACCTCCGGAAGGGAAACTGATCAATCAGGCCTGGCGGGATGGCTTAACGTCCGAAAGGACCACCCCAAGCCGTCCCGCCAGATCCTGCACGAACTGCCAGGCAACGCGGCCGGAGCGTGCGCCGCGGGTCGTCGCCCACTCCAGCGCCTCGGGGCGCCACGTGCTTTCCTCGGCGGGCAGGCCGTAGTGGCTGACGTAGCCGCGC
>CAZXKZ010000140.1:0-5367 GCA_964641825.1 uncultured Bauldia sp.
CTTCTGGATGAGGTCGCCGATGTAGACGATGTTGTCGTTCTTCAGGCAGTTGGCGGAGCGGACCGACAGCTCCAGCTCGTCGACCTTCTTGAGCAGCGCCGGATTGAAGGCGAGCTCGGGGATCGAGACCTCGGCGGTGACCTTCTCCGGCTCCTCGAAATTGACGAAGATCGAAAGCTGGTCCTGCAGGATGCGCGCGGCATAGGCGACCGCATCCTCGGCGCGGATCGAGCCGTCCGTCTCGACCGACATGGTGAGCTTGTCGTAGTCGAGCACCTGGCCCTCGCGGGTGTTCTCAACGCGGTAGGAGACTTTCTTGACCGGCGAATAAAGGCTGTCGACCGGGATGAGCCCGATGGGCGCGTCCTCGGGGCGGTTGCGATCAGCGGGGACGTAGCCCTTGCCCGTGTCGACGGTGAACTCCATGCGGATCTCGGCGCCCTCGTCGAGGGTGCAGAGCACCAGATCGGGGTTCAGGATCTCGATGTCGGAAACCGTCTGGATATCACCGGCGGTGACGACGCCGGGGCCCTGCTTGCGCACGACCATGCGCTTCGGCCCCTCGCCGTGCATGCGCAGCGCGATTTCCTTGATGTTGAGGACGATGTCGGTGACATCCTCGCGCACGCCGGCGATCGAGGAGAACTCGTGCAGCACGCCATCGATCTGCACCGCCTTGACGGCGGCGCCCTGGAGCGAGGAGAGCAGCACGCGGCGGAGCGCGTTGCCGAGCGTGAGACCGAAGCCGCGCTCAAGCGGCTCCGCGACGACGGTGGCATAGCGGCGGGCGTCGCTGCCCGGCGCGATTTCGAGCTTGTTTGGCTTGATGAGCTCTTGCCAGTTTCTCTGGATGGTCACGAGCCTCTTCCTTTCACAGGTGTTCGCCGCTGGGAGGAACGGCGATGCGGCCCCGGTGGGCCGCGTCGAATGCGTAGGTCTCGCGCGAACTAGACCCGGCGGCGCTTCCGCGGCCGGCATCCGTTGTGCGCGATCGGCGTCACATCGCGGATGGACGTGATGATGAAGCCGGCAGCCTGCAGCGCGCGAAGCGCCGACTCACGTCCCGAGCCGGGACCGGAAACCTCGACTTCGAGGGTCTTCATGCCGTGCTCGGTGGCCTTCTTGCCGGCATCTTCCGCCGCCATCTGCGCCGCATAGGGCGTCGACTTGCGCGAGCCCTTGAACCCCATCAGGCCAGCCGAGGACCACGAGATCGTGTTCCCCTGCGCATCGGTGATGGTGATCATGGTGTTGTTGAAGCTGGAGTTCACGTGCGCCACGCCGGAGGTGATGTTCTTGCGCTCACGGCGGCGTACGCGGGTTGCGTCCTTGCCCATCGATGTTCCTAGCCTAACTCTTCTGTATCTCGCCGGGACGAACCGTCAGGTCGTCTTCTTCTTGCCGGCAATGGCACGCGCCGGACCCTTGCGGGTGCGGGCGTTGGTGTGGGTGCGCTGGCCACGGACCGGCAGACCGCGCCGGTGACGGAGCCCGCGATAGCAGCCCAGGTCCATCAGCCGCTTGATGTTGATCGCCACCTCGCGGCGAAGATCGCCCTCGACGAGATAATCGCGGTCGATGACTTCGCGAATCTGGCTGACCTCGGCGTCGGTCAACTGGTTGGTGCGGCGGTCATCGGGTATCTTGACCGTCTCGACGATCTTCTTCGCCGCCGCCGGGCCGATGCCATGAATGTACTGCAGCGCGATGACGACGCGCTTGTTGGTCGGGATATTGACGCCTGCTATGCGGGCCAAGCCTGTCTCTCCACGTTTTCCGGGCCGTCAAAGCAGGGATATCCCTGCGCATAACGCACAATACGGCCCCGGTTACCCTTTCCGGCCACCGGCACCGCAAGTCTGTAAGTACAGAATTGTGGCCGGTAGATAGCGATTTGGACCCGGTACGTCAACCGGTCCGGGGCCGTTATTCGCCCCTTTTTCAAGCATTTGCGGCGGTCCTCAGGATGCTGCCGATTGCCTCCTCGACCTCCTCCACGGCCTGCATCCCGTCGACCCGGGACAGCATCCCCTTCCCGCGATAGTAGTCCGCCACCGGGGCGGTCTGCTCCCGGTAGACGGCGAGCCGCTTCCGGAGCGTTTCCGGGGTGTCGTCGGCCCGCGCCTGGCCGGTCTCCCGGGCGCGCTTGTCGATGCGCGCGAGCAGGCTCTCCTCATCGACCCCGATCTCCACCACGGCATCGAGCCCGAGCCCGCGCTGCTGCAGGAGCTCCGACAGGGCCTCAGCCTGGGCGACCGTCCTCGGGAAACCGTCGAGAATGAACCCCCTGGCGGCGTCCGGCTGCCTGATCCGGTCGGCGATGATCTCGATCATGATGTCGTCCGAGACGAGGTCGCCCCGGTCCATGACGGCCTGGGCGCGCTTGCCGACCGGGCTCCCGGCCTTGACGGCCGCGCGCAGCATGTCGCCGGTGGAAAGCTGGACGATGCCGTGCCTGGCGACGAGACGCTGCGCCTGGGTGCCCTTGCCCGCGCCCGGCGGCCCGAGCAGGACCAGCCTCATCGCGTCCGCCCCTTGAGCTTGGACTTCTTGACCAGCCCCTCGTACTGGTGCGCCAGCAGATGGCCCTGCACCTGCGAGACGGTGTCGAGGGTCACGCTGACCACGATGAGCAGCGACGTCCCGCCGAAGTAGAAGGGCACGCCCGTGGCGCTGATCAGGAACTCGGGAAACAGACAGACGACCACCAGATAAAGCGCGCCGACGGCCGTGATGCGCGTCAGCACGTAATCAATGTAGTCGGCGGTGTTCTTGCCCGGCCGGATGCCCGGGATGAAGCCGCCGTGCTTCTTGAGGTTGTCGGCGGTATCGGCCGGGTTGAAGACGATCGCCGTATAGAAGAAGGCGAAGAAGATAATCATGCCCGCGTAGAGGGCCATGTAGAGCGGCTGGCCGTGGCCGAGCGCGGCGGTGATGGTGGTGAGCCATCCCGGACCGCTGCCGGCGGAGAAGTTCGCCACCGTCACCGGCAACAGCAGGAGCGACGAGGCAAAGATCGGCGGAATGACGCCCGCCGTGTTGAGCTTCAGCGGCAGGTGCGACGCCTCGCCCTGGAACATGCGGTTGCCGACCTGGCGCTTGGGATACTGGATGACCAGACGGCGCTGGGCGCGCTCGATGAAGACGATAAAGGCGATGACCACGATCGCCATCACGCCGACGGCGGCGATCACGGCCGGCGACAGCGCGCCTTCGCGGCCGAGTTCGAGGGTGCCGACCAGCGCGGACGGCAGCTCCGCCACGATACCCGAGAAGATGATGAGCGACAGGCCGTTGCCGATGCCGCGTGCGGTGATCTGCTCGCCGATCCACATCAGGAACATCGTGCCGCCGGTGAGCGTGATGATCGTGGTGATGACGAAGAACGGGCCGGGATTGATGACGATGCCCGTCGACCCCTGCAGGCCGATGGCGATGCCGTACGCCTGCAGCGCCGCCAGAATCACGGTGCCGTAGCGTGTGTACTGGTTGATGACCTTGCGGCCCTGCTCGCCCTCCTTCTTCAGCGCCTCGAGCGAGGGCACGAGAGAGGACATGAGCTGCATGATAATCGACGCCGAGATGTACGGCATGACGCCGAGGGCGAAGATCGCCATGCGGCCGACGGCGCCACCGGCGAACATGTTGAACATGCCGATGATGCCGGTGGACTGGCTGCTGAAGGCGGACGCAAGCGCGGTCGGGTTGATGCCGGGCACCGGCACGTAGGTGCCGAGCCGGTAAATCAGCAGCATGCCGAGCGTGAACCAGATGCGCTTCTTCAGCGCCTCGGCCTTGGCGAAGGCGCCAAAGTTGAGGTTCGCTGCGAGTTGTTCTGCGGCCGATGCCATGGCTCAGCTCCGATCAGGCGCTACTGCTTGTCCGCGCCCTCAGCCTCCGCCGGCTTGCCGAGGATCTCGACGGAGCCGCCAGCCTTCTCGATCGCCTCCACCGCCGCCCTGGACGCGCCGGCGACCTTGAAGGCGGCCTTAGCCTTCAGTTCGCCGTTGGCGAGGATGCGGACGCCATCGCGCGTGCGCCGCACGATGCCCGCCGCCGCCAGCGCCGCCGCATCGACGGTCGCCGCGGCATCGAGCTTGCCGGCATCGATCGCCTTCTGGATGCGGTCGAGGCCGATCGCAACGTAGCTCTTCGCGAAGATATTGGTGAAGCCGCGCTTGGGCAGACGGCGATGGAGCGGCATCTGGCCGCCCTCGAAGCCCTTCACGGCGACGCCGGTGCGCGCCTTCTGACCCTTCACGCCCTTGCCGCTGGTCTTGCCCATGCCGCGCCCGATGCGCATGCGGCCCTTGGTGGCGCCGGGATTGTCCCTGAGGTCGTTGAGTTTCATGGGAATGTTCCTCAGGCCTCGTCGACCACGCGAACGAGGTGACTGACCTTTGCGATCATGCCGCGGACGGCCGGGTTGTCCGGCAATGTCCGCCGGCGGCGAATCTTGTTGAGGCCGAGGCCGACGAGCGTCGCCCGCTGCTCGGCCGGACGGCGGATGGGGCTGCCGATCTGCTCGACCGTCAGCGTCTTGCCGTCAGCTTTCCCGGAGGCTGCTTTCTTCGCCATCTCTATGCCTCCGCCGCTTCGCCCTCGGCGACATCGCGCCGGCGCGCCTGCAAGGTCGACACCTTGACGTTGCGGCGGGCGGCGACGCCCCGCGGACTATCCTCGCGCGACAGCGCGTTGAAGGTGGCGCGCACCATGTTGTAGGGGTTCGACGAGCCGAACGACTTGGCGACCACGTCCTGCACGCCGAGCGTCTCGAACACCGCGCGCATCGGGCCGCCCGCGATGATGCCGGTGCCCGGAGGGGCGGCACGGCAGACGACCTTGCCGGCGCCATGGCGGCCGCTGACATCGTGATGGAGCGTGCGCCCCTCGCGGAGCGGCACCCGGACGAGGCCGCGCTTGGCCGACTCGGTGGCCTTGCGGATCGCCTCGGGCACCTCGCGCGCCTTGCCGGTGCCGTAGCCGACCCGGCCGCGCTGGTCGCCGACCACGACGATTGCCGCGAAGCCGAAGCGCTTGCCGCCCTTCACCGTCTTGGAGACGCGGTTGATATCGACGAGACGGTCGACGAGCTCGTTCTCCTCGCGGTCAACGGAGCTGTCGCGCCGCTGACCCCGACCGCCATCACGATCCGAGCGGCGGCCACGGCCGCCGCCTTCACCGCCCTCGCGCGGGCCGCCGCGGCCCGAACCCGGTGCACGTGCCATGGTTTATCGTCTCCCGATCAGAACGCCAGACCGCCCTCGCGGGCGGCGTCGGCCAGCGCCTTGACGCGGCCATGGAACAGGTAGCCGCCGCGGTCGAACACGACCTGCTTGACGCCGGCCTTGACGGCGCGCTCGGCGA
>CAZXKZ010000140.1:5377-5994 GCA_964641825.1 uncultured Bauldia sp.
GTCGGCCGACGAGGCCGCCGCCACGGTGTGGCCTTTGGTGTCGTCGATCACCTGGGCGTAGATGTGCTTGCCGGAGCGGAACACGCTCAGCCGCGGACGCACGCTGCCTTTGCTGCGCAGCCCGTGGCGCACGCGGCGCCGCCGGCGTTGGAAGAGATTCTCGGACATTGTCATGCTCCGGCCTACTTCTTCTTGCCTTCCTTGCGCAGGATATGCTCGCCAGCATACTTGATGCCCTTGCCCTTGTAGGGCTCGGGCGGCCGCATGCCGCGGATCTCGGCGGCCACCTGACCGACACGCTGCCGGTCGGCGCCGCTGATCTCGATCTCGGTCGGCTTGGGCGTCTTGATCGCGATGCCAGCCGGGATCGGGTAGAGGACCTCGTGGCTGAAGCCGAGCTGCAGCTTCAGCGCCTTGGCGTCGGCGGCCGCACGGTAGCCGACGCCCTCGATCTCCAGGTTCACCGTGTAGCCCTCGTGCGCACCCTGGATCAGGTTGCGCACCAGGGCCCGGCTGGTGCCCCACAGCACCCGCGAGCGCTTGGTATCGTCGCGCATCTTGACGGTCACGACGTTGCCTTCCTTGGCAACAGCGATCTCGTCGGCGACGCGCATGGA
>CAZXKZ010000141.1:0-5947 GCA_964641825.1 uncultured Bauldia sp.
AGAAGATGCGCACTGTCTCGCCCACCTTCGCCGTCAGCGGATGCTGCTCGGAGATGCCGCCCACCGCGCCGTTGAAGACGTAGTATTCCGGCGTCTCGTTGAGGAGCTTGTCGTAGCTGTCGAAGACCTCGCCCGCTGTGCCGAAAGGCTCCTCCGTGTAGATCTCGCCCTGCATGACGTAGAACTCGTGGTCGACGGGCGCGAGCCCGCCCTCGGGTTCGACGAGGATGAGGCCGTACATACCGGCCGAGATGTGGTGGGCCACCGGCGCGGTCGCGCAGTGGTAGACGTAGAGGCCGGGGTTCAGCGCCTTGAAGGTGAAGCCCTTGGTCTCGCCCGGCGCCGCCTCGGTCGCCGCCGCTCCGCCGCCCGGTCCGGTCACGGCGTGGAAGTCGACGTTGTGCATCATGATCGAGTCGTCGGGGTTGGTGAGCCGCACCTCGACGGTGTCGCCGACGCGCACGCGCACGAAAGGTCCGGGCACCTTCCCGTTGAAGGTCCAGTAGTGATAGGCCGTGTCTCCGTCGAGCTGGCCGTAGACCTCCGAGGTTTCGAGGTCGACGATCACCTTCTGTGGTCCGCGCGCGACGATCGGGCCGGGCAGGTCGGTCGGCAGGCGCACGATGCTCACTGGCGCTTCCGGCGTACCCCTGTCGGCGGCGTGCATGTGGCCGCCGGATGCGTCAGCGAGCGCGGCGGGTGCGAGCAGCAGCGCGCAGATCGCGGCCGTCGTTGCGAGTGCGCGTCTCATCTTCGTGTTCACCATGGCTGTCTCCTTCGGGAGGCGGAGGTAAAGGCTCCGTCTCATGCGGCGCACTTTCGCGCCGTCCGCGGCCGGGCGGTTTGTTCCAACGCAAAATCGCCTGCGACATTCGGCCCGCTCCGAAAGCGCGCGCCGTTTGCGCTGGCGCAAACCGGTCCGCGCGCCGGGCGCTAGATGTCGTCCCGTGCCTCGGGCGTGAACCCGGGGGATTTCAGTCCGCGGACGCCGCGGAAAGGAGATGGGAAAATGAGATCGACGCTTCGGATGCTTGGCCTTGCGGCCGTTCTACTGGTGCCTCTCGGCGCGCATGCGGCCGACCATGAGGTGAAGATGCTGAATAAGGGCGCTGCCGGCGCCATGGTCTTCGAGCCGGCCTTCCTCGAGATCGCGGTCGGCGACAGCGTCACGTTCGTCCCCACCGACAAGGGTCACGACGCCGTGTCGATCAAGGACATGATGCCCGAGGGCGCCGAGCCGTTCACCGGCAAGATGAACAAGGAGATCACGGTGGTCTTCGACGTGCCCGGCGTCTATGGCGTCAAGTGCGTGCCGCACTATGGCATGGGCATGGTGGCGCTCATCGTCGCCGGCGAGCCGGTCAATCGCGAGGCGGCCGCTGCCGTCAAGCATCCCGGCAAGGCCAGGCAGGCCTTCGCCGGCCTGTTCGATGAGTTGAACACGCGCCTGGCGGCGCACTAGGGGTGTTTCGCGCGGCGCCGATGGCCGGCGCCGCGCCTCTCCCGCTTCAGGCTGCGAGCCACGCCTTCGCTTCGCCGATCTCCGTCGCCCGGAAGACGCGGAGCGCCGCCGGCATAAGGCCGTCGAGCGCTTCCACCGAGCGTGCGTAGGGTCCGTCGTCGGCGACGAACGCAATGCGCTCGAAGTCGGTGAAGTGGCGTGTGCCGAACACGGCTTCGTCGTACGCGCTGCCGCGGTCGTAGCCGTCGAAGTCGGCGGCCGCGACATAGAGCAGGCGCACCTTGCCGTTCGCCTCCAGCGCCCATTCGATGGTGGGCTCGATGATCGCGCGCCGTTCCGCTTCGGTGACGCGCCCGTGCGCCTCGAATCCGACGGCGCCGGTTGGCAGGTTGTCGATAGGCCTCAGCATGACGTTTTCCCTCCTCGATGCGGGGCGTCGCAGTCTTTTGATTAAAACCGCCGTGCGATGGTTTGTTGACGCCTTCGTGGTATTGCGCGCACGAAAGTCCGGCCTTTCGATGGCGGGGTTGTCGGCTGGGGATTTCGCGGGATAATGCGTTTGGCCGGGCGGCGCTGAAGCATGGAGACGATTCGATGAGGATTGCCATCATCGTCGTGGCGCTCATCGCCCTCGGCATGGGGTCCGCGCACGCGCAGAACAACCGTCCGGCGAAGCAGCTTTTCGGCAGCGTCTCCGTGCCGGCGGAGCTTCCGCCGCGCGCCATCGGCAGCTACGCCAAGGGCTGCCTCGCGGGCGCCGTGGCGCTGCCGCTCGATGGTCCGCACTGGCAGGTGATGCGCCTGTCGCGCAATCGCAACTGGGGCCACCCGGTGCTGGTCGATTTCCTCAAGCGCCTGTCCGAGGATGCCGCCCGCGACGGTTGGCCCGGCCTGCTCGTCGGCGATATGGCCCAGCCACGCGGCGGCCCCATGCTCACCGGCCACGCCAGCCACCAGATCGGCCTCGATGCTGACATCTGGCTGACGCCGATGCCCGATTACACGCTGTCGGTGGAGGAGCGCGAGAAGAAGGCCGCCGTGTCGATGCTGATGACAGGACGGCTCGCTATCGATCCGGGCGTGTGGACCGACCGCCAGAAGATCGTGCTGAAGCGCGCCGCGTCCTATCCGGAGGTCGCGCGCATCTTCGTCAGCGCCGCCATCAAGCAGAAGCTCTGCGAGACGGCCGGCAACGATCGTGCGTGGCTCAGGAAGATCAGGCCCTGGTACGGCCACGACGCGCATTTCCATGTGCGCCTGGAGTGCCCTCCCGGGCAGTCGGGATGCTCCGCGCAGGCGCCCGTCGGCCCCGGCGACGGGTGCGACGAGGTCGCCGAATGGCTGAAGCCGCCGCCTCCGCCACCGCCGCCCTCCGACAAGCCGCCCAAGCCCTACACGCCGCCGCCGGAGATCACGCTCGCCGACCTGCCGGATGCCTGCACCGGGGTCCTCAACGCCGGCTTCGCCGCCAACCAGGCCTCGGCGTTCGGCATGCCGCTGCCACGCCTCCGCCCGCGGGTAAACTAGGAGCCCGCACTCAAGGGGCGTGCTGTCGCCTCATCCCCTCGCGGTCATCCTCCCCTCGCTGTTATCTCGCGCAAGCGAGGACCCAGTAGCCTCCGACAGTGCGGTCAGTGCACCGGCATCATTTGCCGGACACCGGCCCGCCCACGCCGGCCCTTCACCGCACCCGGTTCCTGCGCGCGAACGCCTTCGGCCTGCGGCGGTAGATGCGGTGGCCGAGCGAGAACGCCTCCGCCTCGAGCGCGTGGCGCTGCCGGGCGATGAGGCCGAGCTGGTTCATCAGGTTGTGGTCGCCGGTGGGAGAGAGAGCCAGTTTTTCGGCGAGCAGCGCGTGGTCGTTGTCTTGTCCGAGCAGTTCGCCGAGCCGGTCGAGGCGCTTCGCCAGGTGTCGCGCCTTGCCGGGCAGGCGCTTCCGGGCAAGCAGCAGGATGTGCCAGAGGTCCTTCACCGCCTTCCGCCAGCGATGGAAATCGGGCGTGGCCAGGCTGGTCTCGGCCTTGGTCATGGCCTTGCGGCCTTTGCCATAGGCGCGGCGCAGCGCCGCCGAAAGCACGGCCTCTCCGTCGAACCCGGCCTCCAGCGCCGAGATGTCGTCGAACGCCGCGGCGAGCCGCGCCTGCACGTCGCCGACCGGCGTGCGGCGCTGGTGCGCTTCCGCTGCCTCGCGGTCGAGCGTCTCGACGATGCGGTGAAAGCCGAGGTCCTCGCCGCCGGCCACAGCCAGGTTGCGGGCGTTCGCCGCTGCCACGTCGGCATCGCGGGCGCGGGCGAGCAGGCGCGCGGCCTCGGCCAGCGTCTGCCGTGCGACGGCCGCGCGCTCCCCATGGACCGGCTCGATGATCCGCAGGATCGTCCTGATGCGTTTCAGCCGCTGGCGGATGCGGTGGACACGCTCCTCGCGCCGCTCCGCCGTCCTGAAATCGCGGCGGGCGGCTTCGAGGTCGTTGCGCGCCAGCCGCAGCAGGGCTTCTGCGACGTCGTCATCGCGGCCGATCCGGAACGCCATGTACCCTCCCGGTCAGCTCCGTGCGAGGTCGTCCGACCGCCCGGTCAATGCGCCGCGGCCGGGACACCGACGCCGACTGGGCAGGAAACGCCGGTGCCGCCGAGCCCGCAGTAGCCGTTCGGATTCTTCGCGAGGTACTGCTGATGATAGTCCTCGGCAAAGTAGAACTCCGGCGCCTCCCCGATCTCGGTCGTGACCGCGCCGTAGCCCTTGGCGGCGAGCGCCTTGGCATACGCCGCCTTGGCGGCCTCGGCCGCCTCGCGCTGCGCCTCGCCGGTAACGTAGATGCCGGACCGGTACTGCGTGCCGACGTCGTTGCCCTGCCGCATGCCCTGGGTCGGATCGTGCGCCTCGAAGAACGCCTTCAGCAGCGTCTCGTAGCTGACCGTCTTAGGATCGTAGACCACGCGCACCACCTCGTTGTGCCCGGTCATGCCAGTGCACACCTCGCGGTAGGTCGGGTTCGGCGTGTGGCCGCCGGCATAGCCGACCACGGTGACATAGACGCCGGGTATCTTCCAGAAGACGCGCTCCGCGCCCCAGAAGCAGCCGAGGCCGAACAGCGCGGTCTCTAGCCCGTCGGGGTAGGGGCCTTTGAGCGGGCGGCCGTTGACGAAGTGCGTCTCGGCAGTGGGGATCGCCTCGGCGCGGCCGGGCAGCGCCTGGTCGCGGGAGGGCATTGCGCTCGGCCGTCCGCCGAGCAGGCTCAGGATGTTCATCGGGTGCTTTCCTTCTTGTTGGTTGATGTGGATCGGTCAGGCGTAGGCGATCCTGACCCGCCGTCTCCGGCCGAGCCAGGTGAACAGGAAGCCGAGCGCGCCGAGCACCGCCCACGCCGGCAGGAGCAGCACGGTCTGCAGCACCGGATCCCAGATCCAGCGTCCAAGCATCGGTTCGATCGACTGCTGGACGAAGGTCTGCGTGGCGAGCAGCGATGTCATGCCGACGCTCGCCCAGGCCTCGCCCAGCGCCGTGACAGTGAGCTTGGAGGCGGCGATGGTCTTGGTCGCGTCGATGACGATGGCGACCAGCGCCCCCGCGATCAGCCAGAGACCGACAAAGCGTGAAAGGAAGCCGAGCATGCCATCGTCCGGGGGTTTGTCGGGCCGCTGCCGGCGCCCGGCTGCCCCAATATGGGGTTGCGGCGACTCTGCCGCAACCGCGATCTGCGTCAACCCTGCCGGGAGCGGCCGCTAGCGCACGCGGTCGGGCTCACACTTGCACGCGGTCGGGCTCACACTATAGTCCCGGCGCCTCCCGGTCGGCAGACGGCCGGGACGCGGGAGGGGTGGCCGAGTGGCTGAAGGCGCACGCTTGGAAAGCGTGTTTACGGGAAACCGTAACGAGGGTTCGAATCCCTCTCCCTCCGCCAGCAGCCTTTCCGGCCTGTTCCGGTCCGATCCGAAAAAAAGAAAGAAAAGAAAAACTTAGCCCATATTTCTGTCCGGGCCGATCCGGACCGATCCGGCTCGACCCGGCGCCAATTTAGGGGTTAAATCGGGGGTTGCGACACCGTGGGCGTTTAGGGGTTGGCTTTTTCGAACCCACCGATCCCTCCCGGCGGGCGCGCTTTCGAGGGAGTAACGAGTGATGGGAAAACTCACAGCGCGAATGGTCGCGTCGTTGACCGAGAAGGGCAGGTATCACGACGGCGACAACCTCATTCTTCAGGTCGGATCGAACGGCAATAAGTCCTGGCTGTTCGCCTACATGTTCAATGGCCGAGCGCGGGTGATGGGCCTCGGATCGGCGAAGCTGGTCTCGCTCGCCGAAGCCCGCGAGAAGGTGTTCGCCTTGCGGCGGCAGGTGAAACTGGATCGGGTGGATCCACTGGAGGCGCGGAAGGCGGCGGTGCCGGAACGGCCGACGCCGACGTTCCGAGCCTTCGCTGAGGAATGGATCAGCCGACAGGAGCCAACGTGGAAAAACCCGAAACATCGCCAGCAGTGGCGGAA
>CAZXKZ010000142.1:0-5938 GCA_964641825.1 uncultured Bauldia sp.
ACCGATACGTTCGACCGGCGCGACTACCAGACGATCTACGCGCGCGAGGAAGGCGCCGTGGCGGCCCCGACCGCGGGGCTTCATTTCACCGATACGCTGTTCGAGCGCCTCGCCGAGGTGGGCGTCTCGCGCCATACGGTGACGCTGCACGTCGGCGCCGGCACGTTCCTGCCGGTCAAGGCGGACGATACCGACGACCATAGTATGCACGCCGAATGGGGGACGGTTTCGGCCGAGACGGCGGCGGCGCTGAACGCAGCGCACGCGAAGGGCGGGAGGATCGTCGCGGTCGGCACGACGTCGCTGCGCCTCCTCGAAAGTGCCGCCGACGAGAACGGCACTATCCGCCCCTTCGCCGGCGAGACTGCCATCTTCATCACGCCCGGCTACCGGTTCCGCGCGGTCGACCTGCTGATGACAAACTTCCACCTGCCGCGGTCGACGCTGTTCATGCTGGTCTCCGCGTTCGCGGGCCGCGAGACGATGCTTGCGGCCTACGCGCACGCAATCGAACGCAAGTACCGCTTCTATTCCTACGGCGACGCGAGCCTGCTGTGGCCGGAGCGGCACGCGTGAGCCCCGGCGTTTCGTTCCATGTCGCCGCTACCGATGGCGGTGCGCGAACCGGAGTGCTGACGCTGCCGCGCGGCGATGTGCGCACGCCGGCCTTCATGCCGGTCGGCACCGCGGGTTCGGTTAAGGCCATGACTATGGACCAGGTGAAGGCGCTCGGCGCCGATATCATCCTCGGCAACACGTATCACCTGATGCTGAGGCCGGGAGCGGAGCGCGTCGCGGCGCTCGGCGGGCTGCACGCGTTCGGCCGCTGGGCCGGCCCGATCCTCACCGACTCCGGCGGCTTCCAGGTGATGTCGCTCGCCAAGCTCAGGAAGCTCGACGGGGATGGCGTCTCGTTCCGTTCGCATATCGACGGCTCCGAACACCGGCTGACGCCCGAGCGCTCGCTCGAGATCCAGGCGCTGCTCGACTCCGACATCCGCATGCAGCTCGACGAGTGCGTGGCGCTGCCGGCCGAGCCGGAGGAGGTCGAGCGGGCGATGCGCCTGTCGCTGCGCTGGGCAGAGCGTTCGCGCGAGGCGTTCGGAGCCACGGAGGGCAGGGCGATCTTCGGCATAGTGCAGGGCGGCGACGTCGCCGAGCTTCGTCTGCAATCTGCGGCCGGGCTGACCGCGATCGGCTTCGACGGATATGCCGTCGGCGGCTTGGCGGTGGGCGAACCGCAGGAGACGATGCTGCGGATGCTGGAGGTGACAACCCCGGCGCTGCCCCATGACCGGCCGCGCTACCTGATGGGTGTCGGCACGCCGGAGGACATAGTCGAGTCTGTGGCGCGCGGCATCGACATGTTCGACTGCGTTTTGCCGACGCGCGCCGGCCGTCACGGCACGGCCTATACGCGCTTCGGCAAGATCAACCTGAAGAACGCGCGCCACGCTGACGATCCGCGTCCGCTGGATGCAGAGTCGGATTGCCCGGCGGCGCGCGACTATTCGCGCGCGTACCTCCATCATCTCGTGAAGTCGGAGGAAATCCTCGGCGCCATGCTGCTGACGTGGGCGAACCTCGCCTACTACCAGCAGCTCATGTCCGCCATCCGCGCGGCGATCGCGGCCGGGCGCTACGGCGCCTTCGTCGCGAAGACGAAAGCCGGATGGGCGGGAGGCGACCTGCCGCCCCGCTAGATCGTCGGGCTATCATCCTTCTTCAGCGTGACGCCATTGATCTTCCAGCTTCCGTCCGGCTGGCGTTGGAAGGTGTACTCGGCCGTGTAGCTGGCGCCGTCCGGCCCTGTGATGAAGACGCGTTGCACCGGTCCGCGTTCGGAGTCGAACACCGGACCGAAGGCGAACGACTCTGGCCGGTAGACTGGCATGTAGCCCTGCCTGACCATGTCCATGAAGATGCCGTCCGTGGGAAACAGGCGCCGGATCGCCGGCGAGGCATAGCTGTAGGCCGCCGGACCATCGTCGCTGCGGAATGCCTCGATCTGCCCGGCGATGATCGCCTGGAACTCCGACCGCTCGGTATTGCCGACCTGAGCCGCCGCCGGAATCGCCGTAGCGGCGAGAAGCGAAAGACAGAATGCGAGCGCTGCGACGATCCTCATTCCGGTCCCTCCCGTTTGGCGCCGCCCGCGCGCCTCAGCCCGTTGCCGCCATCCGGACCTCCGGCTCGGTGGCTCGGGCGGCGAAAGCTGCCTTGAGCTGGACGAGCACCGGCCGGAACTCGGTGTAGAAGATCGCGAGCAGGTCGTCCGGCTCCCGCACGAGCCCGGCTCCGACGGCGACCGCTTGCTCCTGCGTGACGGCAAGCCGGATGCGATCAGCCGCAACGCCAGATTCCGCCAGCCCCTCAGACAGCAGCCGCGCGATCTCGCCTTCGCTGCGGCCGCGGCGGCGGTCGAGGCGCTCCATGCACACGTAGAAATCGGCGTTGCCTGCCACGGCTCTGCCGCAGTCGCGGATCTGGTCGTCCGGCCGGTTGCCCGGGCTGGTGAGAACGATCACGCGCCGGCCCTCGCGCGGCAGCGTGGCGAGCGCGGCCATCGACTGGCGGAGGGCAGGGGGATTGTGCGCGTAGTCGAGAAGCACCTTCGCCGGAAAGCCGTCGAGAAGATTGAAGCGGCCGGGCGAGCTGCCGAGATCGGCGCCGAATGCCCTGAGGCCTTCGGCGATCACGGTGCGGTCGATCCCCATCGCCCACGCCAGGGCGGTGGCGGCGAGCGCATTCTCGACGTTGTGGCGTACGCGTCCGCCAAGCGTCGCCGGAATTTCGGCAACGCCGATCACGGTGTCGGTCGCACCGTCGGCGTCCTGCCGCACCAGCACCTCTGCGCCGCCGCTTTCGGCCAGCGTGACCACACGGCCACCTTGCTCGCGGTGTACGCGGGCAAAGGCGGAGGCGGGGTCCATGCTGAACAGGATGGTCTTGTCGCGTGGGAAGTCGCCCGCCATCGCCCGGCACATGTCATCGTCGGCGTTGAGCACGAAGCCGTTCCGCGCGGTGTCGAGCACCTTGCGCTTGACCCGCGCCATGTCCTCGACCGTGTCGATGCCGTCGATGCCGACCTGCTCGGGCTGCACCTTGAGGAGAGCGGCAACGTCGCATTCCTCGACATAGATGCCGCGCTGCAGGATGCCGCCGCGTGCGGTCTCGAGGACTGCCGCAGTGACGGTCGGCTCCTGCAAGACGACTGGCGCGCCGCGTGTGCCGGCGACATCGCCCTCGAGCAGCCACTCGTCGCCGACCTGTACGCCGTCGGTGGTGGCGACGCCGACGCGATGGCCGGCGGCCGTCAGGATGCGGGCGAGCATCCGCGTCGTGGTCGTCTTGCCGTTCGAGCCGGTGACCAGCGCGATCGGGATGCGCCCGGTGCCGCCGTCCGGGAACGCGAGATCGACAATCGGCGCGACCACATTCTGCGAGCGATTGGCGAGCCAGTGCGGGCGCAGGCCCACCGTGGTGTTGACCTCGCAGATGCCGCCACCGACCTCGCGCCACGAGCGCGTGATGTCGGGCGTGAGGAAATCGACGCCGGCGACGCGCAGGCCGATGGCGCGCGCTGCACGCTCCGCCAGCATGCGGTTGTCCGGGTGGATGGTGTGGGTGAAATCGGTGGCCGTGCCGCCGGTGTGGATGTTGGAGGTGCGCCGCAGGAAGACGCGCTGCCCGGCCATCGGGATGCTGGTCAGCCTCAGCCCTTGGCCGGCGAGCACGCGCCCGACCTCGTCGTCGAGGGTGATGTAGTTCATCAGCTTGCGGAAGCCCGGCCCGCGATCGGGATGGCGGTTCTCGGTGCGCACCAGCGCCTCGACCGAATTGACGCCGTCACCGACGACCGAGGCCGGGTTTCGCCGCGCCGCGGCGACGAGGCGGCCGCCGACGACGAGGAGCCGATGGTCGTCGCCCTTGAACACCGACTGGAGCAGCACGGGCGTGCCGAAGGCCAGAATCTTCTCCGCGGCCTGGCGGACCTGATCGGCGCTGGTGAGACCGACGAAGACGAGCGTGCCCTTGCCGCCGGTGTTCGGTTTTGCGACTAGCGGAAAGCCCATGACAGCGGCGGCCTGCATCGCCTGCTCGATAGTGCCGGCGACCGCGAACCGGCCCACCGGAAGCGCGATCTCGCTCAGCACGCGGAAGCTCGCGCCCTTGTCGCGCGTGATCCGCTGGGCGAGGCCGGAGTCGAGGCCGGGCAGGCTCTCCATCTGCCATGCCTGGCGGTGGCCCTGGCCGAGACGGACGACGCGGAAGGTCGTCTCGAGCCGCCGCCACGGAATGCCGCGGCGGTCGCACTCGGCCAGCACGGCGCGGATGGTCTGGTCGAGCGCCGCCGCCTCGGCGCGCTCCTGAAGCTTGGTGAAGGCGGTGTTGAACTCCTCGATGTCGCCGGTGGCGAGCTCGGTGAGCCAGGCGACGAAATTGGCGACCTCGCCGGCGATGTAGCCGGCCTGTCCGGGATCGCGGAGCGCGAACCAGAAGGCCGTCTCGTCGGGCGTCACGCCGTAGACCTCCGGCGCCCCGTAGCGCTCGTCATGCAGCGCGAAGCAGAGGGCTGCCGTGAAGGCGAGCGGACTCGCCTGGAGCGCGGCGCGAGGGAAATTCGGCAGGTGTTCGGGCAGCGTCGTCGCCAGATGGGCTGGCAGCTTCCGTGTCCTGAGCTGCGCCGCCCACGACGGATCGACGGAGGCCGCCATGACCGGCACCTCGCTGTATCTGTTCTTCCAGAAGAAGGCTTCCGTCGTGGTGACGATCCGCATGGCCAAGGTCCGTCCGCATCCCGTGGCAGGGACCATAGACCGGGCGGGGGCCGGGGAAAATCGCCACCGGGCGGGTTTCCAACGCTTCAGGTTGACCCCCGACAGCGCTGACCTTACGTTCCGCGCGGTTTTCGCGGACCATGTCCGAGCGCGTAGCTCAGCTGGTAGAGCAGCTGACTTTTAATCAGCAGGTCCCGGGTTCGAGCCCCGGCGCGCTCACCAAGAGTCCCAATCATCACAATGGCTTGGCGATTGGCCGCGGCACGCGGTTTTAGTCGCCATGCGTGATCGGATATGGGCTATTCGCCGGTCCGCTCTCCTTGAAAAACCTGGGAACGATGCAAAACCGGCGACGTTGACTAATCGGCGAGCATCAGATCAGGGACGCACAAACGGCGCTGAAGTGCAGCGATGATCCGCAAGCTCAAATCAGGGAAGTACCGGCTTTATTCGCGCAAGACGGACGCGAAAACCGGCAAGCGCCGCAATCTCGGTACGTTCGACAGCCGGGAGAAGGCCGAGAAGCATGAGCGCGAGATCCAGTATTTCAAGCGACATTGAGCGGCGACGATGACGAATACCAAGTGGTCGCAGGATGTGACGGAACATTCCAACGCTCTCGATCTCGAAGAGCATGTGTTCACCTGGGATGATCCGGCAGCAATCGCGCAGTCCCTCAAGCGCTCGGCGGAGCGCAGCAACCGTCGCAAAGGCACACCATTCCAGTCGGCGATGTCGATGTTGACTTTCTATGTCAATCGCGCCGGCGATGCTTTACCGGATGAAAGGCGACGCACCCTGGACCGGGCCAAGGACGAGTTGCGCAGGCTGTTCGGGAAAGAAGTCCGCGACTGATCTTGGGACAGATCCGGCAGCACGACCCTGCCGCTGGCATCTCAATCTCGCCCGACGTGCAATCGAACAGATGAGAAAAGGAGACGACCCATGAAGATCGTGACCAGCCTGAGCTTCCGGGGCGAGTGCCGCGAGGCATTCGAGTTCTACGCCAAGGTGCTGGGCGGGAAAATCACCTCCGCCATGCCTTACGCGGATGCCCCTCCTGACATGCCGATCACCGATGAGAAGTACAAGAACTGGCTGATGCACTGCTGGCTCGAGGTCGGCGACCAGGCGCTGATGGGCGCCGACATGGACGT
>CAZXKZ010000143.1:0-256 GCA_964641825.1 uncultured Bauldia sp.
GAGCAGGATGACGCGGCCGTCCTGCGCGAGCGCACGGGCAAGGAACACGCGCTTTTTCTGCCCGCCCGACAGTTCGCCGATCTGGCGCCTGCGGAAATCGCTCATACCGACGCGGGCGAGCGCATCGGCCACCGCAGCGTGATCCTCCGCGCGCGGGATGCGCATGAAGCCCATCCGCCCGTAGCGGCCCATCATCACCACGTCCTCGACCAGGACGGGGAAGTTCCAGTCGACCTCCTCGGCCTGCGGCACGTAA
>CAZXKZ010000143.1:266-5743 GCA_964641825.1 uncultured Bauldia sp.
CGACCAGCCCCTGCCTGAGCGCGGCCGCGGCGGGCTGGCCGAGGACCGTGATCTTCCCCTCCGCCACGCGCACGAAGCCCATGATCGCCTTGAACAGCGTCGACTTGCCGCTGCCGTTGACGCCGACCAGCCCTGTGATCGTGCCGGCGGGGATGGCGAAGCTCGCATCCCAGAGCGCGGTGTGGCCGTTCCGGTAGGTGACGGTGACGTGCTCCACCGACAGGCCGGAACCCTCCCCCGCCGCCGGCATGCGGCGGTCACTCACGGCCGGTAGTGCGGCAACGACGCTCACTGGGACAGGCCCGTCGACAGCCCTTCGACGATGGTGTCAGAGGTGACGCGCAGGAGATCGACGTAGGTCGGCACCGGGCCGTCCGCCTCGCTGAGCGAGTCGACGTAGAGGACGCCGCCGTAGTGCACGCCGGTCTCGCGCGCGACCTGGAGGGCGGGCTTGTCGGACACCGTGCTCTCGCTGAACACGGCGACGATGCCGTTCTCCCGAACTGCGTCGATGACCTTGCGCACCTGCTGCGGCGTGCCCTGCTGGTCGGCGTTGATCGGCCAGAGGTAGAGCTCGCGGAGGCCGAAGTCGCGCGCGAGGTAGCTGAACGCGCCCTCGCTCGTGACCAGCCAGCGCTTGTCCTCAGGGATGGCGCCGAGCTTCTCCGCGATGGGCGCGACCGCCGCGGTGATCGTCTGCTTGTAGGCTTCCGCGTTGGCGGTGTAGGCGGCGGCGTTGGCAGGATCGTTTTCGATGAAGGCGTCGCGGATGTTGTCGACGTAGATGAGCGCGTTCTCCGGCGACATCCATGCGTGCGGATTGGGTTTGCCGGTGTACGGCCCCTCAACGATGCTCATCGGCTCGATACCGTCGGAAACGACCGCGCTCGGCACGTCGCGGAGATTGCGCAGGAAGCGCTCGAACCAGAGCTCAAGGTTGAGCCCGTTCCACAGGACGAGATCGGCGCCCTGCGCGCGCTGAATGTCGCCCGGCGTCGGCTGGTAGTTGTGAATCTCCGCGCCCGGCTTGGTGATCGACTCCACGATGGCGACATCGCCGGCGACGTTCCGCGCCATATCGGCGATGACCGTGAAGGTGGTCACGGCCTTGAACTTGTCGGCGGCGAAGGCCGGCCCCGCGGTAGCAGAAAAGACGACGGCTGCGACGGCAAGGGCGGCGGAACGGAAGCGGAGGGACATGCGGGCTACTCCTTCTTGCGAATGACTCGCAAGTATGTACACCGATCGTGTGCAATTGCAAGTCAGTCGCAAGACAGGAAGGAAAACGGCTACCGGCTCGCGCTCTCGCCCCGTTTCTCCAAGGCTCGCGTTCCGCTCGCCAAAAAGAAACGGCCCTCTCCCAGAATGGGAGAGGGGCGCGTGAATGTTCGATCGTCTCTGGAAGCGCGGCTGTCGTCAGAAGCGCGGCGGACGCGCGGCCGCTGCGGTGCGCGCCTTGGGCTTCGGAGCGGGCAGCAGTCCTTCCCGCTGCGCCTGTTTCCTGGCGAGCTTGCGGCTCCGGCGGACCGCCTCGCTCCGTTCGCGCGCCTTCCGCTCGGACGGCTTCTCGAAGAACCTCTGGCGCTTGAGCTCGCGGAAGACTCCTTCCCGCTGCATCTTCTTCTTGAGCACCTTCATGGCCTGGTCGACGTTATTGTCGCGAACGAGAATGCGCAGGAGCTTTTCCTTTCGTCGTGTTGGATGGCCGCACACCGGTCAGCCGACCAGGCGCAACAAAAATCAGATGATCCGAGAGAAAAAGATCAGAGCTGGAAAGTGAAATCGCCGCGAAAGCAACGCGCCGAAAATCGATTCGAGGCGCCTTCTACCAGCTTTCGCACGGTTTTATTGAAGTTTCTCTTCACGCACCTATATGGTGATGTCCGGGCTAACGCGCAAGTCGGTCCTGTCAGGAGACTATCCGCATGGCCCTCCCCTTCGATTTCGACGCCCCCAGCGAATTGTTCTGCGCGCAGAGTGTCTCCCGCCACTCGCGGATCACCTACAGACGCTTCGACTCGGCCGCTCAAGCGATCCGGTTCGCGGTGGAGGAACTGACCATCGGCGCATTACGCGCCTCGACGCTCGAGGTGATGGAAGTGCGGCTGCGCGGTGAACAGATCCGCGCGCTCTATGACAGCCCCGGCTACCCGTTGAAGCGCAGGGCGCTGCAATGAGCGACCGGCCCATCGACCTCGACAGCCACCGCGGCGTGAACGCACAGAAGGCGACCGATCTCCGCCGTCTGCGGATCGGGGTCGAGAAGGACCAGGACGCGCTGCGGCAGCGGCGCGACGAACTGGAGCGGTTCCTGACAGCCGCGCCCGCGGAGACCTGGGCCGATGCCGCCGAGAAGGCGCGCTATCTGCTCGGCCTGTTTGCCGAGACATCGATCGCCGGCGACCAGCGGCACCGTCGTCTCATCGATTCCGTGCTCGCCGATTTCGAGCGGTTGCTCGGCGAGGCTCCGCACGACAACGACCGCTGATCCGAGGGAAAGCGCGTGGCACATAAATTCGACATCGGCGAGGAGATCGGCTTCGTCAACCGCTTCCGGCCGCCATCAGCTCCACGCCCGACCTATACCGTCGTCGGCTTCCGGCCCGACCAGGACGGCGAGCCCGCGTACCGCATCAAGGGCGACCTCGAAAGCTATGAGAGGACCGTGCTGGAGAGCGACCTGAAGGCGATTGCCAAGACAGGCGACTAGGCCCGGCCGCAATACCTCCGCCCGACTTCTACCGACCGACGCGTCATTCCAGAGCGGCCCTGCGGCCGCCGCCCACCGCCTTCAGGACTTCCTGCACCGTCTGCGCCTGCAGCGCGGCGTCGTTGTCGATGCTGAGGTGGTTGAGCTCGGGGTGGACGATGTTCTCGAGATGGCCTTGGAACGACGGCGTCGCGAAGGCGTGGAAATCGAACCCGGTCATGTCGAGCGACAGGAAATTGAGGAAGCGCTTGACGTTGGTCGGCGCCTTGAGCGCCTCGGTCGGGTCGAAGGTGACGAGCAGCGTCACCGGGATGTTCCGCTGGCCGAGGTAGTCGGCGATGAGCACCGCCGCGTTGGCGCCGAAGGAATGTCCGATGAGGACCACCGGCGCCTTCTTCTTCTGGTAACGCTCGGCGGCCTCGGCGGCGGCCTGCTTCCATGTCGCCTGGCCGAGCGTGCGCGCATCGACGCCGCGATCGCGAAGCTGCGCGGCGAGATCGTCCATGCCCGTCGAGAAGATGTTGAGCCCGCCGCGGACGAGGTAGACGATACCCTTGCCCGACGGCTGTCCGCTGCCGGTGGCGGCATGGGCGGCCGGCGCGAACGCCATCAGCGCCAGTACGGCCAAGGCGAAAACGGCCTTGCCGGCCGATGTCACGAAGCGATTCATCCGCTCCACTCCGTCCTTCTCCGACCTCCCGAATCCCATCCTATCAGATGACGCGCATTTGCGAGGGGCCTACAACCCGCGACCCGCCTTTCAGTAGAGCCAGGGCACGATCCGCGCCGTCCGGGCCATGAAGTCGACGTAGCTCTGCCCGAAGGTCTCGAGCATCAGCGCCTCCTCACGGCCGACGCGATAGAAGAACAGGATTGCGAACACAACGAGGCCGGCCGGCCCGAAGATCCAGTTGGGGATGAGCAGGGCCTGGGCGACGGCCGACAGCAGGAACGACGAATACATCGGGTGGCGAACCCACGCGTAGACGCCGTCGGTGACCAGCTTGTGCTCCGTCCGCGTCTCCAGCGTCACCGACCAGTTGCGGCCGAGCTGCTTGTGGGTGATCCGGAAAAGCACCAATGCGGCGACGAGCGCGGCGATGCCGAGCCAGCCCTGGAGCGGGTGGAAAGCGTAGTCGCCCACCACCGGAAGCCCGGTGAGGAGGCTGAAGGCGACATAACCGAGGGGCAGGATGAACTGGCCAAGGGCGGCGAGGAACAGGACGGCACGGTCGCCGGCACCCCCGGTGGAGCGGGCGACACCGAACTTGCGGGCGCGCCGCTGGAACGGGTAGCGGATGGCGAACCAGGCGACGACGCCGAGGAACCAGACGATCTTCGCGGCGGTGGCGGTGAGCATGGCCGAGACCTAGCCGAAGCCCTTCCCGGTTGCCAGAGCTTGCTCTCGCCGCAAATCGAGGGCATTAGGCCAAGGAACAGCCCTCGCTTCGGGGAAGCTCGTATGCGCTTGCGAATCATCGGTTTTCTGGCCGCGGCCGGTGCGCTCATCCTGTCCGGCTGCACGGGCATGGACCCCGGCGGGCTGTTCAACAGCCCGCTCGCCACCAAGCCCGGCGTGGTCGATTCCCGCGAGGCGGCGTCCCTGATCTCGCGCTACCGGCGCCAGCACGGCCTTGGCGGGGTCAGCGTCGACCCGACGCTGACCCAGATCGCCGCGACCCATTCCAAGCGCATGGCCGCCGCCAACAAGATGGCGCACGTGCTCCCCGGCGAGGGCTCGTTTCGGCAGCGCCTGACCGCCGGCGGCTTCAACGGCGGCACCGCCGCGGAGAACGTCGCCGCCGGGCAGAAGAACCTGACCGCAGTGCTGGAAGCCTGGCGCCGCTCGCCCGGGCACAACAAGAACATGCTCATGCCGGGCGTCACCCACATCGGGATCGCGGTCGCCGTTGCCCCGGAAAGCCGCTACAAAAATTTCTGGACGCTCGTTCTGGGCTCGCCTGGCGAAGCCAGGGTGGTTACTGTGCCGGACCCCGGCCCCACGGTGTTCGTGGGAGTGGGCGGAATGGTGGGAGCAAACTGACGTCACAGGTGCTCGCCGAAGGCGCGTCCTACGAGGAGCAGCGCGCCAACTTCGAATGGCGCATTCCGCGGCGCTACAACATCGCAGTGGCGTGCGCCGACGCGTGGGCCGAGCGTGAGCCCGACCGCATCGCACTGATCGGCTGCGACGCCGGCGGACGCCTGACGCCGACATCCTACGGAACGCTGGCGCGCGACTCCGACCGCGTCGCGCTGGTGCTGGCCGCGCGCGGCATCGCCCGCGGCGATCGCGTGGCGATCATGCTGCCGCAATCGGTCGAGGCACTGCTCGCCCACCTCGCCACCTACAAGCTCGGCGCGATCGCGGTGCCGCTGTCGGCGCTGTTCGGCGAGGACGCGCTCCGCTGCCGCCTCACGGCGTCCGGTGCGAAGGCGCTCCTCACCGACGACGCTGGCGCGGCCAAGGCCGCCGCGATCTCCGGCGGACTGCCCGAACTGGCGGTGGTCTTCTCCTTCGACGGACCTGCGGGAAGCGCCGAAGGGCTGCGCGAGGCGATGGCGCGACAGGACGGGCGGCCCGCGCCAGCCGCCACGAGCCCGGACGATCCGGCGCTGATGATCTTCACCTCCGGCACCACCGGGCCGCCCAAGGGCGCCCTCCACGGCCACCGGGTGCTCGCGGGCCACCTGCCCGGCTTCGCCTATACGCACGATTTCGCCGAAGGGACGGCGGCGCGGATGTGGACGCCCTCCGACTGGGCGT
>CAZXKZ010000144.1:0-2301 GCA_964641825.1 uncultured Bauldia sp.
CCCGCGCCGATCACCAGCTCGCCCTTGTCGGATTGCGAGATGTAGGCGTGCACCGTGTTCGACATGACCACGCACGGGAACACTGGCTTGACCGGCTCCGAGACGAGCGCCTGCAGCGGATAGCTTTCGATCGGCATGCGCACGCCGGCCATCGCCAGGATCACGCTCGTGTGCCCCGCGGCGACCACGCCGATCTTGTTCGCGCCGATCGTCCCGCGTGTCGTCTCGACGCCGGTGGCCGCCCCGCTTCCGTCACGGACGATCCCCACCACCTCGCAGTTCTGGATGATGTCGACGCCGAGCGCGTCCGCCGCCCGCGCGTATCCCCACGCTACCGCATCGTGGCGCGCGGTGCCGCCACGCCGTTGCAGAGCAGCGCCCGCGACGGGATAGCGGAGGTCGGGTGCGATGTTGAGCGGCGGGCAGAAGCGCTTGGCCTCCGCCGGCGTGAGCCATTCGTTGTCGATGCCGTTCAGCCGGTTCGAGTGCACGTGCCGCTTCAGCACCTGCACGTCGTGCACCGAGTGCGCCAGCATCATCACACCGCGCGGCGAGTACATGACGTTGTAATTGAGCTCGCGGCTCAGCCCCTCCCACAGCTTGAGGGCGTGCTCGTAGATCGCCGCGCTCTCGTCCTGCAGGTAGTTGGAGCGGATGATCGTCGTGTTGCGCCCGATGTTGCCACCGCCGAGCCAGCCCTTCTCCAGCACGGCGACGTTTCGGATACCGTGTTCCTTGGCCAGGTAGTAGGCGGTCGCAAGGCCGTGCCCGCCGGCCCCCACGATGACAACGTCATAGTCCGCTTTCGGCTCGGGCGAGCGCCATTGCGCCGGCCACCGCTGGTGTCCCGTCAGGCCGTGCCCGAGCAGCGAAAAAAGGGAGAAGCGCGTCACGGAAGATATTGAAACAAACGGCCTTCCGTTTGGGAAGGGCCGGCATGCGTGGCCGATTGACCTCCAGCGGGACAGCCATTCGCCGCCGCGATCAACCCTCCTGGATAAGCGCCTGCTCCAACAGCGCGACGCCTTCGTCGACGACCTCGTCGGACGCGGTCAGGGGAACGAGAATGCGGATGGCATTGGAGAAGACGCCGCACGACAGGAGCACCAGCCCGTTCTCATAGGCGCGCTTGACCACGGCCTTCGTCGCCTCGGCGTCGGGCTCGCTGCCGCCACGCGCACGTACGATATCGAACGCGATCATGCTGCCGCGCCCGCGGAGTGCGGTGATCGGCAGCGTGTCGTTGCGGCGCGCATGCGCCTCAAGGCGCGCCTTGAGGCGTTCGCCGATCCGGTTGGAGCGCTCGATGAGGTTGTCCGCCTCGATCACGTCGAGCACGGCAAGCGCCGCGGCGCACGCGATCGGGCTTCCGGCATAGGTGCCGCCGAGCCCGCCCGGATCGGTGGCGTCCATGATCGACGCACGGCCGAGCACACCCGACAGGGGGAAACCGCCAGCGAGGCTCTTGGCGATGCACATGAGGTCCGCCTCGACGTCATAGTGCTCCATCGCGAACAACTTTCCGGTGCGCGCGAAGCCGGTCTGCACCTCGTCCGCGATCAGCAGGATGCCGTGTTCGCTGGCGATCGCGCGAAGCGCGCGCATCAGTTCCAGCGGCACCTCGTAGAAGCCGCCCTCGCCCTGCACGGGTTCGACGATAATCGCCGCCACGCGCCCGGGATCGACGTCGGCGCGGAACAGGAATGCGAGCTGGCGAAGCGTGTCCTCCACCGACACGCCGTAGTGCTCGATCGGCATCGGGATGTGCCAGATGTCGGGAACGCCGGCGCCGAACGCCTTCCGGTAGGGCACGACCTTGCCGGTGAGGCTCATGGCAAGCATCGTGCGACCGTGGAAGGCCCCGGTGAGCGCGATGACTGCCTGGCGTCCTGTGGCCGCGCGCGCGATCTTGATGGCGTTCTCCGCCGCCTCGGCGCCGGTGGTGAGGAAGATCGACTTCACGTCACCCGAGATCGGCACGAGCGCGTTCAGCCGCTCCGCCAGCTCCACGTAGGGCTCGTACATCAGCACCTGGAAGCATGTGTGCGTGAACCGCTCCATCTGCTCCTGCGCCGCTGCCATCACGCGCGGATTGCGGTGGCCCGTGTTGAGGACGCCGATGCCTCCGGCGAAATCGATGTAACGCTTGCCCTCGACGTCCCACACCTCGGCGTTCTCCGCCCTGTCGGCGAAGATCGGGGTGACATGGCCGACGCCGCGCGCCACCGCCGCGTTCCGCCGCGCCTGAAGCTCCGCGTTTGTTGCCATCGGCCTTCCTCCCGCCCGTGCCCGGCGCGAACG
>CAZXKZ010000144.1:2311-5735 GCA_964641825.1 uncultured Bauldia sp.
CCGCCCCGCGTCGCAACCGCTTGGAAAGCCTGTCACCCCTCACCGGTTGACTCCCGGACGGTCTGGCATAGGCTCAAGGGCGCTGGGGCAAGCCATTGTTTGGAGTAGGCTTTATGGGCACCCGAGCGACCCTGCTGTCGCTGGCCGCGGCGGCCGCGACGGCACTTGCCGCCGCCGATGGCGCGATGGCACAAACCAACGGTTGCGGCGCACCACTGTCATCCATGCCGTTCGACCACACCGCCGAAGCGCCGGTGTTCACCGGCGTCGATCACGACAACCGCGCCTTCACCCTCACCCGCGACCCCGAGACCGGCGCATGGGCGCTCTGGGTCATCTCCGAGTTCATGGAGCAAGGCGACGGCGTGGCGGTCGGCATACCCTGTCCGGTCGTTGCGGGCAGCGAGTCGAAGGTAATCACCGCTCCCGCCGCCGAGGTTGCCGCGGCGCCGCAGGCCGACACCGGCACGGCGGCCGCACCGCAGGCGCTCGAAACCGCCGCGGCCGAGACGTTCCGCGTCACCCGCGTCGACCGCGGCAAGGTACTCGACCTCCGCTCCGGCGCCGGCACTGACTTTCCGTCGCTGGCGGCAATGCCTCCGGACGCGAGCGGCATCGTGGTGGGCTCGTGCAAGGCCGTCGACGGCTACCGCTACTCGTGGTGCGAGGCGACGTGGCAGGGCACGCAGGGCTGGGCATCGGCCTGCTGCCTCGAAAGCGAAACCACCGGCCGCCGGCTGGACTAGGCCGGTCGCCGTCAGACCGCGTCGGGCGCGCGCCGCCACAGCACGAAACCGGCGGCCAGCATTGCGGCGACAAGCGGCAGGCCGAGCGGCAGCCACGACACCGCCACCGCCGCCTCGTAGCTTTCGAAGCGCATCGGCGAGAGCAGCCAGAAGATGCCGGCGACGGCCGCCCAGACACCAGCCGCCCAGGCGAGCGCGGCGACCGCCGCCCGCATCCCCAGCGGCCAGCGGTGCACCGGCGGCCGCGTGCCCGCCACCGACGCATTCCTGCGGCGGCGCATGACGGCTGCCGTTGCGACCGCCGCCACAGTGCCGATGACGATGCCGCCCACCGGTCCGAGCGTGAAGAAGACGCCCATCGCCAGCCCGCCGTCGCGATCGAAGACGTTGGCATGGTCCATCCAGGCAAAGACGCCGAAGACGGTCGCGGCGAACCCGGCGACGAGGCCGACAACAAATGGGAGCAGCGCAAAGCCGAATGTGCGCATGAGCTCTGGCCGCGGCTATTTCTGCCGTATCGGCCGGACAGGGCGCGCATCGGACGGACTGTCGTCCACGGCGGAGCCTTCGCAGCGTTCCATGACGACAGACAGCGAGGCCTCGGCATCATCGATGGGGAGCGTCACGAGCGTTTCGAAGAAGCTGACCATGATGCCCTGCTCCGCCCAGCGCATCGCCGCGATCAGCGTCTCCATCGCCGGCAACTGCCCGGTCTCGTGTGCGACGATCGTCTCGCGGCCGTCGCCGTTCTGGAACGCGAAGTCCACGTTGACGAAGTTCCACCCGTCGATCACGAAGGTCACAGGCACCTCCGGCGCATAGTCCGCGTCCGCCTCCCACGGCACAGGCGTCTCGATGACGATCGAGAACGTGCTGTCCTCTTCCGAGCATTGCACCACCAGTCCGTAGGCGCCGTCCGCGTCGTACTGCGACGCAACCTGGGTGGCCTGCCCGCCGGCTTCGTGCTGCTGGACTGTCCAGGCCAGCGACGGCCCTGCGCCGAGCAACGCCCATCCGATAGCGAAGGCGAACAGCGCATGCAGTCTCATGTCTCTTGCTCCGGATCGTCGGCGCGCCGTTCCGACCAGAGCGCATAGCCCAGCCAGCCGAACGCGATGCCCATGGGCACCGCGGCCAGCCGCTGCAACTCATGGGGCAGGAACACGGCGAGCGGCGTTGCGACGGCGGTGACGGCCAGCAGGATGGCGGGCCACCGCGGCAGCACGCGAGCGCGGACCGTGGCGATGCCGAGCACCAGCCCGCCCAGCATGTAGAGGATTCCGACGATGGCGTAGGCGGGCACGAGCGCACCGATGTCCATTGCGCCGGGCGACCCGCTGACGATGCCGAGGAAGCTGTCCACGAACTCCGGCGCTGCGGTCGCGAGCTGCGGCAGGATGAAGACTTCCGCGAAGACGAAGCCGGACTGGAGCGCCCACGAGATGCCGAACAGCGCGAAGCCGATGAGGCCGAGCCATCCCGCTTCTTCCGCCTGCCGGAGATAGAGCCCGGTAAGCCCGATCAGGAACAGGAAGCACATGACGAGCTTCAGCGATGTGATGACGGTCCACGCACCGGTGGTGACGGAGGCCAGGGCATCCGGCGGATGGACCGGCTGGATGCCGGCGAAAATGATCCCGGCCGCGAGCGCGGCCAGTCCGCTCCAGCGCATGAGGCGCTGCGTCGTGACAGTCATTGCCCTCCCCCGCGTCCTCCCGCAGCGGCGGGGCAAGGTCCCACGCCGGCGACAGATTCAGCTACTCGGCCACGGGGCACCGCGCAAGCGGGCCAACCTCCGCAACGTCTACGTGTACATGGGCGGAGTGCGGACCGGCTCGCCCGGCGGTGGCGTTCCGGGCTGATCGGGCGGCGGGATGGGGTCGCCAGGCGCCGGCGTCGGCCGTCCCGGTGTCGGACCGGGCGTTGGCGGCGGGTCCGGATCGGGCCCCGGCTTCGGCGGCGGGTTTGGCCGGGGACTTCCTACGGCAATGTGATCGCGCTCTGGCATTGGCAGGAGTCTCCGGCATGCGGGCCCTCCGATAACGCTTCAGCGCCACGAAGGGTCCATCCTCCGTCCGGCGCCGCTTTGGGAACGAATCCATCGTGCGAAAGTTGCCCAGTCGGTGGGCCGCATGAGGAGACTTCCGATGAACAGCAACAAACAAGGCCAGGGCCAGCGCCAGCAGCAGGACAAGCAGCAGCCGGGCTGGCAGCCCGATGAAGACGACGAGCGCGACAATCCCGGCCAGCAGGGTCAGGGCCAGCGCAACGAACGCGATGGCCAGGGTCAGCGCGATCGGCACAGCGATCAGAACCGCCAGGGCACTCAGCGCTAGCTGAGAGCCTCTCATTGCGAGAGGTTTCAACTGTTCGGCCGTCGCGCGCTCATAGAGGCCGCGGCGGTCGAACAATCCTCGTCTGAGGTGCTGAGATGCCCGACTTCCCCGCGAACGATGACACTGTACCGACGACGCATTTCCGGATCGTCCAGGCCGGAAAGGGATTCGCCATCGAAACCAACGGCGAGCGCGGCGCAGTCGATTACGTCACCAAGGAAGTCGCGTTCGAGGCTGTCGGCCAGGCCGTTCACGCGGTCATGTCGGACGGGCAGGCGATCGAGATTCGGATTCCCGGAGGCCCGGGTCGTTGGCCCGTCGACTAGGAGCCTCCGCCCATGG
>CAZXKZ010000145.1:0-5708 GCA_964641825.1 uncultured Bauldia sp.
CCGAGGCGGCCGAAGCCGGTGATGACCTCGTCGAAGATGAGCAGGATGCCGTGCTTGTCGCAGATTTCGCGCAGGCGCTGCAGGTATCCCTTCGGCGGGAGCAGCACCCCGGTCGAGCCGGCGACCGGCTCGACGATGACGGCGGCGATGGTGGAGGCATCGCATAGCGCCACGATGCGCTCGAGATCGTCGGCGAACTCCACGCCGTGCTCAGGCACTCCACGCGCGAACGCGTTCCGGCCAATGTCGTGCGTATGGCGGAGATGGAGGACGCCCGGCAGGAGGCCGGCGCCGAACTGCTTGCGGTTGTTGCCGATGCCCCCGACGGAGATGCCACCGAAGTTGACGCCGTGATAGCCGCGCTCGCGCCCGACGAGGCGGTAGCGCGAGCCCTGCCCGATGGCGCGCTGGTAGGCGAGCGCGATCTTCAGGCCGGTGTCGACCGACTCCGAACCGGAGTTGGTGAAGAAGACGTGGTCGATGCCCGGCGGCATGTAGGTGACCAGCCGCGCCGCCAGCTCGAAGATCTTCGGATGGCCCATCTGAAAGGCCGGCGCGTAGTCGAGCTCGCGCGCCTGCTTGGCGATAGCCTCGACGATCCGGGGCCGCGCATGGCCTGCGTTCACGCACCACAGGCCGGACGTGCCGTCGAGGATCTTCCGCCCATCGTCCGAGCGGTAATACATGCCCTCGGCGCTGACGAGCAGGCGCGGTGCTTTCTTGAACTGCCGGTTCGCCGTGAACGGCATCCAGAAGGCTTCGAGGTTGTTGGTGGCGACCTGCGTGCGGGGCATTGTTCTTCTCCTGCGTCCGCCCTGCCCCATGCCTGCGCACGGCCCGATCCGATTGCGCGGAAGGCCCGTTTCATCTAGGGGAAAGCGGCGAAATTCCTGACCATTTGGTCAAGGGAACGTTAGACAGTTTCCAAATCCCGCTCAAGGGGCATGTCAGCGCACCGGGCAGGTCGGGCATCCTTAGAATGGCACCAGCGAGGTCCGCCGATCCGGTGATGAGCGTCAACACCGCCCGTGCTGGAAAAACCCGGAAGCGCACGCGCATCCAGGAGGCGAACGAGGAGCGAATCCTCGACGCCGGTCTCGAGGTCTTCTCGCGCTTCGGCTATCGCGGCGCCACCGTCGACCAGATTGCGCTCCGCGCAGGCATGACCAAGCCGAACCTGCTCTACTATTTCCGCCGTAAGGAAGACATCTATCTCGCGGTCCTCGGCCGGACGCACGAAATGTGGCTGCAGCCACTGGAGGAACTCGATCCCGACGGCGACCCGGCGACGGAACTCACCGCCTACATCGACCGGAAGCTCGAGATGTCGCGGACCAATCCCACAGCTTCGCGCCTGTTCGCCATGGAGGTACTGCAGGGCGCGCCGCTGCTCGCGCCGGTGCTGACCGGACGGCTGAAGACGCTGGTCGACGAGAAGGCCGCCGTCATCCAGGGCTGGATCGATCGCGGCAGCATCGCCTCGGTCGATCCCTACCATCTCATCTTCATGATCTGGGCGACCACGCAACACTATGCGGATTTCGCGGTGCAGATCGGCGCCATCCTCGGAGCCGATGCGCGCGGCGACCGGCACTTCAAGGCGGCACGCGCCACGCTGGAGCACGTGCTGGTCCGTGGCGTCACGAACGAATGATCGCGGAAAAACGGCGGAGCACACATGGACCCGAACGATCCCCACGCCGGACAGCCCGTCCTCACCTCGGGCGAACCGCTCGCTTCGGCCCGAGCAGCGATGGTCATGCTCCACGGGCGCGGCGCCAACGCCGCCGACATCCTCGGGCTTGCACAGGTCATCGCCCGGCCCGGCGTTGCGTACCTGGCGCCCGATGCGGCCGGGAATGCGTGGTACCGCAACCCGTTCATGGCTGCCGCCGTCACGAGCGAGCCGGCCTACGTCTCGGCGCACGCCCTCGTCGCCCGCATCGTGGCGTCCGTTGGCGAAGCGGGAATCCCGCCGGAACGGGTGGCCATCCTCGGGTTCAGTCAGGGCGCATGCCTCGCCCTCGACTTTGCCGCCCGCAACCCGCGCCGGTACGGGGCGATCATTGCGCTCTCCGGCGGGCTGATCGGCGCGAGCATCGCACGGTCCGACTACACCGGCTCGCTCGACGGCACGCCGGTGTTCCTCGGCTGCAGCGATGTCGACCCGTTCATCCCACTCGAACGGGTCCGCGAATCGGCGGAAATCATGCGGGCGCTCGGCGCCGATGTAGACGAGCGCATCTATCGTGGCGCCGCTCACACGATCGTGCCTGACGAGGTGGAGCAAATCCGGCTTATCGTTGATAGGATCGTGGCCGGCGATCCGGAATAGGCCGATTCTGATGCGAAGCAGACTGCGCGGAGTGCGTTTGACCGCCGCCCTTCTCGGTGCGGCGCTCGGCATCATCGGCGCTGGTCCCGCGGCGGCGCAGTCGCCGATCTGCGCCGACCTCCAGCAGCAGTACCTGGCCTCGCTCAGCGCGCGCGGCGGCAACAGCCAGGGTCAGCGCATGGTCGACATGGATCGGCTCAGCCGCGATCTCGCCAATGCGGAGATGGCCGCCCGGCAGGGCAACTGCAACCGGTTCCTGTTCTTCGGCCCACGACCGAGCCCTCAGTGCCCGGCGATCCAGTCCGCCATCGCCCAGCTCCGCCAACAACTCGCACAGGCGCGCAGGGGCGGCAATCTGCTCCAGGCTTCGCCGCAGCAGGACCGCCAGCGGCTGCGCGACTGGCTGATGCAGAACGGCTGCAACATACCGGAGAGCGGCAGCACGAGGACCGTATGCGTGCGGACCTGTGACGGCTACTTCTTCCCGATCAGCTTCTCGGCCAGCCGCCAGCAGTATGCGCGCGATGCCGAGGTCTGCCAGTCGATGTACGCGGAAAGCGGGCAGGCTGAACTCTTCACCTACAACACCGGCCGCGACTTCTCCGACGCGGTCTCCACCACCGGACGGCGCTACGGCGACCAGCCTTACGCCTTCCTCTACCGGCAGGGCTTCTTCCGGACGTGCGAGGTGCAACTCAAGGAGGGAATCGCGGCGCTCGGCGCGCGCTATTTCCAGGCGCGGTCGGAGCGCGTGAAGACAAAGCCGGAAAGGACCGTGCAGGTGGCATTCGCCTACCCGCTGCCCCGCATGCGGCCTACCGACCGGCAGGAGGATCCCGAAACCGTCGCCAACCGCGCCGGCGGCCTCGCCGTCGCGCCGTATGTGCCGGAGGCCGAGCGCGCCACCACGTTCATTGCCGCAGCCGACATGCGGCTGGTCGGCGCGGCGTACTACGCGGAGCTCTTCGACCCGAACAAGCCCGCCGTTGAGCAGACCACGCACCGGCCGCCGCTCGGCTTCGACCTGATCGCCTCGGCGAAAGCGGCCATCGCCGAGCGCGCGAAGGCCGACCCGGAAACGACCGGCACGTCGGAACTCCGCTAGAGCGGCTTCAGGCCCGCCTCGATCTGCGCCCGGCGCGGTTCGAGGAAGGGCGGCAGCGACAGGCGCTCGCCCATTGTATCCATCGGCTCGTCGGAATGGAAGCCGGGGCCGTCGGTGGCGATCTCGAACAGGATGCCGTTGGGCTCGCGGAAGTAGAGCGAGCGGAAGTAGAAGCGGTCCACCTTCCCCGAGTTCGGAACGCCGACGGAGCGTAGGCGCTCGGCCCACTGGTCGTACTCCGCGTCGTTCGGGGTGCGGAAGGCGACGTGATGGACGGCGCCGCGCCCCGGTCGCGCGGGCTGCAGATGCGGCTCGACGGCGACATGGACTTCCGCCGCCGGACCGCCCTCGCCCATCTCGAAGACATGCACCTTGCTGCCGGCGCCGTTGCCGGACCCGTACTGGCGGACCTCGCGCATGAACAGGACGCTTTCGAGCGCCACGCGCGTCGTGCCGAGATCGGGCACGCTCAGCGTGATCGGTCCGAGCCCGCGTATCTGGCGCTCGGCCGGCACCGGGCTCCGCTCCCAGGGATGCGCTTCGCCCCTGCCGCCGTCGTCGACCAGAGCCAACCGCTGGCCTTCCGGATCCTCGAAAAGGAGCGTGGCGCGGCCGTCGATTGTCTCGATGCCGCCATGCTTGACGCCCTCGTCGGCGAGGCGGCCAGCCCACCAGTCGAGCGTACCCTCGCCAGCGACGCGGAGCGCGGTCCGCACGATGGAGTTGGTGCCCCGGCGCTCCGGCGCGGCGGGCCAGTCGAAGAAGGTGATGTCGGTGCCGGGCGAACCCAGGCCGTCGGCATAGAAGAGGTGATAGGCCGATACGTCGTCCTGGTTGACGGTCTTCTTGACCAGCCGCAGGCCGAGCTTCTGGGTGTAGAAATCGACGTTGCCCTTGGCGTTTGCCGAAATGGCGGTGAGGTGGTGGATACCGGTGAGTTGCATGGGGGCGTCTCCAGTTAGCGCCGATATAGGGACTCCGGCCCACCGACGCGAATTGCACCCGGCGCGGGGGAGCCATGCATCACCCCAAAAAAGCTGACGTTTCGACTCAACTGTGCCGGATCGTGCCGGTGTCGGCCTCGCGGACGGCGCGGTTTCGTGCAAAGGTCATGGCGAAAAGACAAAGGTCCGGTCGTCGCCCGCCATGAATGAACAAGCCACGGCCCCCGGCGCGTCCGCCGCAGCGATCCGCTCGCACTACGATGTCAGCGACAATTTCTATCGGCTCTGGCTGGGGCAGGAGATGGTCTATTCGGCGGCACTGTTTGCCGACGGCGACGATCTCGACGCGGCGCAGATCCGGAAGCTCGACCATCACATCGATGCGGCCCATGCGCGTGGGGCAGCCCGCGTGCTCGACGTCGGCTGCGGCTGGGGTGCGCTGCTGAAGCGGATGGTCACGACGGCCGGCGTCGGCAACGCCGTCGGTCTCACGCTGTCGTCGTCGCAAGCCGCGCACGTGAGGGCAATGAACCTCCCCGGCGTCGAGATCCGCGAGGAAAGCTGGCGCGACCATACGGCGGACCGGCCTTATGACGCGATCATCTCGATCGGCGCGTTCGAGCACTTCGCCAGGGCCGGGCTCAGCCCATCGGCAAAGCTCGCCGCCTACCGCGAGTTCTTCGATTTCTGCCACCGGCTCCTGCCGGTCGGCGGTGCGCTGTCGCTACAGACGATTGCCTACATCAGCGCGGGATACGACCTGCCGCCGTTCATCGCCAACGAGGTGTTCCCCGAAAGCGAACTGCCGCTCACCTGGGAGCCGATCGCCGCGGCCGACCGCAGCTTCGAGCTGGTTGCGTTCCGCAACGATCGCGAACACTACGACCGCACGCTGACCCTCTGGTACCGGAACCTGCAGGCACGGCGCGCCGAGGCGGTGGCAATCGCGGGGGAAGCCATGGTCGCGCACTACGAACGCTACCTCAAGATTTCCGCGATGGCGTTCCGCACCGCATCCATCTGCCTCCTGCGCATGAGCTTCGTGAAGCGGCGGTAGGTGCCGCCAGCGGGCACCCGACCCGGCCAATCCTTCCGATGTCGTCCTCGCGCACGCGAGGATCCAGTAACCACTACCACCGGCGTCGTGCACCGGGTCCCGCTTTCGCGGGGATGAAATGGTGTGTGGGTCACGCGGCCCTCAGCGAGCGTCGACCCCGTCAGACAGATGACGTTGCAGCGCATCCAGCATCGGGCGCTGGCCGGCGAGAATCTTCCGCGCCGCCTCATCGAGCGAAAACCATTCGGCGCGGTCGATTTCGGGAAA
>CAZXKZ010000146.1:0-5694 GCA_964641825.1 uncultured Bauldia sp.
TCGCCACGCTCGCATGGCACGGCGGCCGGCTCGCCAAGTACGGGCGCCAGCAGCTCGTTGCCGCCCTCAAGATCGTCCAGCGCGGCGATGTCGCGCCGCAGGGCATGGTGGGGTCGTGGGCTGGCGCCATGGGGCACACCCAGTTCATTCCCACGACCTTCGAGGCGTACGGCGTCGACTTCGACGGCGACGGCCATCGCAACATCTGGACCTCGCCCACCGATGCGCTGGCATCGGCCGCCAACTACCTCGCGGAGTCGGGCTGGCGGAAGGGCCATGCCTGGGGCTACGAGGTCGTGGTGCCGAAAGGCTACGACACCAGCCGCACCGGCGAGCGCACGCTCGGAAGCTGGGCGGAGCGCGGTGTGGTGCGCGTCTCGGGGCAGGGGTATCCGCGGCCCGGCGACAAGGCGACGCTCTACATGCCTAACGGCCGGAACGGCCCCGCCTTCCTGCTGCTGCGCAATTTCACCGTCATCAAGCGGTACAACAACTCCAACGCCTATGCGCTCGCGGTCGGTCACCTTGCCGACCGGCTGCGTGGCGGCGGCCCGTTCGTCGGCCAGTGGCCCGAGCACGAGAAGCCGCTCAACCAGGCGGAGCGCGAGCGCCTTCAGTTGTTGTTGACCATGGCCGGCCACTATGACGGGGACATCGACGGCAATATCGGCAGCGGCAGCCGCCAGGCGATCCGCGACTTTCAGCGCCAGGTCGGGCTGACCCCGGACGGTGTCGAGTCGCGTGCCCTGTTGCAACGGCTGGAGCGGACCCAATAGGTTGAGCGCATGAGTTTTCGCCGAAGCCTGTTCGGAACCATCGTGGCGGCACTGGCCGTGCTGGTTGCCGTGCCGCCTGACGTGAGCCACGCGCAGCAACAGCAGCGGCGCGGCCTGTTCGAGATGCTGTTCGGCCCGCGCTTCGTGCAGCCCGGGCCGCCACCTCCCGGCGGTTTCCTCCAGCCACCGCCGCCGCAGCAAGTCCCGCGCGCGCAGCGTCGCCGCAACACCGCACCCGCCGAGCCTGCCGTGCCGACGGTCGAGATCGTGGAGAAGGCGCCCGACGCGAAGAAGATTCTCGTCGTCGGCGATTTTGTTGCTGGCGGCCTCGCGTGGGGCCTCGACCAGATGTTCGCGGAGGAGCCGAAGCTCGCCGTGGTGGAACGCAGCAACGGCTCGTCCGGCCTGGTGCGCGACGACTACTACGACTGGAACGGCGAGCTTCTCGGCATCCTCAACGAGGAAAAGCCGGATATCGTCGTGGTCGCGCTGGGCTCCAACGACCGTCAGCAGATCAGGGGCGAGGGCGGCCGCCTCGCGCCGCGCTCCGAGCCTTGGCAGAAGGAGTACGTGGCGCGCATCGCCGCCATGGCGGACACGCTCAAGGTCTACGGCCGTCCCTTCTTCTGGATGGGCGCGCCGCCCATGCGCCAGTCGTCGGCGCTGCGCGACATGGCCTACCTCAACGAGCTCTACCAGCCCGCGGTCACGGCGGCGGGCGGGCATTTCGTCGATATCTGGGGCGGCTTCACCAACGAGGAGGGTAAGTACATCTCGTCCGGCCCCGATGTCGAAGGCCAGCTCCGCGGCCTGCGCTCGGGCGACGGTATCAACTTCACCCGCGCCGGCCGGTTGAAGCTCGCCTTTTACGTCGAGCGCGAGATCCGTCGCCAGACAGGCCTCGGCGCCGGCGCGGTCGACCTTCTGGCGTCCACCGACCAGCAGAGCCAGATCGAGATCGGCCCCGACGGCGAGAAGCGCCTCGTCGGCCCGGTCATCTCGCTTTCCGATCCGCTGCCCGGCGCGAGCAGCGCGCTCGCCGGTGCGCCCGATGAAGCCGCGAAGCCGGATGCAGAGACGGAGACGCCGCAGTACCTGATGATCGTGAAGGGCACGGCACTGCCCGTCGTCGGTGGCCGCGCCGACGACTTCACCTGGCCCCCCAAGCCGCGCACGGCAGCCACGCCGGCGCCGTCAACCGAGCCCCAGGCCGCGGAGGCTGCGAACTAGCCGCCGGTTCCCTCCGCACGATAGCGGTGCTATATTAGAAGATAGCTAAATGCTATTAAACCTGCTATGAAGCAGGTCCGCTACCAAAGGCGCGCCCAAAGAGCGATGCTGAAGCACGCTGCGGATGCCCGGCGGATTATGGAGAAGATGCTCGCGTATGCGGCCGACCCACGTTCCCAAGCGAATAACGTCAAGCGCCTGAAAGGCGGGAAGGCGACATTTCGTCTTCGAGTGGGTGATTATCGTGTCGTCTTCGTCGAGGAAGGCGACATGATCATTGTCACCGACTTGGGACCCAGAGGCTCGATATACGATTGATCGGAGACAAGCCATGAACAAGCCGATCCGAACGAAAACTCCGTCAGGCGAAGACATCGTGATCCTTCCAGCAGCCGATTACGAGCTGTTGATGGAACTGGCCGAAGATGCAGTCGACGTCCGCAACGCGGAGAGAGCGCTGGCGGAAATCGCCGCGGGCAAGGGCGAGTTGCTGACACACGACGAGGTTCTGCAACTCCTTGACGCACCCAGCCCGCTGGCGTTCTGGCGCCGCCGCCGCGGGCTCACGCAAGCTGCGTTGGCGCAAGCGGTGGGCGTCTCGCAGGCGTACCTCGCTCAGATCGAAGGCGCAAAGCGGACCGGCGAGGTGGGTCTTTACGGACGGCTTGCGAACGAGCTCGGCGTTGAGATGGAAGACCTGCTGCCTGCCGCCGACGCTCCACGCAGAAAGCGTACGAAAAAGCGCCGCAAGAAATAGCTACCGCGGCAGTGTCGTCTCGCCCATCAGCGCCTTGTCGATGGCGCTGGCGCACTGGCGGCCCTCGCGGATCGCCCATACCACCAGCGACTGGCCGCGCCGCATGTCGCCGCACGCGAACACCTTGTCGACGCTCGTCCTGTAGTCCTTGACCGTCGCCGCCACGTTGCCACGCTGGTCGAGCGTGACACCGAGGTCCTTCAGCATGCCGTCCTGGATTGGTCCGAGGAATCCCATGGCGAGCAATACGAGGTCCGCCTTGAGCACGAACTCGGTGCCTTCGATCGGCTTCATCTTGTCGTCGACACGGATGCAGTGAAGCTCCTTCACCTTCCCGTCGACGCCCTCGAACTTCTGGGTGAGCACGGCGAAGTCGCGCTCCGCGCCTTCCTCTTGGCTGGACGAGGTGCGCATCTTGAGCGGCCAGTTCGGCCAGGTCAGCAGCTTGTTCTCCTTGTCCGGCGGGCGTGGCAGGATTTCGAGCTGCGTCACGGACAGCGCGCCCTGCCGGTTGGACGTGCCGATGCAGTCCGAGCCGGTATCGCCGCCGCCGATCACCACCACGTGCTTGCCGCCCGCGAGGATCGGCAGCACGTTGCCGAGCGGCTCGTCGGAGACGCGCCGGTTCTGCTGCGGCAGGAACTGCATGGCGAAATGGATGCCGTCGAGATCGCGGCCGGGGATCGGCAGGTCACGCGGCTTCTCCGCGCCGCCGGCGAGAGCGATGGCATCGTGCTTCGCCAGCAGCTCGGCGATATCGAGCTCGATACCGACGTGGACGTTGCAGTGGAAGGTGACGCCCTCGGCTTCCATCTGCTTTACGCGCCGCTCGATGTGCACCTTCTCCATCTTGAAGTCGGGGATGCCGTAGCGGAGCAGGCCGCCGGGGGAGGCGTTTCTCTCGTAGACGTGCACCTCGTGGCCGGCGCGCGCGAGCTGCTGCGCGCACGCGAGGCCGGACGGGCCGGAGCCGATAACCGCGACCGACTTTCCGGTCTTGTGCTTGGCCGGCAGCGGCGTGATCCAGCCCTCCCGCCAGCCGCGGTCGACGATCGCGCATTCGATCGTCTTGATCGTCACCGGCTGGTCGATGAGGTTGAGCGTGCATGAGGCTTCGCACGGGGCAGGACAGATGCGTCCCGTGAACTCCGGGAAGTTGTTGGTCGAATGGAGGTTCTGGAGCGCGCGCTGCCATTCGCTGCGATAGACTAGGTCGTTCCAGTCGGGGATCTGGTTGTTCACCGGGCAGCCGGTGTGACAGTAGGGGATGCCGCAGTCCATGCAGCGCGCCGCCTGGTCGCGCGTGCCTTCCTCCGACAGCGGGATGACGAACTCGCGGTAGTGGCGGATGCGGTCGGCGGCCGGCGCGTACTTGCGGTCGCGCCGGTCTATCTCGAGAAACCCGGTTACCTTGCCCATGACGAGGCTACTCCGCGGCGCGGCCGAGACGCGCCTCGGCGCCGTCCTGGGCTTTCATTTCGGCGAGCGCGCGCCGGTATTCGACCGGCATCACCTTGCGGAACTTCGGCAGCCATTCGCTCCAGTTGTCGAGGATCTGCCGGGCGCGCGCGCTGCCGGTGTAGCGGGCATGGTTGGCGATGAGCCTGTGCAGCCGCGCGGCATCGTGGGCGGTCATGTCGGCCATCACGTCGACCAGTCCCTTGTGCTCGATGTCGCCGCCGCGGTGGAGCTCCTCCTCCAGCAGCTCGTCCTCTTCCGACACCGGTTCGAGCTCGACCATCGACAGGTTGCAGCGCGAGGCGAAAGAGTCGTCCTCGTCGAGCACGTAGGCAATACCGCCCGACATGCCGGCAGCGAAGTTGCGGCCGGTCTTGCCGAGGACGACCACCACGCCGCCGGTCATGTATTCGCAGCAGTGGTCGCCGGCGCCTTCCACCACCGCGATGGCGCCGGAGTTCCGGACGGCGAAACGCTCGCCGGCGACGCCGCGGAAGTAGCACTCGCCGGAGATCGCGCCGTAGAGCACCGTATTGCCGACGATGATCGATTCCTCCGGCACGATGCCGGATTCCTCCGGTGGCCGGATCGAGATGCGCCCGCCGGAAAGCCCCTTGCCGACGTAGTCGTTGCCCTGGCCGACGAGGTCGAGGGACACGCCCTTCGCCAGCCACGCGCCGAAGCTCTGCCCGCCGGTGCCGGTGAGCGAGATGGCGATCGTGTCGTCGGGCAGGCCGGCGTGGCCGTAGCGCTTGGCGACAGCGCCGGAGAGCATCGCCCCAGCCGTGCGGTCGGTGTTCTTGATCGTGCCGTTGATCTTGACCGGCTTGCCGTCCTCCAGCGCGGGCTTCGCCTCGGCGATGAAGCGCCGGTCGAGGATGTCGTGGATCGGATGGTTCTGGCGCTCCGAGTTCCAGATGGCGACGCCCTCGCGGGCCTGCGGCTTGTGGAACAGCCGCGAGAAGTCGACGCCCTTCGCCTTCCAGTGGTCGACGACGGCCGTCTTGTCGAGCATCTGCATCTGCCCGACCATCTCGGAGAACTTCCTGTAGCCCATCGCCGCCATCATCTCGCGCACGTCCTCGGCGACGAAGAAGAAGTAGTTGATGACGTGCTCGGGCTTGCCGGTGAAGCGCTTGCGCAGCACCGGATCCTGCGTCGCCACGCCCACCGGGCAGGTGTTGAGGTGGCACTTCCGCATCATGATGCAGCCGGCGGCGATGAGCGGCGCCGTCGCCATGCCGAACTCGTCGGCGCCGAGGAGCGCGCCGACCACAACGTCGCGGCCCGTCCTGATGCCGCCATCGACCTGCACCGCGATGCGTCCGCGAAGCTGCTCGCGCACCAGCGTCTGGTGCGTCTCGGAAAGCCCGATCTCCCACGGCGACCCGGCATGCTTGAGCGAGGTCAGCGGCGAGGCGCCCGTGCCGCCGTCATAGCCCGAGATGGTGATATGATCGGCGCGCGCCTTGG
>CAZXKZ010000147.1:0-5637 GCA_964641825.1 uncultured Bauldia sp.
GTCGAAATGCAGCTCGCCGCCGAAGTTGATCGCGTCCGTCTTCTCGACGCCGAGGCTAGCCAGGAAATCGCAGATCTCGGGATTGGCGACCGCCGTCGCGCCGGTGGCCTTGCAGATCTCGACGGTCGATCCGACGTGGTCGGCATGGCCGTGCGTGAGCATCACATAGTTGGCGCCGCGATAGGCCTTCGCGTGCTCACCGGTATGGGTCGGATTGGCGAGGAATGGATCGACCATCACGACCTGCCCTCCATACTCGACGCGGAAGGCGGAGTGACCGAACCATGTGAGCTTCATCGGACTTCCGTTGCATTCGTCGCATTGCCGCCGCGGACTATATAGCGTCGCATGGCGCTCGCGACAGGCATTGCAATCGGAGTGGCGGTCGGCGTCGCGATCGGCGCGGCCCTCGGCAACGTTGCCATGGGGATCGCCGTCGGCGTGGCCATCGGCATTGCGCTGACGCTGGCCGGCCGCTCCCGCACACCGCGCAATCCGCCGGAAGCCTAGCTCGCCACCGCCTGCCTCCATCGTGGTAGGGTCGGCGCGTGACCGCCTCCCCGACTGAGCTTGCCGCCCTCCTGCCCGCGCGTGGCGCGCTGATGGGGCTCGACCTTGGCACGAAGACCATAGGCCTCGCCGTTTCCGACGACGGGCGCCGCGTGGCGTCGCCGCTCAGGACCATCGCCCGCACGAAGTTCAAGGCCGACGCTGACGAGCTCCTCCGCGTCGGAGAGGAGCTGGGCATTGCGGGCTTCGTGGTCGGGCTGCCACTCAACATGGATGGCAGCGAAGGACCGCGGGCGCAGGCCACGCGGGCGTTCGTGCGCAACCTCGCCGGCCTCACCGGGTTGCCGATCATGTTCTGGGACGAGCGGCTTTCGACCGCCGCGGTGACGCGCACGCTCCTGGAAGCCGATACAAGCCGCAAGCGCCGCGACGAGGTCGTGGACAAGATGGCGGCCGCCTTCATCCTGCAGGGCGCGCTCGACCGCCTCGCCAACATGAGCCGGCCATGAAGGCTGCCGTGCTCGCTTTCGTCTCGTTGACGGCGCTCGCATGTCCTGTGCAAGCGGAAGCACCCGTCGAGCTCTACACAGCGCGCGTCTTCGTTACCGGCCAGCACGAGGACAACCGTCCGGCGGCCTTCGCGCAAGCTCTGGAGGAGGTGCTCGTCAAGGTGTCGGGTGACGGCCGCCTGACCGGCGACCCGCGCGTCGACAGCTATGCGAAGGACGCTGACCGGTATGTCGCATCGTTCTCCTATCGCGATCGCATGGCGGGCATCCCCGTCCACGACGAGCAGGGGACGCGGCAGCGCCCGTTCGAGCTCACCGTCGTTTTCGTACCGGAGAAGATCAACCGGATTCTCGCGGACCTCGGACAGACGGCATGGCTTGACCGGCCCTCGATCCTCGTTGTTGTGGAGGTCACACCCGGCGGCGGCACGCCCTATCGGCTCACCAGCGGCGGACTGCAGGGGCGCGACCTGCGCGAAGCGCTGGCTACGGAAGCCCGCCGCACGGGACTGACGGCAGTGCTCCCTGAAGCCGGCGCGGACTCACCCGCTCCCAGCGAAGTTCAACTCGCCGGCACGCTCGTATGGAGCGATGCGGCGCTCGGCTGGACGGCCGCGTGGCGCTTCGACGTTAACGGCGACGTGCATGACTGGCGCGTCGACGGCGTCAGTTTCGACGCCGCTTTCCGCAGCGGCTTGCGCGGCGTCGCCGGGCTAGTGTCCGGGACCGGCCCGCCGCGCTGAGCCGGCTATTGCCGTTCGAACGTCCCCTCGCCAGCCACGTCGAATGCTTCGATCCGCAGCGTGTTGGCCGTGCCCTCGCGTCCGAGCGTGAAGAACATGCCCGAGGCACCGCTCGCGCTCTCGCCGGCCGTCTCGAAGGTGAAGATGTCGCGGTCGTAGTGGCTCATCGCGAACTCGCGCTTGTCGGGCCCGATCAGAACGGCGAGCCCGCCATCCTTCTCCACCACTTCGACATCGCCGAAGAAATCGTTGCCGTAGGTGCCGACGTATGCGGCATTGGCCACGGCCTCCGTCACCGGCTGCGGCGGAGAGGAGTAGTCCGGTCCCTCCCCGGCTGCCATCATCTGGGCGAACACGCCCTTGAAGATCTCCAGCCACTGCTGCTGGCGCGCGCCGTAGAGCGCATCGTCCATGAAGTCCGCCGCCAGCCCCTCCGCGATGCCGGTGGGCGACCCGTTGGTGAGGATGACGATGCCGAGCTCGTCGTCGAGCGAGATGCTGACGGTAGTCCCCGTCCCCATCGCAAACGCGCCCGAGTGCGAGATGCGGTGGCGGCCGTCGGCGCCGTAGTTGACGTTCCAGCCGAGGCCGTAGAACTGTGGCAACTGGTTCAGCGGCGACAGGCCGGTCAGCATCATCGGCAGGTGCGTTTCGGCGAGCGCATCGGAGTCCACGATCAGCTTCCCATCGAAGATGCCGTCGTTCATCTGCAGGCGCATCCACCGCGTGAGGTCGTTGACCGACGACGAGGCACCGCCGGCGGGCGACTGTGCATCGGGCTGGCGCTGCTCGCGGTGGATCCACTTGCCGTCAACGAGCACATGGCCGAGCGCCTTGTTCTCGTGCGCCATGAAGTCGTCATAGCGGGAGCTGGTTGAGGTCATGCCGAGCGGCGCGTAGAGCTTCTGCTCCGACGCATCCTCCCAGGAGAGATCGTACGCGCGCGCCGCGGCGACGCCGCCTTCGGTCATGCCGAAGTTGGTGTAGGCGTAGCCCGACCGGAAGCTGGTGTCGGGATTCTGGAAGCGCAGGCGGTGGAGAACCTCGGCGCGGTCGTAGCCGTAGTCCTCGAGCAGGTCGCCCGCGTGTTCCGGCAGGCCGCTGCGGTGAGAGTACAGGTCGCGGATGGTGATCTGGTTGGTGACCCACGGCTCCATCATCTCGAAGGACGGATCGAGGTCGCTGATGCGCGAGTCCCAGGTGATCTTGCCGTCCCCGATCAGCGCGGCGACGACGGTCGATCCGACCGACTTGGAGACCGACGCGAGCTGGAAGACGGTATCGGCATCGACAAGCCCGCTCTTGCCGGTCTCCCGCACGCCATAGCCTTTGGTGAAAACGACCTTGTCTTCGAAGACGACCGCGATGGCCATGCCGGGCACCGCCCCGGCGGCGATCTCGGCTTCAGCCGCCTTGTCCAGTGTTGCGATCGCCCGCTCGACATCGGCGAGCGTCACCGTGGACATGACCGGCACATCGGCCGCAGCAGGCACTGCCACCAGCGACAACCCCGCGAACAGGGCCAGTCCGACGGATCCAACGGAATGCTGCATTGCCATCCTCCCGACAACAAACGCGATTGCGCTCGTGGAAAGCACTATCGCGGGCTGGCCGGGAGGGCCAGTGAGCCCGGTCACAGGGCGGCCCGGACGGTTTACGATTCCGGGCAGACGTAGTTGACGAAAGCTTTCGCGTCGAAGCGCGAATCGAGCATCCCGTAGGTCGTCCGCCAGGGCTTGCCGAGACGGGTCTCAAGGAAGGCATCCGCCACCACCGACGGGAAGCGGCGGCGGAGCGCCGCCGCGGCGACCGTCATGGCGAGCTGCTCGGTCAGGATCCGCGCCGAGCCTTCGTCGGCAAGCGCCACCGCCGTGGCGGCGCGGAGCACGTTCAGCGTTGACTTCGCCGTGCCGCCGAGCGCGTCCTCGATGTTGGCGAGCACGGCCTCCAGCGGCTCCGACGACTTCCGGAGGACGCGCAGCACGTCGAGCGCCATGATGTTGCCGGTGCCCTCCCAGATCGAGTTCACCGGCGCCTCGCGATAGAGTCGCGGCAGGCGGCTTTCCTCAATGTAGCCGTTGCCGCCGAGGCACTCCATCGCCTCGCCGATCATTCCCGGCGCCACCTTCGTCACCCAGTATTTCACCGCCGGCGTCATCAGCCGCGCGAACGCCGCCTCGCTCGGGCTGTCGGCGGCGCGGTCGTAGGACTCGGCCAGGCGGAAAGCCAGCGCCGAGGCCGCTATGGAATCGAGCGCCATGTCGGCGAGCACGCGCGTCATCAGCGGCTGGTCGATGAGCAGCTTGCCGAAGGCCTTGCGGTTGCGTGCGTGGTGCACCGCCTCGGCGAGCGCCAGTCGCATCATGCCGGCCGACGCCACTGCGCAATCGAGCCGTGTCAGCGTCACCATGTCGAGAGTGGTGGCGACGCCGTGGCCGGACTCGCCCACCAGCCACGCCGCCGTGTTCTCGAACTCGACCTCGGCTGTGGCGTTCGAACGGTTGCCGAGCTTGTCCTTGAGCCGCATCAGGGAGATGCCGTTGAGCGAGCCGTCCGGCAGGTAGCGCGGCACGAGGAAGCACGACAGGCCGTCGACTGTCTGCGCCAGCACGAGGAAGGCGTCGCTCGCCGGCGCCGACAGGAACCACTTGTGCCCGGTGATCCGCCACACGCCATCGCCCGAATCGACGGCTGCGGTGGTGTTGGAGTTGACGTCGCTGCCCCCCTGCTTCTCCGTCATGCCCATGCCGATGAGCGCACCGGGCTTGTCGGAGAGCGGCCGCTGCGCCGCGTCGTAGCGGCGCGTCCTGATGCGCGGCAGCCAGGTGTCGGCAAGGTGCGGCGCGTGGGCGATCGCCGCGACCGATGCGTTGGTCATGGTCATGGGGCAGATGTGGCCGGCCTCGACCTGCACCGTCATGTAGAGCCGGGCCGCCCGCGACACGGCCCTGACGCTCCCCTCCTCGTCGAGGATGTCCCATACGGAGCAATGGAGCCCCGCGGCCACGCTCCGCCGCATGAGCGCATGGTAGGCGGGGTGGAATTCGACCTGGTCGATCCGGAAGCCGTTGGCGTCGAAGCTCCGCAGCACCGGCGGGCTGGCGTTGGCGATCCGCCCGAGCTCGAACGCCTCAGGCGTGCCGAGCTGGCCGCCGAAGTCCGTCATCTGGCTGATGACCGGCTGGGGCACCCCCTCCACCAGCGCCCCCAGCACGGGATCGCTCAGGAAAAGATTGAGCCCGGCGAACGGCGGCGTCTGGTTGAAAACTTCGTGAGTTTGCGAAGGCGATGCCAAAAACCCCTCCAATCGCGGGCGAGCATCCCGCGATTCGGCTGTGGTCAGGTTAACACGCGCCTCGCGGGCATGCTTGCGGGGGCGTGCGACTCCTCATATAGCGATGCCTTTAATGAACGTGTCCCCGCTCCCGTCGGCCCTGTCCTTTCCGCACCGGCACCTATTGGGGATCGAGGGCCTCTCCGCCTCCGAAATCGTCGGCCTTCTCGACCTCGCCGAGGGCGCGGTCGAGGTGAGCCGCCAGATCGAGAAGAAGAAGGCGGTGCTGCGCGGCCGCACCCAGATCAACCTCTTCTTCGAGGCCTCCACCCGCACCCAGTCGTCCTTCGAGCTCGCCGGCAAGCGCCTTGGCGCCGATGTCATGAACATGGCGGTCGGCAACTCCGCCGTGAAGAAGGGCGAGACCCTGATCGACACGGCCATGACGCTGAACGCCATGCGCCCGGACATCCTCGTGGTCCGCCACCATGCCGCCGGCGCGGTCGAGCTCCTGTCCCAGAAGGTGTCGTGCTCCGTCATCAACGCCGGCGACGGCGCCCATGAGCACCCGACCCAGGCTCTGCTCGACGCGCTCACCATC
>CAZXKZ010000148.1:0-5630 GCA_964641825.1 uncultured Bauldia sp.
GCTCGGCTGGTCGGTGTGGCCGGAGCCGCTCTACAACAACGTGCGCAAGCTCGCGGTGAACGCGTGGTCGTGCGTCAACGCACCATCGCAGTTCGCGGGGCTGGCCGCGCTCACCGGGCCGCAGGACTCGGTCGCCGAGATGGTGGCGGAGTTCGACAGGCGCCGGAAGATCGTGGTCGAGGAGCTGAACCGCCTGCCCGGCTTCTCGTGCATCATGCCGAAGGGCGCGTTCTATGCGTTCCCCAATATCAGCAAGACCGGCTTCAAGGCAAAGACGCTGGCATCGGCGCTGCTCGAAGAAACCGCTGTCGCCACGATCGGCGGGCCGGACTTCGGAATCCTCGGCGAAGGATACCTGCGTGTCTCCTACGCCAACTCGGCGGAGAACATCCGCAAGGCGATCGCACGGATCGCGGAGTTCCTCAGCACGCGGAATCAACCGCCGGCGTGAGTCGCGGGACGCGCGCGTGCAACGAGTCGCGCGCGATTGCCAGATGCGATCGTACCTGCGTCCCCGTTATCCCCGGATATCCCAAACGCGCGACTCGATGCTTTCATCGGGGCCTGTGATGCGCGACAGTCCGATCACCGAAGAGGGCCAACCGAGTTCGGCAAGGGCAAAGCCGAGCGCCCGAGGTTGGTACTCCGGGACCGCTCCGGCGGACCGGGCGCAAGCCTGAAAAACCGGATGCCCAGCGGTGCCACTTGGAACCGACCGCGAATCTGCAGCGATGCGGCGCCGCGGACGAGGAAGGGTGGCCCGGACGGCCGCAAGGCCGGAACCGGAGTGGCAGTGACGGGGCCGACGAGCAATCGAAGGTCCGACGCGCTGACCACACATCGGATCGCCGTCGACGGCGCCCTACCCTAGGGCGAGGCTGCCGGAGACAGAAGCGAGCTGATCAGGGAGGCGTCGTGTGGGGAAACCCAAACGACGCCTTTCTGCTTTCGGAGGCGAGTAACAGCGCACGGGCTGAGCGCCACCCGCCTTCCTCTCCATCATGTCCTGATGCGAAAACGCCGCCGGCAGAAGCCGGCGGCGTGATCTTGTTTCCCGGTCAGGCGCGCGGGGCGCGCAGGCCCCGCAAGCGGCCTAGAGGAGCTGGAGCTTGACGGCCTTCGGGCCCTTGCCCATGCGGTCCGGCTCGACCTCGAAGGAGACCTGCTGGCCATCGGTGAGATGGCTGATGCCGGCCTGCTCGAGCGCGCTCACATGAACGAACACGTCCTTGGAGCCACCCTGCGGGGTGATAAAGCCGAAGCCTTTAGAGGAATTGAAAAACTTCACGGTGCCGGTCTGGCGAGACATTCTGGGATCCTTCTCCCGTTAGTGTTACGCCGCGCGCTCCGGAGAGCGGCGGTTGTCGGCAGCTTGTTGTCGGGGAAAGGAAGCAAAGCGTCTTATCTTGACGGTCCAGGTACGCCTAGGAACCAGCGAGGAGTTGGCCTCGCGCCGTTTTCCAGTCTCCGGGATAAAGCCCGAACCCGCGACATATGGCTGCAGTCGGGCAAAAAATCAACCGGATTCGGATTTCGGTTTTGATTCAACCTCTTCCAAGCGCAGCCGCATCGCGTGACAGCGCCGTCACGCGAGCCCAATCGCCGCCTGCAATGGCCTCCGGCGGCGCCACCCACGAGCCGCCGACGCAGACGACATTGGGGAGCGCGAGATAGTCAGGCGCGTTCTTCGGGCCGATGCCGCCGGTGGGGCAGAAACGCACCGACGCCACCGGCGCGGCCAGCGCCTTCAGGTAGGCAAGCCCGCCGGCGGGCTCGGCCGGGAAAAATTTCAGATGCCGGTAGCCACGGTCGAGAAGGCGCATCGCCTCGCCAGCGGTGGCGGCGCCGGGCAGGAACGGCACCGACGACGCATCGGCCGCATCGAGGAGCGCATCGGTGGCTCCGGGGCTGACCATGAACAGCGCGCCGGCTTTCGCTGCGGCCTCGTACTGCGCGGCATCAAGGACGGTGCCGGCGCCGACGCTGGCGCCACCGACCTCGCCGGCGATGGCGCGGATGCACTCCAGCGCAGCGGGCGTGCGCAACGTGACCTCGATGGCCGTTAGCCCGCCGGCCACGAGCGCACGCGCCAGCGGCACGGCGACGGCGCGATCCTCGATGGTGAGCACAGGGACCACCGGGGCGGCGGACAGGATCTGCGCGATGCGGGCCTGCTTGTCGGTCATCGCCATGCCTTGTAGCGACGCGCACGCCGGCGACAAGGGAGATTCTGGAGATTTCCGGCACTCCTCCGGGCGATGCTTGCCCGACTTCCCGATTGACCCTATAGGTTTGGCCGTTTTCCGCGCACCGATCCCGGGGACCTGTCGATGTCGCTGATGTCCGAAAATGCCACCTCCCGCGCGCTTGCCGTGGCCGTCTGGCCGGAGAGCGCCAACCAGCTCGTGCAGTGGGCGGTGCTGCTGATCGGCGGCGTCCTCGTCCTCACCATCTCCGCCAAGATCAGCGTGCCGTTCTACCCGGTGCCGATGACGCTGCAGACGTTCGCGATCATGGCGCTCGCCGCTGCCTACGGCTCGCGGCTCGCGGTGCTGACGGTAATCTCCTACCTGCTTGCCGGCGCGCTCGGACTGCCGGTGTTCACCAATACCCCGCCGCTGATGGCCGGGCCGCTCTATTTCCTCGGGCCGACGGGCGGCTTCCTCGTCGGCTTCATCCTGCTCGCGCTCATCGTGGGCAGCGCCGCCGACCGCGGCTGGGACCGCTCGACCCCGAAGCTGTTCGCGGCGATGGTGGTCGCCGATGTCGTCGTCTTCGCCCTCGGCTTCGCGTGGCTGGCATGGTTCGCGCAGCTTTCCAGCGGTACAGGCATGGGGATGGAAGGCGCGTTCATCAACGGCGTCGTGCCGTTCGTGCTGGCCGACATCCTCAAGATCGCGCTCGCCGCGCTGGCGGTGCCGGCGGCGTGGAAGCTGATCGAGCGCGGCAACGCGGGACTGTGAGGCCGTTCGGCGCGCTCGCCATCGCGGCCGCGCTGCTTGCCGGTTGCGCGACTGCATCGGCGCAAGACCACGCGCTGACCTATCACGCACTCCGTAATTCCGACCTGCCCAGCCGGCAGGAGCCCTTCCCCATCTGGTATTCGCCCTCGGCGGAAGCGGAAGCCGACCAGTTCGCGGACACCATGGCGGAAGCGGTGGCATGGTACCGCGAGGCGCTCGCCTGGGAGGGTCCGCTCAGGCTGGCCGTGCTCAATGCCGAGGACTATGCGCGCTATGCGGGGCAGCCCTACCCGGTGCCCTATGCGGAGGTCGTAACCGGGCTCGTCGTCATGCCCGACAGCGTCGCGGACTTTCCGGGCTTCGACGCCTGGGGCCTCGAGGACCGCGCGCTCAATACCAACCTCACCTTCCACGAGATCGGCCACGCCATCGCGCGCGACATCGGCCTGTGGAGCAACAGCTTCTTCGTCAACGAGCTCGTCGCCAACGTCTTCCTGGCGGGCTACCTCAGCGCGACACGGCCCGACGACCGGTCGCTGCTCGAAGGCGTGCCGGAAGGCTTTGCCGACGCGGCGCGCACGCAATATCTGGTCGATCTCGACGATCTCTATTCGGGCGTCGGGCTGGACAACTACGCATGGTTCCAGTTCCGCCTTGCCGAGATCGCCGACCACATGGTGGCGGGGCGCGACTTCGGCGCCCTGGTCGCAGACCTGCGCGCTGCCTTCCCCGCAACCGAGACGGTGGCCGGCGGCGTCATGCCGACGCCTGAGGAATCCTTCCGGCGGCTGGAGGCGCTGGCGCCGGGCGTGACCGAGCTCGCGGCGGACATGCTGGGACGGCCGGGGTTACCGGGCCTCAGCACTATCGCCTGCGGCGAGGATGACGGCGCCACGACCGAACGCGGCGTCATCCTGCTCGAGAATGCGAGCCATGACACCGTCCGCATCACTACGCGGAACAGGGCAAGGTTCGCGGTCAGGCTCGACGCGTTCGGCGCCGACATGAGCGAAGCCGAGATCGAGCGGCTGACCGACGAGGCGCTGGCAACCGGGAAGTACGGGCTGGCGATTGCGCCGGCGCACCGCTATGCCTTCACGCAGGAGACGGCGGGCACGCAGCTCTACATAGCCGACGGCGGCTGCCTGATCGTGCCCGAAGGCGTCGGGTCGTACGTCTGGACGGGCGGCTAGGCGGCGACGCGCACGCCGATGGCGATCGGCTCGTCGCCGAGCTTCGCCTCCGACACAGTGCCGGACGGACTGGCGGTCGTGTCGAGCGTCACCGCCAAAGTTTCGCCCTTGACCGTATCGAGATGGGCGTCGATGGCGGCGGCGGCGGCAGGCCCTGCATTGACTTCAATGACGATGCGGTCGGCGACGTTGAAGCCGGCGTCCTTGCGGGCGACCTGGACGAGACGGATGAAATCGCGGGCGAGGCCTTCCGCCTCGAGTTCCGGCGTGACCTTCGTGTCGAGGACGACGACGCCGGCGTTGCCATCGAACGGTGCGGCCGCGAGCCCCTCCTTCGGCTGGAAGCGGATCTCGTACTCGCCGGGCTCGATGCGGTTGCCCGCTACCTCGACGGCGCCGCCCTCGAGACGGGTCCACTGCCCCAGCCGCGCCTCGGCGAGCACGGCCTGCATGGCCGAGCCGAGACGCTTGCCGACGACGCGCGGATTGACCACCAGCACCTCGGAGCCGAAGGACACCGGATCGTCGGAGAAATCGATCGCCTTGACGTTGGCTTCCTCGGCGATGACCTCGCGGAGCGGCGTCAGCGTGGCATGGCCCGGGTGCGCCACGGTGAGGCTCGCAAGCGGGAGGCGGTTGCGGAGATTCTTCGCGGTGCGGATCGAGGCGGCGGCGGAGCAGACGGCGCGCGCGAGATCCATGCGCGCGACCAGTGCGGCATCTACGCGGAACGCATCCGCCTCCGGCCAATCCTCAAGATGGACGCTCCTGCCCTCAACCAGCGCGCGGTGGATGAAATCGGTGACGAACGGCAGGAACGGCGCCATGGTGCGCGTCACCGTGACGAGCACGGTGTAGAGGGTGTCGTAGGCGGCGCGCTTGTCGGCGTCCTTCTCCGCCTTCCAGAATCTTTCCCGCGAGCGGCGGATGTACCAGTTGTTGAGCGCCTCGATGAACGGCGGCAGCGCATTGCACGCGGCCGCGAGATCGAGGCGGTCCATAGCCGTCTCGACGGCGCGCACAAGCTCGGCGGTCTTGCCGAGGATGTAGCGGTCAAGCTCGGCATCGGCGTTCGCGATCTGCCTGCCCTTGATGCCGTCGATGTTGGCGTAGAGGGTGAAGAACGAATAGGCGTTCCAGAGCGGCAGGATGACCGAGCGGATCGCCTCGCCGATCGCCTTGCCGTCCTTGGGCATGGCGAGATCGCCGCCCGAAAGCAGTGGTGACGACACCATGTACCAGCGGAGCGCATCGGCGCCGTAGGTGTTGAACACCTCCACCGGATCGGGATAGTTGCGCAGGCGCTTCGACAGCTTCTGCTTGTTCTCGTCGAGCACGATGCCGTGGCCGATGGCCGAGCGGAATGGCGCCTTGTCGAACAGCGCCGTCGCCATGACCATGAGCGTGTAGAACCAGCCGCGCGTCTGGCCGACATACTCGACGATGAAATCGCCCGGGAAGTGGGTCTCGAACC
>CAZXKZ010000149.1:0-5609 GCA_964641825.1 uncultured Bauldia sp.
TCCTGAAGGCGGCGCGTTCGGTCGCTCCGGGTCATGTCGTCGCAGTCATGCAGCCGCACCGCTACACGCGTCTGCGCGATCTCTTCGACCGTTTCTCGGCCTGTTTCAACGACGCTGACACCGTGTTCGTCGCGCCTGTCTATCCCGCCGGCGAGGCGCCGATCGACGGCTTCGACCGCGACTCATTGGTCGAAGGGCTGAAGCTCCGCGGCCACCGCGATGCACGCGATGACGATCGACGCATTATCAGCGGTATCGTTCACATGCTTCAGTGCGACTATGTCGTTTGCCTCGGTGCAGGCTCGATCAGCGCCTGGGCCTACGCGCTGCCGGGGCAACTGGCCGCCCTGACCACTGACCGTCCATGAGCGCGGCGTCCGTGGCTCATCGTTTCGGCGACTTCTCTGCGGTCCGTGGCCGTTTCACCGAGAATGCGGAGCTGGCGCCGTTCACATGGTTCCGTGTCGGCGGGCCGGCTGAGCTTCTGTTCCAGCCGGCCGATGCGGATGATCTCGCGCTGTTCCTGTCGCGCCTTGATCCGTCTGTGCCGGTCACGGTCATCGGCGTCGGCTCCAACTTGCTGGTGCGCGATGGCGGCATCCCGGGCGTCACCATCCGGCTGTCGGCAAAAGGCTTCGGACAGGCGGAACGCATCGGGCAAACCCGTATCCGCGCTGGAACCGCGCTGCCCGACAAGCGCCTCGCCGCGTTTGCGTTGGAAGCAGGCCTTGGGGGCTTCGCTTTCTTCCACGGCATCCCGGGCACGATCGGTGGTGCGCTCCGCATGAATGCCGGCGCCAATGGCGTGGAGACGCGCGAACGTCTGGTCGAAGCCAGCGCCATCGATCGGCGTGGCCATCGCGTCACGCTGTCGAATGTCGATATGGGCTTCACTTATCGTCACACCGCCGCGCCCGACGATCTCATCTTCACGGATGCTCTGTTCGAAGGGCCGCCGGCCGAGCGCGCGACGATCCAGGCCGAGATGGATGCCGTCCAGCATCACAGAGAGACGGTCCAGCCGATCCGTGAGAAGACTGGCGGATCAACCTTCACCAATCCGCCGGGCACGAGTGCCTGGAAGCTGATCGACGCCGCTGGCTGCCGCGGCCTCAGGGTCGGCGGTGCGCAGGTGTCGGAGATGCACTGCAACTTCCTCATCAACGCGGACGATGCAACCGCCTACGACCTGGAGTTGCTCGGCGAGACCGTGCGGGCGCGGGTTCTGAAAGCGAGCGGGGTGCGATTGCATTGGGAAATCAAGCGGGTGGGAGCTTTTGCGGCCGACCCGGTCGAGCCGTTCCTCGGTTACAACAGTTGAGGCCAGACGTGATTTGGTATATTTCTACCTCTGAAAGGTAGAAGGATACCGAAATGGGAATCAACATCAAGAATCCCGAAACCGAGCGGCTCATCCGCGAACTTGCGGCCAAGACCGGCAAGGGCCAGACGGAAGCCGTTACGATTGCCGTTCGGGAGGCGTTGGATAGGCATAGCGACGAGACGCGGAAGCGCGAACGTCTGCGCGCAATGAGAGAGATATCCGCGAAGACGGCGCCCTTGCTGAAGGGGCTCGATATGGACGAGGCAATGTATGGTGAGAACGGCCTCTACGATCGCGAGACTGGCTTGCCGAAATGATTCTCGAGACTTCAGCAGCTATTGCCATTCTTCTCAGGGAAACCGGTTCGGAGGCATTTGAAGAAGCTGTCGCTGGCGAGCAGAACGTCCGCATCTCCGCGGCAAGCTATTTGGAGATCGGCATTGTCGTCGATGGCAAACGCGATCCGGTGCTGGCACGGCAACTGGACGAATTGCTCCAAAGAATGGAGATCACTATCGAGCCCGTTACCGAGCGTCAGGCGCGGATCGCGCGTGAGGCGTACCGCGACTATGGCCGGGGCTCGGGTCATCCCGCTGGCCTCAATTTCGGCGATTGCTTTGCTTATGCGCTGGCGCGCGATCTCCAAGAGCCACTCTTGTTCAAGGGCGACGATTTCCGGCACACCGACGTCCGGCCCGCCATCTGAGAAGTCCCGATCCGATGAGAACCATTGCGCTGGAAGACCACGAGGCGCTCGTGCTGTTCGATTTTCTCCAGCGTGAGGTCGAGGCGATCGTCGACAAGGCGCGGTCGGACACCATGCAGCAATGCGATCCGGAAGGGACGTTCGTCATCGGAGTCCGTCCGTGACTACCCACGTTGCCGTCCTCATGGGCGGCTGGTCGAGCGAGCGGCCGGTGTCGCTTTCCTCCGGCAATGCCTGTGCGGATGCCCTTGAGGTCGCCGGCTATCGGGTCACGCGGGTCGATGTGCAGCGCAACGTCGCCGATGTCCTTGCCAAGCTTGGGCCGGACGTGGCCTTCAATGCGCTGCATGGCCCGTTCGGCGAGGATGGCTGCGTCCAGGGCATCCTCGAAGTCCTGAACATCCCGTACACCCACTCCGGCGTGCTGGCCTCGGCGCTGGCCATGAACAAGCCCAGAGCCAAGGACGTGATGCGTGCCGCGGGCATCCCGGTCGCCGAGTCGGTGCTGGTCAATCGGTTCGAGGCCGCCGAACGGCACGTCATCGAGCCGCCCTATGTGATCAAGCCGCCGGCCGAGGGGTCGAGTTTCGGCGTCCTCATCGTCAAGGAAGACCAGCACCACCCGCCGCAGGAGCTTTTTTCGGACGAGTGGCACTATGGCGACACTGTGATGATCGAGCGCTACATCGGCGGCCGCGAGCTCACCTGCGCCGTGCGCGGCGACGATCCGCTGGATGTCATCGACATCGTGACGCAGGAGCGCTTCTACGATTACGACGCAAAGTACCGTCCGGGCGGTTCGAAACACGTCCTCCCGGCGCAAATTTCACCGATTATTTACCAAAATGTACGGATGCTAACCCTACGCGCCCATAAGGCTTTGGGCTGCCGTGGGGTGAGTCGCGCCGACTTCAGGTACGACGACCGGCTCGAGGGGACGGACGGTCTCATTTGCCTCGAGGTGAACACGCAGCCCGGCATGACGGCGACGTCACTGGTTCCGGAAATGGCCGCTCACGCGGGCATGGATTTTCCGGCTCTGGTGCGCTGGATTGTCGAGGATGCTTCGTGCGGTCGCTAGAAACTGACGATACCGGTTCCTTCGATGCCGATGCGGTGCGGGCGGAAGCCTCCCGGCGGATCGTCCTGCCGCGCGTCCTGCGCAGGCCGGCGCGCGCGCTCCGCCGGCTCGACCGCAAGCTGCCGCGCCACGCCGGCCTCAAGGGCGCGTTCCTGTTGTTCGCCGCCACGGGCGTCGCCGGCATGTTCGCCGGCGGCCACGGCACCACCGTCCTTTCGGCCGTCACCTCGTGGACCGGCTTTGCCGTTGAGAACGTCAAGATCAGCGGCCAGAGCGAAACCTCTGAGGTGGATGTCCTCGAAGGGCTGGCGCTCGGGCCGTTCCCGTCGCTGCTGACGCTCGACCTCGAGACCGCGCGCGGCCGCGTCGAGGCCCTGCCGTGGGTCAAGCATGCGGCGCTCACCAAGATCTTCCCCGATACGCTAGAGGTCGCCATCGTCGAGCGCGAGCCGTATGCGCTGTGGCAGCACGACGGGGTCGTCTCGCTCATCGACGACGCCGGGCGCGCGATCACCGATCGTTTTGGCGAGCGCTATGCCGGTCTGCCGATGGTCGTCGGCAGGGGTGCGGCCGACAGGGTCACCGAGTTCACTGCGCTCATCGAGCCGTTTCCCGAGATCGCTCGGCGGGTGCGCGCGGGCGTTCTGGTTTCCGCCGAACGGTGGACGGTCGTCCTCGGCAACGGCATCCAGCTCATGTTGCCCGCCGAGAAGCCCGACGCCGCCCTTGCCACCGTTGCCATGCTCCAGCGTGACCACGCGGTGCTCGACCGCGAAGTGGCGGCGCTCGATCTCCGCGAGTCCGGCCGTCTCGTCGTCCGCATGACCGAGGCCGGTGTGAAGGCGCGCGAGAAGATGCTGGCGGAGCGTGCCAAGGCCGCCAAGCAGAGAAGGACGAATACCTGATGAGCCTGTTCGGTGGCGACGGGAAGGGCAAGGGGAGGACGCGCCGGCGTGCGGTTGTCTCCGTCCTCGACGTCGGCTCCACCAAGATCTGCTGCCTTGTGGCGCGCCTGAGCGCGGCACAGCCGGGCGAGGCATTGCGCGGCCGCACACACGCGGTCGAGATCCTCGGCATTGGCCACCATCGCTCCCGCGGCATCAAATCGGGCGTCGTGGTCAATCTCGACACTGCCGAGGAGGCCGTCCGCAAGACCGTCGATGCTGCCGAGCGCATGGCGGGCCTCACCGTCGAGTCGCTCATCGTAACCCTGTCGGCAGGACGTCTTGCCAGCGAGACCTGCTCGGCATCCGTCGCCCTCAATGCCAGGCCCATCGGCGAGGCCGACATCGCCCGCGTCCTCGCCGCGGGCCGCCACTATTCGGTGACCGAGGGGCGCTCGGTCGTCCATGCGCTTCCCATCGGTTATTCCCTCGACGGCAACGGCGGCATCGCCGATCCGGATGGCATGGTCGGCAGCCGGCTCGGCGTCGACATGCATCTGGTCACCGCCGACACGCCGCCCATCCGCAATCTCGAGCTTGCCATCAACCGCTGCCACCTCAGCGTCGAGGGGCTGGTTGCCTCGCCCTATGCCAGTGGCTTGTCCGTTCTCGTCGATGACGAAGCCGAGCTCGGCTGCGCGGTGGTCGATTTCGGCGGCGGCACCACGACCATCTCCGTTTTCAGCCGTGGCCACCTTGTCCACGTCGATGCCATCGCGGTCGGCGGCCAGCACATCACCACCGACGTTGCGCGCGGGCTGTCGACGCGAGTCGAGGATGCCGAGCGCCTCAAGACGATGTTCGGCAGTGCGCTCCCCGGCTTCTCCGATGAGCGCGAAATGCTGTCAGTCCCGGCGCTCGACGCCGACGAGCACGAGTTGCCGCATCAGGTGCCGCGCTCGGCGCTCACCCGCATCATCAAGCCGCGTGTCGACGAAATCCTCGAGCTTGTCCGCGACCGGCTCAATGCATCCGGCTTTGCCGCGCTGTTCGGGCGCCGCCTGGTGCTCACCGGCGGCGGCAGCCAGCTCAACGGTATTGCCGAAGCCGCGCGGCGCGTGCTCGCCCGCAATGTCCGGCTCGGCCGCCCGCTCGGCGTCGCCGGCCTGCCCGAGATGGCACGCGGGCCGGCGTTCGCGGCCGCGGTCGGGTTGCTTGTTTATCCGCAGGTCGCCGGCATGGAACTGGCCGACGATGGCGGCAGCCATACGCACTACGCCATGACCGGCACGGGCGGCTACTTCGCCCGCGTCGGCAACTGGATCAGGGAGAGTTTCTGATCGCCGGGCGAGGAAAAACGAGAACACCGGCGTCGCGGCGGCGGCGTGCGGAAACGGACGAAACAGGGCCGGCGGGACGCGCGGACGGCCGATCAGGGGTCAAGACGGACGAGGGTGCCATGACAATCAACTTGAAACTGCCCGAGATCAAGGAACTGAAGCCGAAGATCACAGTCTTCGGTGTTGGCGGCGCAGGCGGCAACGCCGTCAACAACATGATCCGGTCAGGATTGATCGGCTGTGAGTTCGTCGTCGCCAATACCGACTCGCAGGC
>CAZXKZ010000150.1:0-5492 GCA_964641825.1 uncultured Bauldia sp.
GCGCGCATCGTCCTTGTTGAGGCCGGAGAGGTCGCCGTAGTCGCGCTCGTTGAGGGCGAGATCGCGCTCCACCCGCATGTCGGGCTGGCCGAGCTCGGTAAGCATCAGGTCGAGCGTGCGCTGGGCGCGGATGAGCGCCGAGGTGAACGCGATCCCGAATTTCAGGTCGCGGGCCTTGAGCTGCGCCGCGGCGGCCTTTGCTTCCTCGATCCCCTGCGGCGTGAGGTCGACGTCGCGCCAGCCGGTGAACAGGTTCTTGAGGTTCCATTCGCTCTGTCCGTGGCGGACGAGCACAAGCAGGCGGTCGGTCATGCTTCCCCTGTCGCTACTGGAGGCCGAGAACGTCGGCCATGGAATAGAGCCCCGGCTTGCGGTCGCGCCCCCACAGGGCCGCGCGCACCGCACCGCGCGCGAACAGCGCGCGATCGAAGGCACGGTGCGTGAGCTCGATCGTCTCGCCCTCGCCCGCGAAGACAACGGAGTGTTCGCCGACGATCGCGCCGCCGCGCAGCGTCGCGAAACCGATGTCGCCGCGCCGGCGCGCGCCGGTGTGGCCGTCGCGGCTGCGGACCGAATGCTGGTCGAGGTCGATGCTGCGGCCTTCCGCCGCCGCCCGCCCGAGAAGGAGCGCGGTGCCCGACGGCGCATCGACCTTGTGCCGGTGGTGCATCTCCAGGATTTCGATGTCAAAATCGGGATCGAGTGCCGCGGCCGCCTGGCGGACGAGCGCCGCGAGGAGGTTCACGCCGACGCTCATGTTTCCCGATTTGACGATGGGCGCGTGACGGGCGGCCGCTTCGATCTTCCGGTTGTCGTCGTCCGAAAGGCCCGTAGTGCCGATGACATGGGCGATGCGCGCCTGTGCGGCGAGTTCGGCGAAGGCGACGGTCGCCGCGGGTATCGTGAAATCGAGAACGCCGTCGGCCTTGGCGAACGCCGCCACCGGCTCGTCGGTGACGGCGATGCCGTTGGCGCCGGTCCCGGCGAGCTCGCCTGAATCCTTGCCGACCTCCGGCGCGCCCGCCCGCTCGATCGCCGCCGCCAGCACGACGCCGGGCATCTCGGTGACGATGCGGATGAGCGTCCGGCCCATGCGGCCCGCGGCGCCGACGACGATCAAGCGCATGTCGGTCATGGCGGTGGGCTCCGGGAGCGCGGACAGGTCCTTAGAACGATTGCGGATATATCCGCCAACGTGAGGCAGGGCAACGCATTGCCCTACCGTGGGGACGAGCGGAGAGAGGGTGCCTACGGCTGCTCGCCGTCGTAGCCTTCGATGATGATGACGTCGATCTCGACGCCGCCTTCGCGCGCTGCGATCGCCTTCTGGTACTCGGGAGAGCGGTAGCAGTCGATCGCCACCTGGTAGCTCGGGAACTCGATCACCACGTTGCGCGGCCAGGCTTCCCCGGCCGGGTTCTCGTACCTGCCGCCGCGTACCAGGAAACGGCCGCCGTACTTGCTGAAGGCCGCGCCATTGAGCGCACGGTAGGCGTCGTATTTCGCCTGGTCGGTGATGTTCAGTCCGGCGATCCAGTATCCCTTGGCCATGTGTGCTCCCTACGCGGCAACGCTCGTGGCGCGTTCGATCCCGGCAACGATCGCCTCGGCCGCCGCCTTCGGGTTCGCCGCGCCCGTGATCGGCCGCCCGACCACCAGATAGTCGGCCCCGGCCCGGATGGCTGCTTCGGGCGTGGCGATGCGCCGCTGGTCCGCGGCCTCCGTGCCGGCCGGGCGGATGCCGGGCGTCACGATGGCAATGCCGGGCCCAGTAACGGCGCGGACGGCCGCCGCCTCGGCCGGCGAGCAGACGATGCCGTCGACGCCAGCGGCGACCGCATCGGCGGCGCGCCGCGCCACCAGCCGGCCGGCGTCTTCCGCGTAGCCGGCGTCGGTAAGGTCGGCGTCGCTCATCGAAGTGAGCGCCGTGACGGCGAGCAGCTTCAGCGGGGCACCGCCCCGCGCCTTGACCGCGGCGCGCAGCGCTTTCGGGTAGGCGTGGACCGTGACGAAGGTCATGCCCATCGGCACGATGCTGCGGATGGCGCCTTCGACGGTGTTGTCGATGTCGAGCAGCTTCACGTCGAGGAACACGCGCTTGCCGGATCGCGCCAGCCGTTCGGCGAAGGGAAGGCCTCCGGCGAACACGAGTTGGAGCCCGACCTTGTAGAAGCCGACGCTGTCGCCGAGTGCTGCGACCAGAGCCTCGGCCTCGGCGACGGCCGGTACGTCGAGGGCGACGATCAGGCGGTCACGGGGAGCGGTCGCTGGCATGACCCGCCTTGTCGCGGAACGAGCCCGGCACGTCAAGCCGTCAGCGCGCCCGTCGAGTTCAGGCGCGGGCGGTTTTGGTGAAGAACCAGAACGTGCCGCCGGGGATGATGCTGGCGAGCATCGCCATCACCAGCCAGTCGAAGGAGCGCCGGGCAACGGCGAACACGACCAGCACGGTCGCCGCGTAGACGAGGAACGCAACGCCGTGGGCGGGACCGAGGATCGCATTGGCAGCGCCGACGCCGAAGACGTGCTTGAGCGGCATCCCGACGAAGACGAGCGCGACCAGCGTCGTGCCTTCAATGAAGGCGATTGCGCGAAGAAAGCGGGAATCGGTGCCGGCGGTGAGGGTTTCGGCCGGCACCGCCGTCACTCGCCCAGCCGCCGCGCGAAATCGACGAGCTGGCTGCAGCAGGCTTTCATCGATCTGGTGTTGATCTCGTCGATGAACTCGCCGGCTTCGTCGAAGGCGTTCTGCGCCATCGGCACTTCGACGCGCGCCGGTATGACGACGCCACCGACCGAGATCGCGAGCGCCGTGCGGAGCGCGATGATCGCCCGCGCCCCGCCGAAGCGGCCGTCGGACGACGCGGCCATGGCATAGACCTTGTGGCGGTAGGGCATCGTGCCGGTGTGCTTGATGCGGCTCACCCAGGCGAGCATATTGGTGAGCAGCGGCGGCAGGCCGTGATTGTGCTCCGGCGTCGATACGAAAATGCCGTGGCTTGCGACGATGAGCTTTGCCAGCTTCGTCGCATTCTCCGGCACGCCCTTGGCGGCTTCGAGATCGCCGTCATAGATCGGTAGCGGATAGTCGGCGAGCGATATGGTGGTGACGTCCGTGTCGAGCAGGGCGAGTTCCTTGGCGGCCGCGGCTGCCACCTTCCCGGAAAGCGCACCGGTGCGGATCGATCCTGCGAAGACCAGGATGCGCGTTCGCTCTCTCATGATGATGACCGTGCCCCGGGACTAGCCGCCGAGCCCTTCGAGGAAATCGCGGACCCGCGAAAAGAAGCCGCTCGATTCCGGATTGTTCTGCGGCGATGACACCTGCTCGAACTCCTCCAGCAACTCGCGCTGGCGGCGCGTGAGATTCTGCGGTGTCTCGACCACGACCTGGATGTACATATCGCCGACCCGCGCCGAGCGGAGCACCGGCATGCCCTTGCCCTTGAGGCGGAACTGCTTGCCGGTCGCGGTGCCTTCGGGGACCTTCACCTTGGTCTTGCCGCCGTCGATGGTCGGGACTTCGAACTGCCCGCCGAGCGCGGCGGTGGTGAACGAGATCGGCACCTTGCAGGCGATGTCGGCGCCGTCGCGCTGGAAGAACTCGTGCGCGCGGATCGACAGGAAGATGTAGAGGTCGCCAGCCGGGCCGCCGCGCAGCCCCGCTTCACCCTCGCCGGAAAGCCGGATGCGCGTGCCGTCCTCGATGCCGGCCGGGATGTTGACCGACAGCTTGCGGTCCTCTGTGGTGCGGCCGGCGCCGCGGCATTCGGGGCAGGGGTCGGAGATGACCTGGCCGCGGCCCTGGCAGGTGGGGCAGGTGCGTTCGATCGAGAAGAAGCCCTGCGACGAGCGCACGCGGCCGTGGCCGTCGCAGGTGGTGCACGTCTTGAGGCTGGATCCGGGACGCGAACCGCTGCCCGAGCACGTCTTGCAGGCGACGCGGGTGGGAACGACGATCTCGGCGGTCTTGCCGACGAAGGCTTCCTCCAGCGTGATCTCCATGTTGTAGCGGAGGTCGGCGCCGCGCTCACGGCCGCCGCGGTTCTGGCCGGCATTGCGCCGGCCGCCCATCATGTCGCCGAAGATGTTGTCGAAGATGTCCGACATGGACGCGGCGAAATCGCCGGGGAAGCCGTTCATGCCGCCGCCGTTCTCGAAGGCGGCATGGCCGTAGCGGTCGTACGCGGCCCGCTTGTTCGGGTCCTTCAGGCACTCGTAGGCGTAGTTGATTTCCTTGAACTTGATCTCGGCGGTGTGGTCACCGGGGTTCTTGTCCGGATGGTACTGCATGGCGAGCCTGCGGAAGGCCGCCTTAAGCGTCTTGTCGTCGGCCGTGCGCGATACGCCCAGTACCTCGTAGAAGTCTGCCTTCGCCATTGCCACGTCACGCCACCTTGCTCACGCCCGAGTGGGCGCCCGTCCGTTGCTGCCACTCCTCCCGCTTCAGCCCCATGATCGTCATGACGTACGGCTGCCCGTCCACCTTGCACGTCCCCGGCCAGGTCCCTTCATCGCGGAAACCCGACTGAAGGTAAAGCTGCCGGGCCCGTTCGTTGGTGGGCATCACGGCCAGGACCAGGTGCTCTACGTCGAGATCGCGGTAGGCAATTTCAAGGCTCCGGTCGAAAAGCGCGCGCCCGAAACCCTTGCCGCGCAGTTCCGGCGCAATGGCAAAACGGCCAAGCCGCGCCCAGCGCTTCGGCGGGTCGTGGAGGAACTCCACATGGCCCGTCGGGCGGTCGTCGTCATCGATGGCGGTGAAGCAGAGGCGCGGCTGCTCGTTCTGTCCCTCTGCGATCCAGCTCGCAAGCTGGTCCGGGGTGAGCGGGTAGCGCACGTCCGGCCCGCCCCACGACGCGAGGTCCGCCAGGTCGGCGAACCATCGCGCCATCTCCTCCGCGTCTTCCGGCCTTGCCGGGCGAAGGGTGATGTCCATGGGGCAGCTTCCGTTCGGGCGGACTATGCCGACTTCTTCTTGTCGTCGTCGTCGACTTCCTCGAAGTCGGCGTCGACCACGTCCTCGTTACGGGTGCCGTCCTGGCCGGCATCGCCGCCCGGCTGGTCGCCACCGCCGGCCTGGCTGGCCGCGTACATTGCCTCGCCGAGCTTCATGGAAGCCTGTGCCAGCGCGCCGGTCTTTTCCTTGATGGCGTCGGCGTCGGTGCCCTCGATCGCGCTCTTAAGGTCGGCGACCGCGGCCTCGATCGCCGACTTATCGTCGGCCGAGACCTTGTCGCCGTAGTCCTTGAGCGACTTCTCCGTCGAGTGGATGAGCGCCTCGGCCTGGTTCTTGGCCTCGACCACGGCGCGCCGCTCCTTGTCCTCGGCGGCGTGCGCCTCGGCGTCCTTCACCATCTTCTCGATGTCGGCTTCCGAGAGGCCACCCGAGGCCTGGATGCGGATCACCTGCTCCTTGCCGGTGCCCTTGTCCTTTGCCGACACGTTGACGATGCCGTTGGCGTCGATGTCGAAGGTGACCTCGATCTGCG
>CAZXKZ010000151.1:0-5485 GCA_964641825.1 uncultured Bauldia sp.
CCCACTTGCCGTCGTCGGCGACGATGAAGCCGTGGAGGTAGAGGTCGAACCCGTCCTGGACTGCGGCGCTGTCGACCTTGGCGACGAGCCGGCTTGCGGCTGCCAGCTCCGCGCCGTCGAAGCCGATGCGCTCGCCGAGCGCCATCAGCTCGCCCGGCGTCTTGCGTGAATGCGTTCCGCGCCCGCCGCAGACGTGCAGTCCGAGCTCGCGCTCCAGCGGCTTCAGGCCGCGCTTCAACGCTCCAATGACGCTCGTGGTGATCCCCGACGAGTGCCAGTCCATCCCCATCACGCAGCCGAATGACTGGAACCAGAAGGGATGGGCCAGCCGACTGAGGAGTTCGTCGCGCCCGTAGTGCACGACGATCGCCTCGCTGATCACCGCACCAAGCCGCGCCATGCGCTGCCCGAGCCACGCCGGCACACGGCCGCTGTGGAGCGGAAGATCGGCACTGCCCGAACGTGAAACCATGGATGGAACAGAACAGGAACAGGCAGTGCCGTCAAGCAGCTTTGCGCCAGCTTCACCGCCGCACGATGACCACCTCGAGATATTCGCTTGGGACGACCATCGTCGTGTCGCCGGAAACGTTGAACCTGCCGACGAGCGCGATGAGGTCGGCGGCGAGCGCCTGCTTGCCGGCCGTGTCGAGTCCAGCGAACGCTTTCAGCATCGGGCCGTAGTTCGTACGGAAGTGGTCGAGCCAATGCTCGGCCGAGCGGTAGCGGAAGGTGAATGTCCGCCCCTTCGTGGCAATGCTCGGCGCGTCGGCCTCGAACAGTTCGTCCAGCCTCTGCCGCGTGCCCCAGAGCGCCGGCGATTTCACGCCTGCCGGCGGCGGGACATGCTTGCCGATCGTCCTGAAGATGTGGCCGACGAAGCTTTCCGGCGTCCAGTTGGCGAGACCGATCCTGCCGCCTGGGCGTACCACGCGCACGAGCTCGCGTGCCGCGCGGTCCTGGTCGGCGGTAAACATCACACCGAACGTCGAGACCACGGTGTCGAAGCTGCCATCGGGGAAGGGCAGCGCCTCCGCGTCGGCTTCTCGGAACGCCATCTTCAGGCCGTCGGCGGCGGCGCGTTTCTCCGCGTGAGCGAGCAGCGCCGGAACGTAGTCGGTTGATGTCACCTCGCAGAAGCGGCGTGCGGCGGCAAGCGAGGCATTGCCGTTGCCGGCGGCTACGTCCAGCACCTTCTGCCCGGCGCGAAGGTCGAGCGCCTCGCAAAGCTCCTCGCCCACGATCTGGAGGAGGGTGCCGACGGCGGCATAGTCGCCGGAAGCCCAGGTCTGCTGCTGTCGTGCCTTGATGCCGGCGAGGTCGGCGGCGGGCATCGCGTCCTGCCGGGTTGTCGAAGTGTGCACGTTCATCGTCTTGCTCCTGTGCGGTTGGGGAAGGTTTGCGGGCGTCCGTGGCGGACGAGGTGTTCGATCTCGCTCGGGGGAATGCCCATGTCGGCAAGCATCCGGTCGGGAAGCTCGGAGAGCTGGCGGATTGCCGTGCGGATGCGGCGCCACGCGGCGAAGCGCCGGTATGCGGCTAGTAGCATCGGCGGCACCAGGCTGTCGGCGTCGCGGGTCTGGGCAAAGTTGCCGCCAATGTAGAGGGCGGTACGCATCGTCATTCTCCGGGTATGTTCGGCCGCTGGTTGGGGCGGTTCGTTTCGAGGTGCTGGAGATAGGCGTGCCGCGCGCGCCGGACTTTGCCGATCGTCCGGGCGATTTTGCAGGAGCAGGCGTGTGTGACGCCGGTCACAGCGGCGATGCGCGGGTCCGCTACAAAACTATCGCCAGTGGCTTCGCGCTTCTGCGCCGCCGCCCGCAATTTGCCGAAAACTGTCGCGGAAAGTGCCGCCACCGTATCCACGGGAGGAAGACGATGGACGCTTTATCGGAGGCTCTGCAGTCCGTCAGGATAACGGCCGCCATCTTCTACAACGCCGAGTACACCGCGCCGTGGGGCGACGATTCACCGCCTGCCTCGGAGCTCGCGCCCGTGCTTGCGCCGGGCTTCGAGCACATGGTCATCTTCCATCTCGTCACCGAGGGCTGCGCTGTCGCGCACATGGAATGCGAGGCGGATCTCTATCTCGAGGCAGGTGATATCCTCATCATGCCCCACGGCGATGCCCACATGCTGTCCAACGGCTCGCCGGCGAGCTTCCACGATGGCGAAGCGGCGCTCCGCAAGTTTCTCGCGGGCGATCTCAGCGTGACGCACAGCGGCGGTGGCGGCGAGACGACGAAGTTCGTCTGCGGCTATTTCGGCTGCGAGCAGAAGGCGTGCCGGCTGTTCCTCGCGGGGCTCCCCCGGATGATCCGTATCAACGTGCGCGGCGATTCGTCGGGTGCCTGGCTGGAGACGGCGATCAGGCATCTCGTCTCGGAGACGCGCGCCGATAATCCTGGCGGCATGCTGCTCCTGTCGAAGATGGCCGAGGCGCTGTTTATCGAGGCGCTCCGGCGCTACATGCGCGAGCTGCCGGAAGGGCAGACCGGCTGGCTCGCCGGTGCGCGCGATCCGCTCGTCGGCGCCGCCCTCGCCACCATCCACCGCAGCCCGCACCGCCACTGGACGCTGCCCGATCTCGCCGCCGCGGTCGGCGCCTCGCGCTCGGTCCTGTCGGAGCGCTTCCAGCATCTCCTCGGCGAATCCCCGATGAGCTACCTCTCCCGCTGGCGGCTCCAACTCGCCGCCCGCCTGCTGGTGGGCGACCGCAGGACCATGATCCAGGTGGCGATGGACGTTGGCTACGAATCGGAGGCCGCCTTCAACCGCGCCTTCAAGCGGGAGTTCGGCCTGCCGCCCGCGCAGTATCGGCGCGTGCATGCGCAGCATGAGCGCGACGGTTCCGCCGATCCGGTCGATCGCAAGTGGGCCGGGCAGTCTGCAGGCTGAATTTTCCGCCGCCGCGTTCGCGATTTGCGGAAGCCTCCGGGCACCATAAGATGGGCCAAGAGGAAGTCGCGAGGGTGTGGATGGTTGGGCTCGTCTCGCCGCGAGTGCTGCTCGCAGCGTTGCTGCTTGCGGCGGTGTCGTCTGGCGTCCGCGCCGACTACGAATCGGCGGCGGAATGGTTTTCGAGCAAGCCGCAGAAGGAGCGGATCCTGATCCAGGATGCGCTCATGGTGCTCGGCCTCTACGAGGGGCCGGCCGACGGCATCTTCGGGGCGCGCACCCACAGAGCGCTCGTCGATTTCGAGGACGATGTGCGCGCCGACGGTGTGCTGACGGCCTCACAGCAGGCCGACCTTCTTGCGCAAGGTGACGGAAGCGGCCGTAGCGGCCGCCGCAACGCTGCGAGGCCGACGGAGACTTGGTCCGGCTCCGGCTTCGCCATCTCGGACGAATCGATCCTGACCAACCACCATGTCGTTGCGGGGTGCGAGACCATGCAGGTGCGTGGCTTCGGCAAGGCGGCTGTCGTCGCATCCGACGAGCGCAACGATCTCGCGGTCATCAGGGTGGCCGTGCGGCTGCCGACCAAGGCGACCGTCCAGGCTGATCCTATCGAGCTCGGCCAGGCAATCGTGGCGCTCGGTTATCCGCTTTCCGATCTCATGGGCGATGCGCTCACGGCGAGCACCGGCGTGGTGGCTAGCCTCACCGGCCTCGGCGGCGACCGGACCAATTTCACCGTCTCGGCCAACATCCAGCCGGGCAACTCGGGCGGCCCGATCCTTGATCTCGACGGCAACGTCGTGGGCGTTGCCGTCGCCAAGTTCGACGAGGTCGAGATGCTAAGGAAGGCCGGCACCACCGCGGGTCCGGTTGGCTTCGCCATCAACACCGATACGCTCTTGAGCTTCCTGTCGTCGTTCGAGGTTGCTATCGCCGACACGCCGGTCCGCGACAGCGGCACCGTCCAGAAGGCGGTGGCGAAAGCCAAGGGCTTTACCCACCAGATTCTGTGCGAGGGGCAGGGGGACGAGTAGGGCGGCAAAGAAGAGCGAAGGTCCCGGCCTTCACCCAAACTCCGCTCTGAGGTCCACCGTCGCCCTGACGCCGATGTCGTCGTAGTGCGCGGCGAGCCAGTCCTTCGCCGCTGCCAGTCCCGCCTCGTGCAACTGCTCGAAGAAACGCCAGCTCGTGTCGAGCTTTGAGGGTGAGGTGTAGCGCGCGAGCGCCTCGGTCGCGTCGATGCGGTGCAGCCGGTTGCGTTTGTAGCGCTTCGGGTCGAGCCGGTTCTCGTCCATCAGCCGGTTGACGAAATCGATGGCGCGGAATTCGCGCAAGAGCGACGAGTTGAAGGTGATCTCGGCGACGCGCTCCATGATCGCGTGCGAGGTCGTGGGCACGCTCTCGCGCCGCACAGGGTTCACCTGAACGAGCAGGATGTCGGCGCATTCGGTCTCGGTGAAGAAGGGGAAGAGCGCCGGGTTGCCGGTGTAGCCGCCGTCCCAGTAGGCCTCGCCGTCGATCTCCACCGCCTGAAAGAGATAGGGCAGGCAGGCCGAAGCGAGGATGGCGTCGGCGGTGATCTCGTCGCCGGAAAAGACGCGGATCTTGCCGTCGCGCACGTTGGTGGCCGAGATGAACAGCTTCAGCGCATCGTTCGCCCGCACCTTGTTGAAGTCGACCAGCTCGTCGAGGATGCTGCGGAGCGGATTGATGCTGAGTGGGTTCGTCCGGAATGGCGCCACCATGTTGGCGAGGTGCTCGAAATAGGCGCGCGGCGAGAAGCCTGGCATCTCCCAGAAGCCGAGCATTGACTGCACGATGTCGCTGGCGGCGCCGGCACGGACGCCCTCGCGGCTGACTCCACGCCAGAACTCGTGGAGCCGCGAGCGCGCCCCCTCGACACCGTCGCGCATCAGCCCGTCGGCGAGCACGACCGCGTTCATGGCGCCAGCGGAAGTCCCCGAGATCGCCTCGAAGTCGATGCGCTCGTCCTGAAGAAGGCCGTCTAGCACGCCCCAGGTGAAGGCGCCGTGGGCGCCGCCGCCCTGCAGCGCGAGGTTCACCGTCTTGAAGTTGCCATCCGGCGGCGGCTTCACGGCATCCTTGAGCCGGCGGGCGAGCGCGGCAAACCGGCTGCGCGGGGGAGGGGCGTCGGTCATTTCCCCGCCTCCCACTCCGCGATCAGCTTCTTCGTCGCGATTGCCTGGAAGCGGCGCTCGAGCATGGCGCGGACGAGCCTCACGTTGGCTTTTTTCAGCCTGACGAGCACGATCGGCCAGTCGCGGTAGTGGTCGGTGATGTGGAACAGCGCCGGATCGCTTTCGATGAGCGAGTCGCGCTCATCGATCGAGTCGACGTGGATGACGACTGAGTCAACCTCGTCGCGCACCCAGGTGAAGAACTTCTTGCCGATCCGGTAGGCGGGCCTGCCGCCGTGGCTTGCATATTCGCTTGCTCCCGGAAATGAGAGCGCGATCTTGCGGACATCGGCGCGCGTGAGGCTCACGCCGCGCTCCAGCCTCCGTCGATCGGGAGCACCGCGCCGGTGATCGAGCGGGCGGCGTCGGAGCAGAGGAACACGGCG
>CAZXKZ010000152.1:0-5470 GCA_964641825.1 uncultured Bauldia sp.
GCGCCGGGCAGAAGCGGCAGAGACCGGCCGGGCCGGCGAGATCGAGAGCGGGCTTGCCGAACTGCGCCGGGCGCAGGGCGAGATCACCGGCCAGGTGCGCGGGCTCACCGACCGCCTCGATGGCTTCGGCCACCGCGTCGGCCAGTCGGTAGTCGAGTCGGCGCGCAACACGCACGAGAGCCTCGCCCGCCTCGGCGAGCGGCTGGCGGTCATCGACAAGGCGCAGCAGAACATCACGGCGCTGTCCGGCCAGGTGGTCGAGCTGCAGCAGGTGCTCGCCAACAAGCAGACCCGCGGCGCCTTCGGGCAGGGCCGCATGGAGCAGATCGTGCGCGATGGCCTGCCCGCGAAGGCCTACGCCTTCCAGGCGACGCTCGGCAACAACACGCGGCCCGACTGCCTGATCCTGTTCCCCTCCGGTCCGAGCCTCGTCATCGACGCCAAGTTCCCGCTGGAGGCATGGAACGCGATCCGCGCGGGCGCGACCCCCGAGGCCGTCAAGGCCGCCGAGGCGCAGTTCCGCCGCGACACCATCAAGCACGTCCAGGACATCGCCGCCCGCTACTTCGTGCCCGGCGAGACGCTCGACACCGCGTTCATGTTCGTGCCGTCGGAATCAGTGTTCGCCGAGATCCACGAGCGCTTCGAGGACGTGGTGCAGCGGGCACACCGGGCGCGCGTGGTGATCGTGTCCCCGTCCCTGCTGATGCTGTCGATCCAGGTGGTCATGTCGCTCCTCCGCGACCAGCGGATGCGCGAGCAGGCGCACGTCATCCAGAAGGAAGTCGCCAGCCTGATGGACGACGTCGGCCGCCTGGACGACCGCGTGCGCAAGCTCCAGATGCACTTCGGCCAGACCGGCAAGGACGTCGAGGACATCCTGATCTCGACCCGCAAGATCACCGGGCGCGGCGAGCGGATCGCGGCGGTGGAGGTCGATAGCGTCGAGCAGGCGCCGGCGATCCCGAAGCCCGCGCCGCGTCCCTCCCGGCGGGACGAGCCGCCGCCGGAGCTTTTCGCGCCCTACCGCGACAACTGAGTCGCCGGGGAGGCTAGAACCCCCGCCCGCCCTTCAGGAACTCGATCTCGTCGGGCGTCGATTCGCGGCCCATCATGACGTTGCGATGGGGGAAGCGCCCGAACTTGCGGATGATGTCGCGGTGCTTGGTGGCGTAGTCGAGGCCGATGCGCAGGCGGTCGATGTGCTCGGGCGGCGCGGTCAGCAGCTCGTTCGCCAGGTACCAGACGCTGTAGTCCTGATCGGCGATCGCCTCGCTGTGCATGAAGGGCAGCGCCACGAACTGGCGCTCGATGAGGTAGTACTGCCGCCCGCCGTCCTTCAAAAGCTCGCGCGCGATCGCCAGCGCCTTGCGGTCATAGGCGAAGGCGTCGCCGGTGGTGCGATAGATGTTGCGCGGGAACTGGTCGAGGAGGACGATGAGGCCGACCTGCTCCATGCGCGACAGGTTGGCGAGGTCCCACTCCGTCTCCCTGGCCGCCTCCAGGTACTTGCCGAAGGTGTCGCGGATGTGGGCGTCGGTCTCCGGCTTGGCGCTGAACCAGATCTCCGCCTTTTCGGCCGGCATGTCGCCGGGCGAGCGCAGCGCGCCGAACCAGTAGTCGTAGATGTCCGTCAGCACCTTCTTGACCATCGGTTCCTCCAGGAAGCGGACTAGAACGGCGTGCGCTGTCTCATGGCGGCGGAGAGCGTGCCCTCGTCAAGATAATCCAGTTCGCCGCCGACCGGCACCCCGTGGGCGAGCCGCGAGACCCTGACGCCGGTGCCGGCCAGCCGGTCCATGATGTAGTGGGCGGTGGTCTGGCCCTCGACGGTGGCGTTGACCGCGAGGATCACCTCGGTGACGCCGCCGGCCGAGACGCGCGCCACCAGCCGGTCGATGCCGAGGTCGTCCGGCCCGATCCCGTCCAGTGGCGACAGCGCGCCGCCGAGCACGTGGTAGCGCGCATTGAGCGCCGATGCGCGCTCCAGCGCCCAGAGGTCGGAGACGTCCTCCACCACGACGATGGTGTGTGGGTCGCGGCGCGAGTCGGAGCAGATGGTGCACGGGTCGCTGGTGTCGATGTTGCCGCAGGTCGAGCACACCACGACGGTCTCCACCGCCACGTCCATGGCTCTGGCCAGCGGCGCCAGCAGGTCGTCCTTCTTCTTGACCAGATGGAGCGCGGCGCGGCGGGCCGAGCGCGGGCCGAGCCCGGGCAGCTTCGCCAGGAGCTGGATCAGGCGCTCGATCTCTGGGCCGGCGACGGAACGGGACATGCTCTCCGTGCGGAATCGCTGTTACAGGTGGCGGGCAGACGGGACAAAGCGGCGGCGGCGGCCCGGTGTCAACCGGGTGTGATGTGCACCGGCGGCCAACATCGTCTAGGGTCCGCCAGAACGAAACCCTGTGAGGCTTCCATGCGCGCGTTCCTGCGGACAGTCACCTTCGCCGCCGCCCTGCTCCTGCCGGTCGCGGCATTCGCCCAACAGGGCGAGACACCCGCGCCGGCGCCTGATCTCGCCGCCGCCGGCCCGCTCGGCGAGCGCACGCTGGGCGATCCCAACGCACCGGTCACGATGATCGAGTACGCCTCGCTCACCTGCAGCCACTGCGGCAACTTCTACAAGAACACCTTCGCCGACCTGAAGGCGAAGTACATCGACACCGGCAAGGTCTATTTCATCCTGCGCGAGTTCCCGCTCGATCCGCTGGCGCTCGCCGCGGCCATGACGGCGCGCTGCGGCCCGGACGACCAGTACTTCGCCATCATCGACAGCCTGTTCCTGAACCAGGAGAAGTGGGCCTACGTCCAGGAGCCCGCTCCCGCCCTCGTCAAGCTGCTCACGCCCCATGGCTTCACCGAGGAGTCCTTCTCCACCTGCCTCCAGGACAAGACGATCGTCGAGGGCATCGTCGCCGTGGCGGAGCGCGGCCAGGCGCTCGGCGTGCAGGGAACGCCGGCGTTCTTCATCAACGGCGAGAAGTACAGCGGCGCCATGGACATGGAGCGCATCGACGTCGTGCTCGCGCCGCTCCTGGAAGAAGCGCCCGGCGAATAGTGCGCGCCTCGAACCTGACCTTCATCGTGTCCGCGAACGCACGCGACTGAAAACATCCGCCGCCGGGATAGTCTTCTCGATGCTCGCAGCGCGCCGCCGGACCTCGGCCACCTGCTGCGCGCTGAGGCTCAAAGTGCTGCGATCGTTGAGTCCATCGCCTCGACGACGCGGGCTACCTCGGCCTGTCGTTCGGCAGGCCAGTTCAACACCCGCCCGAGGATTTCCTTGACGTCATCGGCGCTCATAGGACCAAACCTACCATATCGCCCTACCGAATGAACTGTTCCACGTAGTCCCCGCCGAGGCCGCACGCCGCGTAGTGCGCGCGGCACATGGCGATCTTGGTGAAGACGTCCTCGTAGCCCTGCGCCTTACCGTCGGGGTCGACGTAGAGCATGATGCCGTTCACTTGGAACAGCGTGATCATCTCCTCCACGTCCTCGGGCACCACCAGCGTGTGCGTCTCGCCGGGCGGCTCGTAGACATAGCCGCCGGCCTCAGCCACCCAGTCGTGCTCCAGATAGTGCCAGCGGCCCTTGAGGACATAGCCGTGGACCGCGTTGGTGTGGCGGTGGCGCGAGAGCACGCCGGCGCGCGTCACCTTCAGGAGGTTGACCCAGTAGCCCTGCGACACCGACAGCACGAGCGGCCGGAACCAGATGTTCTCCGCCTGCGGCACCCAGATGCGGTCGTCGGCGGGCAGCGCCGGCGCGACGACCAGGTCGGGCTCCATCTCCGCGGGCTGCGGCAGGCGGTACGGGATGCGCTTGTCAGCGTCGTCGGCGGGTGCTGGCATCGTCGGCTCCTTCACATGGCAGCGTAGCCGCCATCGACCGGCAGCACCACGCCGGTGACGAAGCGGGCGGCATCGCTCGCCAGGAACAGCGCCGGCCCGACGATATCCTCGGGCTTCCCCCAGCGCCCCATGGGCGTGCGCGCGACGATCGCCCGGTTGCGGGCGGCGTCGGAGCGTGCTGGCACGGTCATCGGCGTCTCGATCCAGCCGGGCGCGATGGCGTTGACGCGGATGCCATCGGCCGCCCACGCGACGGCGAGCGACTTGGTCAGTTGCGCTATGCCCGCCTTCGACGCCGCGTAAGCCGGCGACAGCGGCGCGCCGAAAAGCGCGTGCATCGAAGCGATGTTGACGATCGCGCCGCGCGCCTTTGCCAGCGCGGGACGGCACGCGACGCAAAGGCGCATCGCCCCTGCGAGGTTGACGTCGAGCACCGAGGAGAACACCGCCGGGTCGTATTCCTCGCGGAGACGCAGGATGCCGGCGGCATTGACGAGCACCGCCAGCGCGGCGAAGCGCGCGCCGAAGGCCGCCACCGCCGCGTCATCGGTGATGTCGAGCGGCTCGATGCCTTCGCCCGCGACCCGGTCGACGCCCGCGACCTCGTAACCCGCATCACGGAAGCCCGCGGCGAGCGCGCTTCCGATCCCGCCGGCAGCGCCCGTGATGAGAGCGACGGGTCGGGTCATGTCAGCCAGACATCGCGAACCAGGCGCGCCTGTCGGCTCACGTTCTAGAACGGCAGCTTCATGCCGGGCGGCAGCGACATGCCGCCAGTCATGCCGCGCATCTTCTCGGCGAGCGCGGCATCGGCCTTCTGCCGCGCGTCATTGACCGCCGCCACGATCAGGTCTTCGAGGATTTCCACGTCCTCCGGCTTGAGGAGGCTCGGATCGATCTTCACCTGCTTCAGCTCGGCCTTGCCGTTGGTGGTGACCGAAACGAGCCCGCCGCCGGCGCTGCCCGCGATCTCCATGGCGGCGACTTCGGCCTGAAACTGCTCCATCTTCTCCTGGAGCTGCTTGGCCTGCTTCATCATTCCCATGAAATCGCCCATCGCCATCGGTCAGTCGTCCTCGTCCGGAATGTCCAAGAGCGCCGCGTCGTCCGGCGGCGCGGGCTCGCCCGCCGCCGCATCGCCGCGCACGCGCACGTCGACCACCTCCGCGCCGGGGAAACGCTCCAGCACGGCGGCGACCACCGGATCGGCGTGCGCGTCGTCCACCAGCTTCTCGCGCGCGCTTTTCCGCTTCTCGGCGACGGTCGCCTCGCCGCCCTCGCGGCTGACGGCAACCATCCAGCGGGTACCGGTCCACTGCTCGAGCTTCCGCGACAGTTCTCCGACCAGTCCGGGCGAAGCCTGCTCCGTCAGCGCCACCTCGATCCGGCCGCGCTCGAAGCGGATCGGGCGGACCGTTGTCTCCAGCGCATGCTTCAGCTTCAGCTCGCGCTTCTCGCCGGCATAGGCAACGAGGTCGGCGAAGGTTTCCAGCCGCGGCGCCTCGGCCGCGCGCGCCTGCGGTGCCTGCATTGCGGCGGGCTCCGGCGCGGCGGCACGCACGCCGCCGCCTGCAGCCATACGCGCCCGCCCTTCGGGCAGCGTGGTGGCGGAG
>CAZXKZ010000153.1:0-5385 GCA_964641825.1 uncultured Bauldia sp.
CCCACCAGGCGCGGAGAATGAACTCCCGCGATTCGGCAAGCATGGTGCCCCACTCGGGCGTGGGCGGCTGGGCCCCCATGCCGAGGAAGCCAAGGGCGGCGGCGTCGAGAATGGCATTGGAAAACGACAGCGTCGACTGAACGATGAGCGGCGCCATGCAGTTGGGCAGGATGGTCTGGAACATGAGACGGAGCGGACCGGCGCCGGCGACACGCGCCGCCACGACATAGTCCTTGTTGCGCTCGGCAAGGACCGCGGCGCGCGTGAGCCGCACATAGTGCGGCTGGAGCACAATGGCGATGGCGATCATGGCGTTGAACAGGCCGGGGCCGAGGATAGCCACCAGGACGAGCGCGAGAAGCAGGCTGGGAAACGCCAGGATGACATCCATGATGCGCATGATCGCCGTGTCGACGAAGCCGCGCATGAAGCCCGCGATGAGGCCAAGCGTGATGCCGCCGATGAGCGCGATGGTGACCACGACGGCGCCGATGAACAAAGAATAGCGCGTGCCATAGATGAGGCGGGACAGGATATCGCGGCCGACCGCATCGGTGCCGAGAAGGAACCTGGAGCTGCCGCCCTGCTCCCATGCCGGTGGTGTGAGGAAAGCATCGCGAAACTGCTGGTAGGGCGAATGCGGGGCGATGTAGTCGGCGAAGATCGCCACCAGGATCACGATGACGATGAATATGAGCCCGATGACCGCCCCGCGGTTCTCGCGGTAGTAGCGCCAGAACTCCAGGAAGCTGCTCGGCCGATCCGGCGCGCTGGCTGTCTGTCCGGCGGGGAGCGTGGTGTCGGCCACCGGCTACCTCACGTGACGGATGCGCGGGTTGATGAAACCGTAGAGCACATCGACGATGAGGTTCACCGCCATCACGAAAATCGCGATGAGAAGAAGTGCACCCTGAACGACGAAGTAATCGCGGCGGAAGATCGAATCGACCATCCATTTGCCGATACCCGGCCACGAGAAGATGGTCTCGGTGAGAATGGCGCCGGTGATCAGGATGCCGACCTGCAGGCCGATGGTGGTGACCACCGGGATGAGCGCGTTCCGGAGCGCGTGGAGGCCGACGACGCGGTAGGCCGGCAGGCCCTTGGCGCGCGCCGTGCGCACATAATCCTCGCCAAGGACTTCGAGCATGGCCGAACGCGTCTGGCGCGCGATGACCGCGAGCGGAATCGTGGCGAGCACGATCGTGGGCAGAATGAGATGGCTGACGGCTGAGCGGAAGGCGCCTGGCTGGCCTGACAACAAACTGTCAATGAGCATGAAGCCGGTGACCGGCTTGAAGAAATACGTGAGGCCGATGCGGCCCGACACCGGCGTCCAGCCGAGATTGCCCGAAAAGACGATGATGAGCAGAAGCGCCCACCAGAAGATCGGCATGGAATAGCCGACCAGTGCCGCAGTCATGATGCCGTGGTCGTAGTGCGTGCCGCGCCGCACGGCGGCGATGACGCCGGCCGGGATGCCGACCACGACCGCCACGATGATGGCGCAGAGCGACAGCTCGACAGTGGCGGGAAAGCGGGCGAAGAACTCGGAAGCGACCGGCCGCTTGGTCGAGAACGACACGCCGAAATCGCCCCGGAAGAGCGCGCCAATATAGTCGAGATACTGCTGCCACAGCGGTAGATCGAAGCCGAACTGGTGCATGAGCTGTGCGTGGCGCTCCGGCGTCATCGAGCGCTCGCCGGCAAGCAGAAGCACCGGGTCGCCGGGCAGAAGGCGGATAAAGGCAAAGGCGACGATCGTGATGCCGATGAACGTCGGCACGATCACGGCTAGCCGGTGGAGGATGAACCTCAGCATGACCGGGGGAGATTGGGGGCACCCCGTCGCCTGGGCGCCCCCATGACTTCGCGGACTATTCTTCGACGTCGACGTTGAGGAACAGGTGCAGGCCGAGCGGATGCTGGACCATGTTCTTCACCTTGTTCGACATGGGCAGGTAGACGACCGAGTGATCGATCGTGGCCCACGGCGCCTGATCCTTGAAGATCACCTGCGCCTCGTCATAGAGCTTCTTGCGCTCGTCCTGGTCGCTGACGACCTTGGCCTGGTTGATGAGCGTGTCGAAGGGCTCGTGGCACCACTGGGCGCGGTTGTTGCCGCCGACGCCGGCGCACGACAGGAGCACGCCGAGGAAGTTGTCCGGATCACCGTTGTCACCCGTCCAGCCAAGCAGCACGGCGCCGTCGCGATCGACGGCGGACGAACGCTCGAGGTACTCGCCCCACTCGTACGACACGATCTCGACCGTGACGCCGACCTTGGCGAAATCCTCCTGGATGAGTTCGGCCATGCGGCGGGCGTTGAGGTTGTACGGCCGCGACACCGGCATCGCCCAGACCTTCATCGACAGCGGCAGGACGCCGGCTTCCTCCAGCATCGCCTTGGCGGCGTCCGGATCGTAGGGATCGTCCTGGATGGCGTCGTTGTAGGCCCACATGGTCGGCGGGATCGGGTTCTTGGCCGGCTGCGCGCCGCCCCCGAACACCGCCTCGATGATCGGCGCCTTGTTGATCGCCATGTTCAGCGCCTTGCGCACCGTCGGGTTGTCGAACGGCGCCTGGGTGGTGTTGTAGGCGAGATAGGCGATGTTCAGGCCTTCCTGCTCCAGGACCACGAGGTTCGGATCGGCCTGGAGATCAGGCAGATCGGCCGCGTTCGGGAACGGGATGACGTGACATTCGCCAGCCTTGAGGCGCTGCGCGCGCACCGAGGGATCGACGGTGATGGCGAAGACCAGATCGTCGATCGGCTGCTTGCCCTGCCAATAGTCGGCGAAGGCTGCATAGCGGATGACGGCATCCTGCTGATAATCGACAAACTGGAACGGACCGGTGCCGATAGGCTGGGTGTTCAGCGCTTCCTTGGTGCCGGCGGCCTCGAGCTGGTCGGCGTACTCCTTCGACAGGATCGACGCGAAGTCCATGCCGAGATCGGGAATGAAGGCCGCGTCGGGGCGGCTGAGGACGAACTTCACGGTCAGGTCGTCGACCTTGGTGATCTCCTTGATGAGCGCCGGGAAGTCCATGCTGTTGTAGTACTCCCAGGCGATGCCGGGCGCGTACTCGTACCAGGGGCTGGAGGAATCGCCCTGGCGCGTGAAGGAGAAGATCACGTCATCGGCGTTGAAGTCGCGCGTCGGCGTGAAGTAGTCGGTGGTGTGGAACTTGACGCCGGGACGAAGCTTGAACGTGTACTCAAGGCCGTCGTCGGTGACTTCCCAGCTCTCGGCGAGGCCCGGCTCGATGCTGGTGGTGCCGGGGGTGAACTCGACGAGGCGGTTGTAGATCGTGCGCGCGGATGCGTCGAACGTATTACCCGCCGTCCACGGCGCCGGATCGAAGCCTTCGGGGCTTCCTTCCGGGCAGAAGATGAGCGTCTTGGCGTTGGCCGTGGTGGCCATGCCGGCCGCAAGCGCGGCGGCCGCCAGAATCATAGTTACGCGTTTCATGAGTGTGGTCCCTCCACTTGGCCGCTTGAGCGGCATTTCTTCCTGTTCCGGCCGCTCATGGGGCGGCAAAACGGAAAAGGCTGATATTACTCGACCGCAGCGGCACAACTAAAGCAAGTCAAAAACGCAAGTTTTGCGGGGGACAGGCGCGAAACCGGCGTCCTTTATCTGGCAAGATCGACGCGCTCGAAATTGTGGCGGCCGAGCGGGCTCGCCACGAATCCGGAAACCCTCGCGGAAACCGGGACGGAAACAACGGTGTGCGCGATCGGCGTGATCGGCTGGTGGACCGCGAGCATCGCCTGGGCTTCCCGGTACAGCGCCTCGCGCGCCGCGGGATCGGTGGTAGCTTCGGCGCGCGCGAGCAATTCGTCGAACGGCGCGAAGCACCATTGGGCGCGGTTGGAGGCACCGACCGCATCGCACGACAGGAGCAGCGACAGGAAATGGCCGGGATCGGCATCGTCACCTGTCCAGCCGATGAGAACCGCGCCGTCGCGCTCGGTGTCGGACGCCTCGCGCAGGAAATCGCCGAGCATCTCCGGCGCGACGACAGTGGTCTCAATCCCGATCGCCTTGAGGTCGGCAGCAATCAGGTCCGCCGTCGTCCGCGGCTCAGGATTGTAGGGACGCGCGGCGGTAGCGGTGAGGATGGTGAGCTTCAGGCCCGAAGCACCGGCAGCGGCAAGAAGATCCTTTGCCGCTTCGGCGTCGAACGCAGGCAACGTCGCGGCCGCATCGTAGGTCGGCATCGCCGGCGGCAACACGCCATTCGCAATGCTCGCACGGCCGCTGTAGGCGATGTCGATAATCGCCTGCTTGTCGATCGCCATTGCCAGAGCCCGCCGGACACGGACATCGCCGAAGGGCGGACGATGCGTGTTGAACGCGAGGTAGGCGAGATCGAGCCGATCGGCCTCGACGATCTCCAGCGCTTCATCAGCCGCTGCCGCAGATAGGGTCGCGGCATCAGGCGCCGCCATGACATCGCACTCGCCTGCCTTGAGCTTGCGCAAGCGTTCCGCCGGATCGGGAACGATCGCAAAGATCAGGGAGTCGAGCTTGGGCGCGCCGCGCCAATATGACCGGTTGGCACGGAAGGTCACGCTCGTGCCGGAAGCAAAATCGGACAGGAGGAACGGTCCGGTGCCGACCGGCTGCTCGTTAAGGAGCGCCGGAGTCTCCGCCTTGATGAGCGCATCTGCATACTCGCGCGACAGGATCGAGGCGAAGTCCATCGCCAGTATGGCGGGGAAACCCGTGTCGGGCTTGTCGAGGGCGATCGCAACCGTCAGGTCATCGACCCTGGTCACCGATTGGATACGCGAGTCCAGCCCCAGTCCCTCGTACCAGGGCCAGAGCCCGCCGAGATAGCCGAAGAAGCGATAGTCGGGATCGGCCTGCCGCCTGAGGCTGAAGACGACGTCGTCGGCGTTCAGCGCGCGGGTCGGCGTGAAGGTGGGCATGGTGTGGAAGCTGACGCCCGGACGGAGATGGAAGGTATAGGTGAGGCCATCCTCCGAAGCTTCCCAACTCTCCGCCAGGCCGGGAACGAGATTCGCGGTTCCTGGCTCGTACTCGACAAGTCGGTTGTAGATGGTCTGCGACGAGGCATCGAACGTCGCGTCGCTCGTGAAGGCCGCCGGATCGAAACCCTCGGGACTGTCCTCGGCGCAGAACGTCAGCACCTTGGCGGATGCGGTGGAGGCAGCACATGAAACAAGCGCCGCCGCGACGGCAGCAATGACCAACGACCGCATCTCGTCTCCCGGTGCCCTCACCCGACTCCCGCGGGCAATCCCTCGTTCGCGGCGGAGACTGTCACCGCAATCGCCGGGACGCAACCGGGCGTGATCAACGTCCGCCAGTGACGTCGAGGAGCGCGCCGTTGACGTAGGACGCCTCGTCGGAG
>CAZXKZ010000154.1:0-5333 GCA_964641825.1 uncultured Bauldia sp.
TCCGGGTCGACACGCCGAGCCACGGCGATGTGCCCGCCGTCGATCAGCTCGCGAATGGCGTTCGCCGGCAGGATTCCGGACGGTTTCTGATCGGCCATCAGCGTCTCTCGCAACCGGCGCAACAAGGGGGATACCGCTGATGCGCGGCCCGGAGCCAGCCTTAACCCACGCCATGATTGACGCCAAGTCGCGATGACACTATGACCGGCTTCACACCGTGGTCATTTGAGCCGGCCGGCTTGCAGCCACGTAAAAGAAATCGCTAAAAGGGCCGGAGTGGGATGAAACCCGGCCCGGCTCGCGCGGCCGGGTTTTTTGTTGGAGGGGCGCGATGGCGCGGAAGGCAACACCAAGGAAGACCAGGCTTCGGCCGGCCACCCAGCTCGTGCATGGCGGCATCCTGCGCTCGCAGTTCGGCGTGAACGCCGAGGCGATGTTCGTTACGCAGGGATACATCTACAACAGCGCCGAGGAAGCCGCCGCCCGCTTCAGCGGCAAGGAGCCCGGCTTCATCTACTCGCGCTTCGCCAACCCGACCGTCTCGATGTTCGAGGAGCGGATGCGGCTTCTGGAAGGCGCCGGGGCCGCGCGGGCGACCGCAAGCGGCATGGCAGCGGTCACGGCGGTGCTCCTCTCCAGCCTCAAGACGGGCGACCACGTGGTTGCCGCGCGCGCGCTGTTCGGCTCATGCCGTTACGTGGTGGAAGACCTCCTGCCACGCTACGGCATCGGGTGCACACTGGTCGACGGAACCGATCTCGCCGCCTGGAAGAAGGCCGCGACGAGGAAGACGCGTGCCTTCTTCCTCGAAAGCCCGACCAATCCGACACTCGAAATCTATGACATTGCGGCGATTGCCGAGATCGCGCACAAGGCCGGCGCACGGCTGGTCGTCGACAACGTCTTCGCTACGCCGATCCTGCAGCGGCCGCTCGCGCTCGGCGCCGATGTGGTCGTCTACTCGGCCACCAAGCATATCGACGGCCAGGGCCGGGTGCTCGGCGGCATCATCCTCGCCGACGAGACGTTCATCGCGGACCATGTCCACACGTTCCTGCGCCAGACCGGCCCGGCGATGAGCCCGTTCAATGCGTGGGTGATGCTGAAGGGACTGGAAACCCTCGCCGTGCGCGTGGAACGGCAGACCGCGACCGCCGCGCGCCTAGCCGACGCCATCGCGGAACACCGCAACGTGAGCCGCGTGTTCTACCCTTGGCGTCCCGACCATCCGCAATACGACCTCGCCAGGCGCCAGATGGCAGGCGGCTCGACACTGGTCACCTTCGAGGTGAAGGGCGGACAGAAGGGTGCGTTCAAGGCCGCCAACGCGCTCGGGATCGCCCGTATCTCCAACAACCTTGGCGACACGAAGAGCCTCATCACCCATCCCTCGACCACCACGCACCAGCGATTCAACGAGGAAGCACGCATCGAGCAGGGCATCACGCAGGGCATGCTGCGGCTCTCCGTCGGCCTCGAAGACCCCGAAGACCTGATTGAAGATTTGACGCAGGCCCTCGACCGCGCGCGATGATTGACGCTGCCGCATAGCAGCAATACTAGATGGCCGCATGTACCGTGAAACGACCCGCGCCATCCAGGTGACCGTCGAGCCGACCTTCGTCGAGACGGAATCGGCGCCCGACGAGGGGCGCTATTTCTGGGCCTACAAGATCGAAATCAGCAATCTCGGACCCGAGGTGGTCCGGCTCAGGTCGCGTCACTGGCGCATCACCGACGCCAACGGGCGCACCGAGGAAGTGCGTGGTGCGGGCGTCGTCGGGAAGCAGCCGGTGCTGAAGCCGGGCGAGACATTCGCTTATACCAGCGGCTGCCCGCTGACGACGCCATCCGGCATCATGGTCGGCAGCTACCAGATGCAGAACGAGCAGGGCGAGCTTTTTTCGATCGCCATCCCGGCATTCTCCCTCGACGTGCCGGACGCGCCGCGCACGATGAACTGATCGCCGCGTTCACGTCAGCGGGACCGGGACGATGACGCCAGATACGACGCGTATCCTCGGAGATTTTGCCCTTCGCGCTTCCGACCTCCTGGGCGAAGGCGGCGAGTCCCTCGTCTACGCGCTCGGCAGCGACCACATCCTGCGCATACCGAAGGGCGGCACTTTCGCACGCGGCAGCCGCGCGAAGCTCCGGGCTTTCCTCGATTCGATCCACGGGCGGCTTCCGTTCGAGACCGCGTTGATCCAGGAGATCGGCCCCGACGACACCTACACCATCGAGACGCGCGTTCGCGGCAAGCCGATGGCCGAGTTCCTGCGCGCCGCCAACGACGATCTCCGCGATCATGCCTTGCGCAACTACGTGGCGGCCATCGACGCATTCCGGATGATCGAGTTCGATGCCCTCCCCTACGGGCATATCCTCGCCGCCCATCCGGTGACGGCCGGCGACTGGCGGACCTTCGCCCGCGAGAGCCTTGCACGTTTTCGCTCGGTCAACCGGGTCGCCATCGCCAGGGAGGCCGCCGACCCCTACCGGCTTTTCGACAAGGCGGCGGACATGATCGAGCATCTGCCGCTCCACCCGCCGAAGTATCTCGTCCACGGCGATTACTTTCCGGGAAACGTCCTGCTGGCGCCGGACCTCACCATCTCCGGCGTCATCGACTTCGGTCCGTTCACCGTCGTCGGCGACCCGGTGCTCGATCTCGCCGTGTCCTACCTCACCCTCGAGCTGATCGCGGAATGCTCCGCTGACGACGCGCGCTTCGTGCGCGATCTGGTGCTCGAACGGCACGGCGAGGAGATCGCCCCAGCGCTCCGCTTCTATCGCGCGTACCTGGCGTTCTCGATGGCGGACCCGGCGAACAGCGCATCCCCCTACCCGCGCCTCTACGAGTGGGCGATCGCCATGCTGAAGCTGCTCGCCGAGGACCGCCTGCCGGTCTAGCCGGCGCCGAATTCGGCCGGGTCGTAGTCGTAGCGCGCGCCGCAGAATTCGCAGGTGACGGAGATCGCGCCGTTCTCGGTGCTCTCCCTGATCTCCTCCTCGCTGAAGGTTGCCAGCACGCCGGCGATACGGTCGCGCGAGCACGAGCAGCGGTCGCGCACTTCGGTGGGACGGAAGACGCGCACGCCGCGTTCGTTGAACAGGCGGTAGAGGAGACGCTCGACGGGAACCGCCGGATCGGTCAGCTCGTCGTCCTGCGCGGTCGAGGCGAGCGATTGCGCCTCCACCCACGAGTCATCGTCCTCCTCGTCCGTATCGTCAGCGTCGGCTCCTTCCGGCACGTCGCCGCCGGGCAGATCGCGGACGTGCATGCGCTCCGGAGCAGCGGGAAGGAACTGGACCAGCAACCCGCCAGCGCGCCATGAGCGCCGGATGGCACCGCCGTCGCGCGTATGCATCTCGGCCACGGCAAGGCGCACCCGCGTCGGAATCTGCTCGGACTGGCGGAAATAGGTGTGCGCCACGTCCTCGAAGCTGTCGCCGTCGAGCGGGACGACGCCCTGGTAGCGGCTGGCGTGCGTTCCCTGGTCGATGGTCATGGCGAGCGTGCCGCGGCCGAGCAGGGTTGCGGCGGAAACGAGCTCCGCCTGCATGCCGTCGATCGCATCGCGGTCGAAGCGGGCATAGGCGCGGATGTCGCCGCTGGTGCGGTAGTCGACGACGACAAGGTCGACGATGCCATCGGTCTCGGCTTGCAACGTGAACTTACCGTCGAACTTCAACGACGAACCGAGGAGCACGGCCAGCACGATCGCCTCGGCGAGGAGCCGCGACACCGGCGGCGGGTAATCGTGGCGCGACAGGATCGCGTCCAGCGCCGGCCCCATCTGGATGGCGCGGCCGCGCACGTCGAGCGCCTCGACCGCGAAGGGCCGCACAGCGTCATCGCCGGCCGGTCCGTAAGCCTCCGGGCCCGTTTCGACTTCGAGACTCATCAGGGCCGGTCCGCTTTCAGCGCCCACATCAGTATGGCCTTCTGGACGTGCAGGCGGTTCTCGGCCTCGTCGAAGACGACCGACTGCGGCCCGTCGATGACATCGGCGGTGACTTCCTCGCCGCGGTGGGCCGGCAGGCAGTGCATGAAAATGGCATCCGGCTTGGCCTCGCCCATAAGGCGTGCGTTCACCTGGTAGGGCATCAGAAGATTGTGGCGACGCTGGGCCTCATCGTCGCCCATCGACACGAACGTATCGGCGACGACACAGTCGGCGCCCTTCACCGCGGCATGGGGATCGTTGGACACCGTCACCGCGGCGCCATTGGCCCGCGCCCACGCCTGCACCTCCTGCGTGGGAGCAAGCTCCGGCGGCGTGGCAACGTTGAGGTTGAAGCCGAGCCGCGCGGAGCCGTGCACCCACGACGCCAGCACGTTGTTGCCGTCGCCGACCCAGGCAACCGTGCGCCCGGCGATCGGCCCCTTGTGCTCCTCGAACGTCATGACGTCGGCCATGACCTGGCAGGGATGCGACAGGCGCGTGAGCCCGTTGATGACTGGGATGGTCGCGCTGGCCGCGAGCTCCGCCACCATGGCGTGATCCAGCGCGCGGATCATGATCGCGTCGACGTAGCGCGACAGCACCTTGGCGGTGTCGGAGATCGTCTCGCCGCGGCCGAGCTGCATCTCCTTGCCGGACAGGACGACGGTGTCGCCGCCGAGCTCGCGCATGCCGACGTCGAACGACACGCGGGTGCGGGTCGACGGCTTGTCGAAGATCAGCGCCAGCGTCTTGCCAGCGAGCGGCTTCGCCGGCGACGGATCGCGGCGCGACGCCTTCAGGTGAACCGCGTCGTCGAGGATGGCGCGCAGCGTCGCCGGATCCTGGTCGGCGATGTCGAGGAAATGGCGGACCATGATGCCGGTCCTACGCCGTGGCCGCCGCCGGAGCGCGTGCCTCGATGGCCGTCAGCGCCGCATCGAGCCGCGCGATCGCTTCATCGATCTCTGCGTCGCTGACGATGAGCGGCGGCAGCAGGCGCGCGACGTTGTCGCCGGCGCGCACCAGCAGGAGGCCGCTGTCGCGCGCGGCATCGACGACCTCGGCCGCCTGCACCACGCAGCGCACACCGGCCAGGAGGCCCTCGCCCCGCACTTCATCAACGACACCGGCGTGTGCATCGACAACCGAAGCAAGGCGCTGCTTCAGGTAAAGGCCGCGGCGGCGCACCTGTTCCAGGAAATCGGTGTCGCTGACGATATCGACCACGGCCTTGGCGACGGCCATCGCCAGCGGGTTGCCACCGAAGGTCGAACCGTGGGAGCCGACCGTCATCCCCTTCGCCGCCTCCGCGGTCGCCAGGCACGCGCCGACCGGGAAGCCGCCACCGATGCCCTTGGCGACCGTCATCACGTCGGGCGTGAC
>CAZXKZ010000155.1:0-5293 GCA_964641825.1 uncultured Bauldia sp.
ACATCACCGACTACGGCGCGTTCGTCGACCTCGGCGGCATCGACGGCCTGCTGCATGTCACCGACATCGCGTGGCGGCGCATCAACCATCCGAGCGAGGTCCTGACCATCGGCCAGACCGTCAAGGTGCAGATCATCCGCGTCAACCACGAGACGCACCGCATCTCGCTCGGCATGAAGCAGCTCGAAGCCGATCCGTGGCAGGGCATCGAGGCCAAGTACCCGGTCAACGCCAGGTTCAAGGGCCGCGTCACCAACATCACCGACTACGGCGCCTTCGTGGAGCTGGAGCCCGGCATCGAGGGCCTCATCCACGTCTCCGAGATGTCGTGGACCAAGAAGAACGTCCACCCCGGCAAGATCGTCTCCACCTCGCAGGAGGTGGAAGTGATGATCCTCGAGGTCGATCCGGTGAAGCGGCGCATCTCGCTCGGCCTCAAGCAGACGCTGGCCAACCCGTGGGAGACGTTCGCGGAGAAGTATCCGGTCGGCTCCGTGGTCGAAGGCGAGGTCAAGAACAAGACCGAGTTCGGCCTGTTCATCGGCCTCGACGGCGACGTCGACGGCATGGTGCACCTCTCCGACCTCGACTGGAACGTTCCCGGCGAGCAGGCGATCGAGACCTACAACCGCGGCGACATGGTCAAGGCGCAGGTCCTCGACGTCGACATCGAGAAGGAGCGCATCTCGCTCGGCATCAAGCAGGTCGCCGGCGAGGATCCGTTCGAGACGGCGGCGGCGGGCGAGATCCGCAAGGGCTCGGTGGTCACCTGCGAGGTCATCGACGTTAAGGAAGCCGGCATCGACGTGAAAATCGCCGATACCGACCTCACCGCCTTCATCCGGCGCTCCGACCTGTCGCGCGACCGCTCGGAGCAGCGGCCGGAGCGGTTCGCCAAGGGCGAGAAGGTCGACGCGCGGGTCACCAACTTCGACAAGAAGACCCGCAAGATCAGCGTCTCCATCAAGGCGCTGGAGATCGCCGAGGAGAAGGAGGCCGTCGCCCAGTACGGCTCCAGCGACTCGGGCGCATCGCTCGGCGACATCCTCGGCGCGGCCCTCAAGGCGCGCGATGCCGACGAGAAGGACGAAAAGGACGCCTGATCGGTCCTCCGATCGGCTCATGAGACAGCAAAGCCCGCGGTTCCCGCCGCGGGCTTTTTCGTTTCCCCCGTCGCTTGCCGCCAAAGCCATAAGGCGCTAACCCACCGGCGCGGGGGAAGAAACACCGTCGCACCGATGAGGCCGCCTCCATGTCCATGACCGCCGACCAGATCGTCGACCGCCGGCGCATGCGCCGCAAACTGTCGTTTTGGCGGGTCGTCGGCTTCATCGCGCTGGCGCTCGCCATCATCGGGGGTGTCGCGTTCCTCGCCGGTCGCGACAGTTTCCCCGGGTTCGCCGAGCCGCAGATCGCCCGCATCAGCATCTCCGGCTTCATCACCGACAATCGTTCCCAGATCGAAATGATCGAGCGAATTGCCGAGAGCAACGCGGTCAGTGGGGTCATCGTCGCGATCGACTCGACGGGCGGGGCGACCACCGGCGGGGAGGCGCTCTACGAGGCGCTCCGCAAGCTTGCCGACGCCAAGCCGACCGTCGCCACCATCGGCACCGTCGGGGCGTCGGCCGCCTACATGGCGGCGATCGCCACCGATCACATCATCTCGCGGCGCACCTCGATCACCGGGTCGATCGGCGTCATCTTCCAGTACCCGGAGGTGAGCGAGCTCCTCGACAAGCTCGGGGTCAATGTCGAGGACATCAAGAGCGCACCGCTCAAGGCCGAGCCCAATCCGTTCAAGCCGACCACCGAGGCGGCGCGCGCGGTGATCGCCGGCATCGTCCGCGATTCCTTCAACTGGTTCGTGGACATCGTGGCAGAGCGGCGCGGGCTCATCCGCGGCGAGGCGATCGCGCTCGCCGACGGCCGCATCTATACCGGACGGCAGGCGCTGGCGGCGAAGCTCATCGACGAGATCGGCGCCGAGGACGAGGCAGTGGCGTGGCTCGCGAGCCAGGGCGTCAACGCCGACCTGCCGATCAAGGACTGGAAGCCCCGGAACGGCGGCGTGCTCTCGTCCTTCGATTCGGTGCTCGTCTGGTTCGCGCGACAGGCCAGCATCGCGCCGGCGCTGCTGCCGCCCGAGGTCGTCGACCGTGTCATACCTGAGAGCCTTAAGCTTGACGGTCTCCTGTCGGTTTGGCAGGGTTCGGGCGGCGGGGACTCGTGACCAGCCGGGGGGCGGTCGAATGATAAAATCGGAATTGGTCCAACGCATTTCCGAGAGAAATCCGCACCTCTATCAGCGCGACGTCGAGCACATCGTCAACGCGATCCTCAACGAGATCACCGAAGCGCTTGCGCGCGGCGATCGCGTCGAGCTGCGCGGCTTCGGCGCGTTCTCGGTCAAGAACCGCCCGGCGCGCACGGGCCGCAATCCGCGCACCGGCACCAAGGTTTCCGTCACCGAGAAGTACGTGCCCTTCTTCAAGACGGGCAAGGAGATGCGCGAGCGTCTCAATCATTCATCCTGACCGGCGCTCCCTGCACCGCCGGCAACCGGCGATGGACCCCATGCGGCGGTTTCTGACCATCTTCGTGCTCATTCCCATCGCGGTCGTCGTGGTGGTCCTGTCGGTCGCCAACCGCGGCGCGGTCAGCTTCTCGCTCGATCCCATCGGGGCGGGCACCTCCGGCTGGACGGTCACCGCGCCGCTTTACGTCTTTCTTTTCGCGGCGGTGGCCCTCGGCATCGTCATCGGCGGCATCGCCACATGGTTCCGTCAGGGGCGCTGGCGGCAGGTGGCCCGCTCGGAGCGCGCCAATGCCGACCGGCTGCGGACCGACGTGGCGCGGCTGCGAGAGCGTCTGGAGGCAGTCCAGGCGGATCATCAGTCACCGGGGACCGCCATCGGGCCCTTCGTCGGCCGCGACGCGGCCTGATCGCCGGCGATGCGTGTCGTCGGTGCCGCGGAGATCGAGCGGCTCCTCGACTACCCCGGCCTCATCGACGCCATCGGGGAGGCGTTCGCGGGGTCGGTCACCGCTCCCGTCCGCCACCATCACACCATTCCGCGCTCCGACGCCGACGCGACGCTGATCCTCATGCCGGCATGGCAGGCGAGCGGCGACAGCTTCATCGGCGTCAAGATCGTGTCGGTGTTTCCCGGCAACGCGGCGCGGCAGAAGCCGAGCGTGATGGGCGCCTACCTGCTTCTCGCGGGCGACAGCGGCGAGCCGCTGGCCGTCCTCGACGGCGTCACATTGACGCTCCGTCGCACTGCGGCTGCATCCGCCTTCGCTGCGCGTGCGCTGGCGCGCGCCGACGCCCGCCGGCTTGCCATGATCGGAGCGGGAGCGCTTGCGCCCCATCTCATCGCAGCCCATGCTGCCGTCCGGCCGATCGAGGAGGTGACGATCTGGAACCGATCGCCGGAAAAGGCGGCTCAGCTCGCCGCCGCGATCGCGCGGCCCGGCCTGTCCGTCAGCGTGAGCCCGCGCATCGAGGATGCCGTGCACTCGGCCGACATCGTCAGCGCGGCGACGATGTCGCAGGAGCCTCTGGTCCGGGGCGCTTGGCTAGCGCCGGGCACACACGTCGATCTCGTCGGGGCCTACACCCCGGCCATGCGGGAAGCTGACGACGACGCCATCCGCAAGGCGCGCGTGTTCGTCGACACGCGCGGCGGCATGCGGGAGAGCGGCGACATCGCGCAGCCGCTCGCGGCCGGCGTCATCTCGGAGAGCGACATTGCCGGCGATCTCCACGACCTCGCTCGAAGCAGCACGCCGGGCCGCCGTTCGGTCGATGAAATCACCTTGTTCAAGTCGGTCGGCAACGCCATCGAGGACCTCGCCGCCGCGGTGCAGGTCTGGCGGCGGCTTGGCGGCTAGTTCAGCCCGATCCCCTCTCCGCTCGTCCCCGCCCCCGATCGGGGTCGGGAATGAGCGGCAGGAGAAATGGACTCACCCCCGGTTTCGTGCCAAATCCGCCTCCCATGAGCCTGATCGTGAAAATCTGCGGCCTTTCGACCGAGGAGACGCTGGACGCCGCCCTTGAGGCCGGCGCCGATATGGTTGGTCTTGTCTTCTTTCCGCCGAGCCCGCGCGTTGTCGCACCCGCCACCGCAGCCGGCCTCGCGGCGCGGGCGCGCGGGCGCGCCGAGATCGTCGCGCTGACCGTCGACATGGACGACGCCGGGCTCGCCGAGATCATGGAGGTCGTCCGGCCGGACTGGTTGCAGCTTCATGGCAAGGAAACACCCGAACGGGTATCAGCAGTGCGCGCGCGCTTTCCGGCGCGCGTGATGAAGGCGATCCATGTTTCTGCCGCGGCGGATCTTGCTGCCGCACGCGCCTACGCTGATGCCGCAGATCGCCTTCTGCTCGATGCCAAGCCACCGAAAGGTGCGCTCCTGCCAGGCGGCAACGGCGCTGCCTTCGACTGGACGATCCTGCGGTCGTTCCGGCCTGCCAAACCTTATCTCCTGTCGGGCGGGCTGACGCCTGAGACCGTTTCCGAAGCCATCGCCATCTCGCGCGCGCCGGGCGTCGACATCTCGTCGGGCGTGGAGAAGGCGCCGGGCGTGAAGGACCCTGCGCTCATCCGTGCTTTCGTGAAGGCGGCGCGGCATGCGGCCGCAGCGGTCACGCCGCAGCGGGTGGCGTCATGAACGCGCCGCAGCCGAACACCTACCGGGCGGGCCCGGACGAGCGCGGCTTCTTCGGCCTGTTCGGTGGCCGCTTCGTCGCCGAGACGCTGATGCCGCTCATCCTCGACCTCGAGGCGGCATACACCGCGGCCAGGAACGATCCTGCCTTTCACGCCGAGCTCGGTGCGCTCAACACCCACTACGCCGGGCGGCCGTCGCCGCTCTATCTCGCGGAACGGCTGACCGAGCATCTCGGCGGTGCGAAAATCTACCTGAAACGCGAGGAGCTCAATCACACGGGCTCCCACAAGATCAACAACTGCCTCGGCCAGATCCTTCTCGCCCGCCGCATGGGCAAGACGCGCATCATCGCGGAGACGGGCGCCGGCCAGCACGGCGTAGCCGCGGCGACGGTGTGCGCGCGTTTCGGCCTGCCCTGTGTCGTCTACATGGGCGCCACCGACGTCGAGCGGCAGAAGCCCAACGTCTTCCGCATGCGGATGCTGGGAGCCGAGGTGCGTCCGGTCACCTCGGGCAGCGGCACCCTCAAGGACGCCATGAACGAGGCGCTCCGCGACTGGGTGACCAACGTCGAGGACACCTATTACCTGATCGGCACTGCCGCCGGCCCGCACCCC
>CAZXKZ010000156.1:0-5278 GCA_964641825.1 uncultured Bauldia sp.
CAAGCGGAAACTGAACGAGGACCAGCGCTGGCACAAGCTCGTGCATGACGCGCTGGCGCCGGATCTGACAGCCACAGTGGCCGCGGACAATGCCGAGGTTTTCGAGTGGCGCGCAACAGATCGGGCCGCGATCCTTGCGCCCCGGACCGAAACAACCGGGCCGACGCTGGCGCTGCCCGAGTGGATGGCGGTACGGGCAGCGCCGCCGGCGCCGGCACCGACCCGGATCACGCCCTCGTCGATCGCCGCAGAGGACGATGAAGAACCGGAGGTTTGGCGTCCCTCCCGGTCGGAGTTTCTGGAACGGAGCGATCCGCAGGCAACCGGCGCGCGCGACCGTGGTCGGCTGATCCATCGGCTGCTGCAGTCGCTCCCGGAGATAGCGCCTGAGCGCCGGCGTGAGGTGGCAGAAAGATTCCTCGCAGCCTTCGCGGACAAGGTGCCGGAGGCCGAGCGCGCCGCCATGGTGGCCGAGGTTCTCGACGTGATGAGCGATCCCACGTTCGCGCGGGCCTTCGCGCCGGGAAGCCGTGCCGAAGTCGAGATCGCGGGCCGCGTCGCGTTCCGCGGCGGCGAGGCAGCGGTAGCCGGCCGTGTCGACCGCCTCGCGGTCACGGCGGATGAGGTGCTTGTGATCGACTACAAGACCAACCGCCCGGTGCCCGCCGAGCCGCCGCCCGAGTATGTCCGGCAGCTTGCCGTCTATCGTGCCCTGCTGAGAGAGATCTACCCCGGCCGGACCGTCGAGGCGGCGATCCTCTGGACGGATGGGCCGATTCTGTCGCCGCTCGCCGGCGATATGCTGAATCGGGCCGAATCGGACCTGTCGGCAGCCTGATTTTCCCTTTCGGATCAAAGGCGGTCATGCGTCCGGCGCAACTCTGGCCAGCGCCGGAAGAGCGTCGCTTGACTTGATCTCGCGGGCACCTAATTTCCGTCCGCTTGGCGAGACAATTCGCCACAAATCAATCTCCAGGGGTTCGACAAATGCCCGCCACCGTAACCGACACCAACTTTGACAACGACGTCCTCGGCGCTGATGGCCCGGTAGTCGTCGATTTCTGGGCTGAGTGGTGCGGTCCCTGCCGGCTGATCTCCCCGGCGCTCGAGGAAATCGCGACGGAGATGGAGGGTCAGGTCAAGATCGCGAAGCTGAACGTCGACGAGAATCCCAACATCACCATCCGTTATGGCGTTCGCTCGATCCCGACGCTGATCATGTTCAAGAACGGCGAGCCGGTCGCGCAGCAGGTCGGCGCCGCCCCGAAGGGGCGCCTCACTGAGTGGATCAAGGGCGCGATCTGACCGCGACCGATCTTTCCCAAATCGACCTGGAGCCGCCGCGAGGCGGCTCTTTCGTTTTCCGGGTCTATACCGGCGGCGTGCCGTTGAGGTCGAGGACCGTGCCGGCGAGATAGAGCGAACCGCAGACGAGGATGCGCGGCGGCGTCTGAAACCCGTCCGCGGCGATACGGTCGAGCGCCTCTGCGATGCCCGCTGCCGGCTCTGCGCTGAGCCCGGCCTCACGGGCGGCCGCCGCGAGTTCGGCCGGCTCACGGCCCGCCTCGTGGCCGGGGATCGGCACCGTGAACACCTTGGCGGCAAGACCGGCGAAGGGGCGGAAGAAGCCGACCGGATCCTTGGTCGACATCATGCCGGCGACGAGCACCAGCGGCTTCGGCGCCCGTTCCTCGAGGTCCGCCATCGCTTCGGCCACGACGATGCCGGCACCGGGGTTGTGCCCGCCGTCGAGCCAGAGCTCGGCGCCGGGGATGCGCGCCGCCAACGCGCCGGTGCTGAGCGATTGCAGTCGCGCCGGCCAGTCGACCGAGGCCATTCCTGCCTCGAGCGCCGAGCGCGGGGGATGGAGGCCCGCCTTGCGGACCGCCGCGACCGCCGTTCCCGCGTTGGTGTACTGATGGCGGCCGGGCAGGCGTGGCGCCGGCAGGTCGAGAAGCCCGTCCTCGTCCTGGTAGACGAGGCGTCCGCCCTCCGGATAGGCGACCCAGTCGCGGTTGCCCACGAACAGCTCCGCGCCCACCCGCGCGGCCTGGTTCTCGATCTCGATCAGCACTTCGTCCGGTTGCGGTGCCAGGATCCCGGGTCGTCCGCGCTTCAGGATCCCGGCCTTCTCGTGGGCGATCGCCCTCAGCGTTTCGCCGAGGAACTTCTCGTGGTCGATCGAGACCGGGGTGATGACCGCAGCCAGAGGGGAGGCGATGACATTGGTGGCGTCGAGCCGTCCGCCGAGCCCGACCTCCACGAGCAGGACATCGGCCGGGTGACGGGCGAACAGGTCGAACGCCGCAGCCGTGGTGATCTCGAACTGGGTGATCGGCCGTCCGTCGTTGACCTTCTCGGCATGGAGGAGGGCGTCGGCAAGTTCCTCCTCGTCGACGAAGGTACCGGCGAGGCGAATCCGTTCGTGGAAGCGGACGAGGTGGGGCGAGGTGTAGACGTGGACGCGCTTTCCCGCCGCCTCGAGGATCGCGCGCATGAAGGCGGTGGTGGAGCCTTTTCCGTTGGTGCCGGCGACGAGGACGGCCGGCGGCAGGCGTTCCTCCGGATGGCCGAGATCGGCCATGAGGCGCTCCACGCGCTCGAGCGACAGGTCGATCTCGCGCGGGTGAAGGTGGAGCATGCGCTCCAGGATGGCGCTCGTGTGGTCCACTCTGCCGTCCGTAGGATCAGGCGGCTGCCGGCTCTGGCGCGGCTGGCAGGTTGGCGGGTGTCGTCTGCGCGCCGAGCAGGCGGCAAAGGCGTGCGATCGTGCCCGGCAACTGGTGGCGGTGGACGACGAGATCCACCATGCCGTGCTCGAGCAGGAACTCCGACCGCTGAAAGCCCTCCGGCAGCTTCTCGCGGATGGTCTGCTCGATCACGCGCGGGCCGGCGAAGCCGATGAGGGCGCCGGGCTCGGCGATGTGGATGTCGCCCAGCATGGCGTAGGACGCCGATACGCCGCCCATAGTCGGATTCGTGAGCACCACGATGTAGGGAAGCTTCGCGTCCTTCAGCGTCTCCACCGCGACGGTCGTGCGCGGGAGCTGCATCAGCGAGAAGACGCCCTCCTGCATGCGCGCGCCGCCGGAGGCCGCGAACAGGACGAAGGGACGCTGACGTTCGACGGCGGTCAGCATGCCGGTGATGATGCCTTCGCCGGCGGCCATGCCGAGCGAGCCGCCCATGAACGCGAAGTCCTGCACGGCGACCACCATCGGCACGTCCTCGACCGTGCCGGTAACGACCTGCACCGCGTCGGCGGCGCCGGTTTTCGCGCGCGCGTCGCGCAGGCGCTCGGTGTAGCGGCGTTCGTCGCGGAACTTCAGCGGATCGATGGACACGTCCGGCAGGGCCACCTGCTCGTAGCGGTCCGGCCCGAAGAAATGGTCGAAGCGCTGCTTGGTCGTCATCCGCATGTGATAGCCGGAGCCCGGGATGACGTAGTGGTTGTTCTCCAGATCGCGGTGGAAGACCATTTCGCCCGTCTCCGGGCACTTGATCCACAGGTTCTGGGCGACCTCGCGCTTGTTGAGGAGGTTGCGGATTTTGGGTCTGACGACGTTGCTGATCCAGCTCATACCGCTTCCTGCCTTGCCGATTTCCCAATGCCATCAGCGAGTTGGCGGACGAGATCGGTCACCGCCGCCACCGTCCGGCCGGTCGCGCGGCCGGCGGAATCAAGCGAATCCGCGACGGCTGTCACCAGCGCTGAACCCACCACAACCCCGTCCGCGACCCTTCCGATAGCCTCCGCGTGCCCGGCTGTCTTCACGCCGAAGCCGACTGCGACCGGCAATGTGGTGTGTTGTTTGATCCTTTCAACGGCCTCACCGACGCGTGCGGCGTCCGGCGCGGCTGTTCCGGTGATCCCGGTGATCGAGACGTAGTAGACGAACCCGGACGTATGGGCGAGGACGGCCGGCAGGCGCCTGGCGTCGGTCGTGGGGGTGGCGAGGCGGATGAAGTTGAGGCCTGCCTCCATGGCCGGCAGGCAGAGCTCGTCGTCGGCCTCCGGCGGCAGGTCGACCACGATCAGCCCGTCGACGCCGGCTTCCTTCGCATCGGCGAGGAAGCGCGCGTTGCCGTAGATGTAAATGGGGTTGTAGTAGCCCATCAGCACAATCGGCGTGTCGCGGTCGCCTTCCCGGAAGGCACGCACCATGGCGAGCGTCCTGACCATGGTCTGGCCGCCCTTGAGCGCGCGCAGGCCGGCCGCCTGGATCGCCGGGCCGTCTGCCATGGGATCGGAAAACGGCATGCCAATCTCGATCACGTCGGCGCCTGCCGCCGGCAAGGCGCGGACGATCGCCAGCGAGGTCTCGTAATCGGGATCGCCGGCCGTCACGAAGGTGGCGAGGGCAGGCCGGCCTTCGGCTTTCAGCGCAGCGAAGCGCCGCTCGATGCGCGTCGTGTCAGGCATGGTGATGGTCGCGCGGCTCGATGTGGACGGCAAAAGCGAAGAAGCCCTGCTCGTCGATCGCCGCGCGGGCCTGGGCAGGATCGAAGCCGATCGTGTCGACGGCGTCCTCCGGTATCTGGAACGCCATCTCCAGGTTGCCGCTTCGCCGGATCGCCTCGGCGTTGTCGTCGCTGCTCGACGTCAGGATCGCAACGAAGTGCGATGGGTTGTGCCGGGAACGGTAAATCTCGAACGCCATCGTCAGATGTCCATGCCGAGATGTTGCGCGACCGTGAACACGTCCTTGTCGCCGCGGCCCGACAAGTTGACGACGATGGTCTGGTCCTTGCCCATGGTCGGCGCGAGCTTCGTCACGTACGCAAGCGCGTGCGCGGATTCGAGCGCGGGGATGATGCCCTCCAGTCCGGTGAGCAACTGGAAGGCCTGCAGCGCTTCCTTGTCGGTCGCCGGCACATAGGTCACGCGCCCGGTATCCTTGAGCCACGAATGCTCGGGGCCTACGCCCGGATAGTCGAGGCCCGCCGAGATCGAATGGCCTTCGAGAATCTGTCCGTCGGCGTCCTGGAGGAGGTAGGTGCGGTTGCCGTGGAGGACGCCAGGCCGGCCGCCGGTCATGGACGCGGCGTGCCCATTTTCGACATCGAGGCCGCCTGCTTCGACGCCATAGATCGCCACGTCCTTATCGTCGAGGAAGGGGTGGAAGATGCCGATGGCGTTCGAGCCGCCACCGATGCAGGCGACGATGGCGTCGGGCAGGCGGCCCTCGGCCGCCATCATCTGTTCGCGCGTCTCGGTGCCGATCACCGACTGGAAGTCGCGGACCATTTCCGGATAGGGGTGCGGGCCGGCGGCAGT
>CAZXKZ010000157.1:0-5262 GCA_964641825.1 uncultured Bauldia sp.
CGAGGGGTCCCAGGGGATCAGGCCGAACAGGTTGAAGATCGTGGTCGGATCGGGCGCGGCGAGGTCGCGGATCCAGCCGAAGAACGGCGCGTGCCGCATCTCGATGGTGACGAACAGCACCTTGTAGAGCGCGAAGAAGACCGGGATCTGCACCGCGATCGGCCAGCAGCCGGCAAGCGGGTTGATCTTCTCCTTCTTGTAGAGCTCCATCAGCGCCTGTTGCTGCTTGGCCTTGTCGTCCTTGTAGCGCTCGCGCAGCTCCATCATCTGCGGCTGCACTTTCTTCATCGCGCTCATCGACTTGTAGGACTTGTTGGCGAGCGGGAAGAAGAACGCCTTGACGACGACCGTGACCGCGAGGATGGCGACGCCGAAGTTGCCGAATAGGCGGTAGAACCAGTCGATCAGGTAGAAGAGGGGCTTGGTGAAGTACCAGAACCAGCCCCAGTCGATCAGGCGGTCGAACAGCCTGATGTCGTATTGCGACTGATAGCCGTCGACCACGGCGACCTGCTTGGCGCCGGCGAACAGGCGGCTGGTCTGCGTGACCGTGGCGCCCGGCGCGATCGTCTCGACCTGGCCGCGGAAGTCGGCCTGATAGACCGGCGCCGTCCCCTCGGCGAAGACGAAGCGGCCGGTGAACGGCTCGGTCCGGTCGGGCACCAGCGCGGTCGCCCAGTATTTGTCGGTGATGCCCATCCAGCCGTCGACGACATCGCTCCACGACAGTTCGCGGTCGTCGCGGATAGAGCCGTAGGAGACTTCCTGCAGCTTGTCGGTGACGCCGATCATGCCTTCGTGGAGGATCCAGTAGCCGGCGACGTGCGGCTCGCCGACCCGCGTGATGCGGCCGAAGGGGGAGAGGGCGACGGACGCGGCGCCGCTGTTGGCGACCTCGTCAGTGACGGTGAACATGTAGTTCTCGTCGACGGCGATCGTGCGCCGGAAGATGAGCCCGGCGCCGTTGTCGAAGGTCAGCGTCACGGGCGAGGCGGCCGTGAGGCTGGCGTTTGCCGGCGCCGTCCAGACGGTGGTGCTGTCGGGAAGCGGGCCGACGCCCTCCGCGCCGATCCAGCCGAACTCCGCGAAATAGGCGTCGGGGCCGCCCGATGGTGACAGCAGCGTGATGGTGGGGCTGTTCGGCTCGACCGTCTCGCGGAACTCGGTGAGGTGAAGGTCGTCGATCCGCGCGCCGGTGAGGTTGATCGAGCCGGAGAGGGCGGCCGTTGCGATCGGCACGCGCGCCGACTGGCCCAGCGCCTCGTCACGCGCGAGCGTGCCGGCTTCCGCCTGCCCGGAGGGCGGCGCTCCGGGTTGCCCCGATGGCGGCGCGATCGCGATGCCGTCGCTCGGCGCTGCCGGCTGCTGTACCTGCTCCTGCGCGGTCTGCTGCTGCTGGAGGCGCTCCATCTCCGGGCCGGCGATGAAGAACTGCCAGACGAGCAGGACGCCGATCGACAGCACGATTGCGAGCAGGAAATTCCGGTTATCTGGCATCGGAACCTGTTTGCGGCCTCTTGCCGCGCGAGAGGGCGTCAAACCCGGCCCTTAGATCGGTAACCAGGCGCTCGAAGTTAAGGGTCAAAGCGGCACGCCGGGCCACAATGACATAGTCGGTGGCGGCTTCGGCATGGCTTTCGGCCTGCCGCACCGCCTCGCGCAGACGCCGGCGGATGCGGTTGCGGACGACCGCGTTGCCGAGTTTCCTGGTCACCGTGAACCCGATCCGGGGTTCACGCCCGCCGGGCCTGCCGTCTCCACCCGCCTTCAGCGCCTGGATGACGAAGCCGGCCCGCGCTTCGCGCCGCCCGCCGGCAACGGCCTTGAAGTCGGCGCGGCGGCGAAGGCGCTCCATCCCGTCTGCCGGACCTGCCGGCCGGGTATCTATGCGCTGAGCTTCTTGCGGCCGCGCGCCCGCCGGGCCGCCAGAACCTTGCGGCCGCCCGTGGTCGCCATGCGGGCGCGGAAGCCGTGCCGGCGCTTGCGCACGAGCTTGCTCGGTTGATAGGTCCGTTTCATCGCGATCGCTCCGCGGGAAGGGCTGAAAACGTTGGGTTGATTTGGGTCGCGCTTATAAGGAGTGGCCCGAATCGAGTCAACGCGGGCAAATGAGCGGTCGCGGAATCCACACGAACGACTCGTTCCGGTGGCAGCGTCGGGGGAGGGTGGCGGAAGGACGGGCATGGCGGATGTACTGACACCGGAGATATGTGTGGTCGGGGGCGGTCCCGGGGGCATTGCCGCCGCCACGGCGGCCGTCGCCGCGGGTGCGAGCGTCGTCCTGGTCGAGCGCGCCCGGACCGGCGGGTCCGATCTTCCGTTCGGGACCGTCCCGTCGAAGGCGCTGGCCGCGGCGGCGGAGCTCCACGAGGCACTCCGGCTCGGGCCGGCGCTGGGCGTCACCGGGGCGCCGCTGCAGGTCAACCTCGCCAGGGTGCGCGAGCACATCGACGCGGTCGCCGTGTCGATCGCTCCCCGCGTTTCGCCCGAACGGCTGACCGCCCTCGGCATCCGGTTTGTCGCCGGCGCCGCCCGGTTCACCGACCCCCGCACGCTCACGGTTGGCGAGACCACCATCCGCGCGCGGAACGTCATCCTGGCGGTCGGGTCGGTCCCGACGATGCCGGCGATCCCCGGCATCGACGCGATCGACCTCATCACGCCGCGGACCGGCATCTTCGACCTCGCGCGGAAGCCTGCGCACCTGCTCGTCCTCGGCGCCGGACCCTACGCGCTCGAACTCGCGCAGGCCCACAACCGCCTCGGCATCGACGCGACGGTGATGTCCGAGGGCCCGGTGCTGGCAGGGACGGACCCGGAACTCGCCGCCGTCGTGGTCAATCGCCTCCGCGCCGAGGGCGTGCGGGTGCGGGTCAATCTCGCGATCCAGTCCGTCGCGCGGCGGAAGGGCGGCGTGCGCTTTCTCGTCGAGGACCCCGACGAGGAATCCTCCGGCGGGCCGGTGAGCGTCGACGGCTCGCATGTGCTGGTGGTCGACGGCCGCATGCCCGACGTCGAGGATCTCAACCTCGGCGCGGCAGGCATCTCCCATGACGCCAACGGCATCGTCGTCGACAAGCGCCTCCGCACATCCAACGGCGGGGTCTACGCCATCGGCGACGCGGTCGCCGGCCCCGCGTCGGCGGCCCGTGCCGAGCAGCAGGCCGTGCGCGTCGTCAGGGCGATCACCTCGCGCCTGCCGCTGCCGGAAGATACCGGCGCCCCCTTCGTCGCCTTCACTGACCCCGGACTGGCGACGGCGGGCCTCGGCGAGGAGGAGGCGCGGCGCCAGCACGGCGATATCCGCGTGCTGCGCGTCTCGTTCGTCGACAACGATCGCGCCCAGATCGAACGGCAGGTGGCTGGCATGCTGAAGGTCATCGCGAGCCCGGGCGGCCGCGTCCTCGGCGCCGGCATCGTCGGCCGCGACGCGGCCGAGCTGATCGCCCCATGGTCGCTCGCCATCGCCAACCGGCTGCCGCTTTCGGCCATGGCCGATCCGTGGCCGGCACATCCCAGCCGCTCCGAGATCGCCCAGCGCCTTGCCCTGCTGCCCGAGGCGCGTTTGACCCCGTCGCTGGGCGAGCGCATCATGGGGGCATTCAGGAAACTCGGCTGACTGCAATGCACGACCAACCGGCAAGGGGCGAGGGCGGACCGGCCTCCGCGCCTGCGGCGGCCGGCGCCCTTGACGAGAAGGCGCCGCACACGCCCCCGGCGCGCAAGGGCGCGGGGCTTTCCGCGCGCCTGTTCGTCTTCACTGTGCTGTTCGTTACGGTTACCGAGGTCTTCATCTATGTGCCCTCGGTCGCCAACTTCCGGCTCACCTGGCTCGCCGACCGGCTCACCATGGCCGACGCCGCCAGCCTCGTCATCGCCGAATCGACGCTCGCCGATATTCCCCGCAACGTCCAGGATGGGCTCCTGAACGCGGTGGGGGCCATCGCCATCGCCGTCAGGACCGGCACGGTCAGCCGCCTCATCGCCACCGTCGAGATGCCGCCGGCGATCGACGAGGTGGTCGACCTCAACGCGGTGAACCCACTCGCCAGCATCCGCGACGCGCTGGAGACGCTGACCGCGGCCGAGCCGCGCATCCTGCGCGTCATCGGCTCCTCGCGCTCCGGTAACCAGCTCGAGCTCGTGATCAGCGATCGCGCGCTCCATGCCGCCATGCTGCGCTACTCGGCCAACATCTTCTGGCTGTCGCTTCTGGTCTCGGTCATCACCGGCGTGCTCCTCTATCTCGTGATCAACCGGCTGTTCGTGAAGCCGATGCGCCGCCTGTCCGACAACATGGTCGCCTTTTCGGCCGCGCCCGAGGACACCACGCGCATCATCCGGCCGAGCGGGCGGGGCGACGAGATCGGCGTCGCCGAGGAACATCTCGCCACCATGCAAGAGGCGCTCCAGGGGACGCTGCGCGAGCAGCGCCATCTCGCCGATCTCGGCCTCGCCGTCTCCAAGATCAACCACGACCTCCGCAACATGCTGGCCTCGGCGCAGCTTTTCTCCGACCGCATCGCCAGCCTGCCTGATCCGCAGGTGCAGCGGTTCGCTCCGAAGCTGATCGCCACGCTCGACCGCGCCATCGCCTACTGCCAGACCACGCTCGCCTACGGCCGCGCGCGCGAAGCCGCGCCAGCCCGCCGCCTAGTCGACCTTCGCCGGCTGGTCGACGAGGTCGCCGAGACGCAGGGGCTCACGGCACACGCCACCGTGGCCTTCGAGAACCGCGTACCCGAGGGGCTCGAGATCGATGCCGATCCCGACCAACTGTTCCGCGTGCTCGTCAACCTCTGCCGGAACGCGGTGCAGGCGATGGACGGCGACGCCGATGCCGCGGTTGTCCGCCGCCTGGTGATCGCGGCGGAGCGCAAGGGCAGGGACGTGACCATCAAGGTTTCCGACACCGGCCCCGGCGTGCCGGAGCGGGCACGCGCGCATCTCTTCCGCGCCTTCCAGGGATCGGTGCGCCCCGGCGGTACCGGCCTCGGCCTCGCCATCGCGGCAGAACTCGTCCGCGCCCACGGCGGCTCGATCGCGCTGGTCGACCGCGATCGCCCGGGCTCGACCTTCGCGATCACCATCCCCGATCGCCCGAGCCTCGCTCCACGGACGGGCCAGGCTTGAGTGCTGGTGGCGACGGCGCTGCGGCCTTGAAGGCTTGCATTGCCGCCTTCCATTGATTAGCTAGCCCCTTCTTGGGCGCCCGTAGCTCAGCTGGATAGAGCACCAGACTACGAATCTGGGGGTCAGGAG
>CAZXKZ010000158.1:0-5154 GCA_964641825.1 uncultured Bauldia sp.
CGACCGGGAAGCCGCCACCGATGCCCTTGGCGACCGTCATCACGTCGGGCGTGACGCCCGACCACTGATACGCGAAGAGCTTGCCTGTGCGGCCAATGCCGGATTGCACCTCGTCGAACACGAGCAGCAGCCCGTGCCTATCGCACAGCGCGCGGAGGTCGCGCAGGAACTGCGCCGGCACAAGGCGTACGCCGCCCTCGCCCTGGATCGGCTCGACCATGATCGCCGCGGTTTCCGGCCCGATCGCCGCCTCGACGGCCTTGATGTCGCCGAGCGGAAGCTGGTCGAAGCCCTCCGGCAGCGGACCCATCCCTTCCGCGTAGGCCGGATTGCCGGTGGCGGCGAGCGTTGCGAGCGTCCGCCCGTGAAAGGCGCCGGCGAAGGTGATGATCCGGCGCCGTTCGGGGTGACCGTTGGCGAAGTGATAGCGCCGCGCGGTCTTGATCGCGCATTCGACGGCTTCGGCGCCGGAGTTGCCGAAGAAGACCTTGTCCGCGAACGTCTCGCGGCAGAGCTTTTCGGCGAGCGCCTCCTGCTCCGGGATCCGGTAGAGGTTGGAGACGTGCCAGACCTTGCCGGCCTGTTCCGTGAGCGCGGCGATGAGCGCCGGGTGTGCATGGCCAAGGGCGTTCACCGCCACGCCGCCCGAAAAGTCGAGGATGCGGCGGCCGTCGGTGGTCTCCAGCCATGCCCCCTCGCCGCGTGCGAACGCGATCGGGGCGCGGGCGAAGGTGTCGTAGAGGTGCGATAGCGCCATGTGGCCGCTCCGGGGCCGAACCAGCAGGTCAAAAAGGCAAAAAGTGCCGGCACCCCTTCGGATGCAGCACCTTTTCGGAACCTATATCGGCGCGGAACCGGCGGGTGTCAATCGTCGGCGCCGGTGAGCTCCCTCTCCACTTTCGCCTGCTCTTTGGCCACCTGGCGCATGATCGCGTCGTAGGACACCTCGGCCGCCGTCTTGAGGACGACCAGGAGCGCCAGGGCTGCCGTGCTGCTGCCGGCCATGAGGGCAAACCAGGCTCCGATGATGATGGTCGCCTGCATGACGAAAATGCGGAGGTAGAGGTCGACTATGAAGTTGTCGCCACCGGCGATGACGCCGCCCTCGTCCTCCCCGGCCACACTCCACCTGCGGCGTACCGGCGGCGATAGCACCAGCCAGCCCCGGACGACGAAAAGAAGGGCCAGGGGAATCCAGAGGTCCGTACCGATGATCAACTCGCGGACGAAATCACCGATGCCGTGGATGCGTCCCGACCAGTCCCCCGAGAACAATCCCCACAGAAACACCAAGTGTACGGCCATGAAGATGCCCGCGTGCACCGCAATAAAAAGCGCGAGACCGATCCTTCCGCCGAGGCCCATCTGGTTCATCGGGCGCCCGTTCACGTCGATCGTGGACGGATTGATGATAATCCTGAGCGCGGTCCAGAAGCCGATGATCGCGGTCTCGAGCCAGTAGAGGATGAGCAATACGAAGGCGTCCCAGCCCCAGAAGAAGACGCCGGCGAGCGGCAGAAGGTTGGCCCCGATCAGGAACAGCAGGGGAAGGCTGAGGAGCGAACGCATGGCGCCCGCGATACTTCTCCACAGCGGCAGACGCAAGCGCGGGCCGATTTGCCGGCAAAAACCCTAGATCCCGCGCCAATTGGGGAAAACGGAAGGTTTATCCGGGGTGTGTCCCGGCGACTCTTGTCAGTGAGTCAAACGCCGTTGTAGCGTCCGCCGCATATTCTTTGGGTGCGGCAAGTTCTCAGAGTTTTCCTGTTGCGCGTAGGGCGCCGTCCTGTGGAGCGGACGGCGTGCGGGGAAGGATTCTGACTCTCGCCGCCAAGGCAACGAGGTGCGAGCATGGGCTGGACAGAAGAGCGCGTCGAGTTGCTCAAGAAGCTGTGGAGCGAGGGACTGAGCGCCAGCCAGATCGCGGCGCGCCTCGGCAATGTCACCCGCAACGCGGTGATCGGCAAGGTCCATCGGTTGAGCCTTTCGGGCCGCGCCAAGCAGGTTTCGAGCAATCCCCGCCCGCGCAAGGTGCGCCCTGCCTCGCCGCACCGGCCGGCCACGCGGCACTTCATCGCCGGCAACACGGCGCTCAAGACACACGCCCAGCCGGCGCCGCGGCGGCTGCCGCCGCCGGTGCCGATCGAGGACATCGTCGTTCCGATCAGCCTCAACCTGTCGCTGCTCGACCTGAACGACCAGACCTGCAAGTGGCCGAGCGGCGATCCGGACTCGGAGGATTTCCACTTCTGCGGCCACAAGAGCTGGAACGGCCTGCCCTATTGCCACTACCACAGCCGTATCGCCTACCAGCCGCCAGATCGTCGCCGCGACAGGCGCGACCGCTACTGACGCACCGCGGCCTCGGCAAAGCCCTCGTCGAAGCTGTAGCCTGAACCGCGCACGGTGCGGATCGGATCGCGCCCGCGGCCAAGGGCGCGGCGGAGCCGGCCGACGTGGACATCGACGGTGCGCTCGTCAACGAAGACGTCACGGCCCCAGACGGCGTCGAGAAGCTGGGCGCGCGAGAAAACGCGGCCCGGCGACTGCATGAAGAACTCCAGCAACCGGAACTCGGTCGGGCCGAGATGGAGCTCGCGGCCGTTGCGTCGGATGCGGTGGGTTTCGCGATCGAGCTCCAGCTCGCCGGCCTTCAACACGGTGGCGATCAGCTCGGGCTTCGACCGGCGCAGCATCGCCCGCACCCGCGCCATCAGCTCCGGCAGCGAGAACGGCTTGACGACATAGTCGTCGGCGCCGGTCGCCAGTCCGCGCACACGCTCCTGCTCCTCGCCGCGGGCGGTCAGCATGATGATGGGCAGCGCCCGCGTGGCGTCGCGCTGGCGGAGCCGGCGGCAGAGCTCGATCCCCGAGATGCCGGGAAGCATCCAGTCGAGCAGCAGCAGATCCGGTATCTGCTCGCGCAGGCGCACCTCGGCATCGTCGCCGCGCTCGACCGTGTCGACCGCGTACCCCTCGGCTTCGAGGTTGTACCGCAGCATCAGCGACAGCGGCTCCTCGTCTTCCACAATCATGACTTTCGGTGTCATGGGCGTTCCCGTGGATCGTTCAGGACTGCTTGTACTCGACCGAGGTCAGGCTGGTCGCGTCCTGCTTCGGACGCGCCTCCTTCATGGGCGTTCCGGTTATCAGATAGTGCAGCGTTTCGGCGATGTTGGTGGCATGGTCGCCGATCCGCTCGATGTTCTTCGCGCAGAACAGGAGATGCGTGCAGAAGGTGATGTTGCGCGGGTCTTCCATCATGTAGGTGAGCAGCTCGCGGAACAGCGACGTGTACATCGCGTCGATCTCGTTGTCGCGCGCCCACACGCCATGCGCGGCTTCGAGGTCGCGGCTGGCGAACGCGTCGAGCACGTTCTTGAGCTGGTTGAGGCTGAGCTCGGCCATATGCTCGACGCCGACGACGAGACGCTGCGATCCGAAGTTGGTCTCGATCGCGATCACCCGCTTGGCGGTGTTCTTGGCGAGATCGCCGACACGCTCGAGGTCGTTGGCGATGTGAATGGCAGCCATGATCTCGCGGAGGTCGCGGGCCATCGGCTGGCGGCGCGCGATCATCAGCACGGCGCTTTCCTCGACCTGCCGCTGCAACTCGTCAATGCGTTCGTCGCCGTTGATGACGCGCTGCGCCTTGGCCGCGTCGCGATCCACCAGGGCGGCGACCGAATCCGCCACGTACTGCTCGCAGAGCCCGCCCATCTCGGCGATCTTCTGCGAGAGATCGTTCAGTTCGTCGTCGAAGGAAGCGACGATATGCTCGGATGTCGACATCTGGCTGGCCTCTGATCCCTCAGCCAAAGCGGCCGGTGATGTAGTCCTGCGTCCGCTTGTCGGAAGGGTTCGTGAAAATCTGCTCGGTCGCGCCCGTCTCGACGATGACACCGAGATGGAAGAACGCCGTCTTCTGCGATACCCGGGCGGCCTGCTGCATGGAATGGGTGACGATGATGATGGTAAAATTGGCCTTGAGCGCGTCGATCAGCTCCTCGATGCTCGCCGTGGCGATCGGGTCGAGGGCCGAGCACGGCTCGTCCATCAGGATCACCTCCGGCGAGACGGCGATGGCGCGCGCGATGCAAAGCCGCTGCTGCTGGCCGCCCGACAGGCCCGTCCCCGGCTCCTGAAGGCGGTCCTTCACCTCGTCGAAGAGGCTGGCGCGCTTGAGGCTGGAGACGACGATCTCCTCCAAATCAGTCTTCGAGTGCGCCATGCCGTGGATGCGCGGCCCGTAGGCGACGTTCTCGAAGATCGACTTCGGGAACGGATTGGGCTTCTGGAACACCATGCCGACGCGGGCGCGCAGCTCCACGACATCGAGCGCAGGATCGTGGATGTCGTTGCCGTCGAGCGTGATGAGGCCCGTGACCCGGCAGTTCTCGATGGTGTCGTTCATGCGGTTGATGCAACGCAGGAACGTCGACTTGCCGCAGCCGGACGGTCCGATCAGTGCCGTCACCGAACGTTCCGGGATATCGAGCGAGACGTCGAACAACGCCTGCTTCTGGCCGTAGAAGACGTTGACGCCCGTCGCGCTCACCTTGGCGTCGGCGGGCTGGTCGATCTGGAGGACGGGCTGCTCGGTGGCGATCATGGCGGTAGCCGGGAATGAGGTATCGTTCATGGTAACACCTACCAACGTCTTTCAAACCGGCGGCGCAACATGATCGCCGCGCCGTTCATCACCAACAGGAACGCCAGAAGGACGAGGATCGCGAGCGACGTCTTGGCCTGGAAGCCGATCTCGGGAAGGTCGGACCAAAGGAAGATCTGTACCGGAAGCACGGTCGCGGCGCTGGTGACCCCCTGCGGCACGTCGACGATGAAGGCGACCATGCCGATCATCAGGAGCGGCGCCGTCTCGCCGAGCGCATGCGCCATGCCGATGATCGCACCGGTCATGATGCCCGGCATCGCCAGCGGCAGGACGTGATGGAAGATTGCCTGCTGGTGCGAGGCGCCGACCCCGAGCGCTGCCTCGCGGATCGAGGGCGGCACCGCCTTCAATGCGGCGCGCGAGGCGATGATGATGGTCGGCAGCACGAGCAGCGCCAGAACCAGCCCGCCGACAAGCGGCGCGGAGCGCGGCATACCGAGAAAGCCGAGAAAGACCGCAAGTCCCAGAAGCCCGAACAC
>CAZXKZ010000159.1:0-5042 GCA_964641825.1 uncultured Bauldia sp.
ACGGGCGGGGCTTAGCGCCTGAGGAAGCGCGCGACGTCATCGGGAGCGAGCTGGACGCGCAACGAAGCCGCCAATGCGTCGCGGCCGAGCAAGCGCAGATCGGTGTTGAAATCGTCCGCCGTCGGCGTGAGCGTGAGCGCTTCAATCCCGCTTGCTTCCCCGCCTGTGCTCTGCGGCAATGACATCGTCGATGTCGGTCATCCGGACGGCCGCTCAGGAGAACACCCTTTCCAGCCAACCGGCAGAAGAAGTAATCGGTGGCGCGGCAGAAAGGCCGCGCTCTTGGCGCAGCCAGTTCTCAAAGATCGCGACCTCTGCGTGATGCGGATGGTGCTCATGTTCGGGTTCGTCGAGCCATCCCAAGAAGCGCAGCCATTGGATTCCGCGACTGACAAAGCGTGTTCTCGCCTTGGGTGACGCCGACCGGTCGCATCTGCGTGTCTTGGGCTGCGACCAGATTGCGGTCACGGCCTCGATCTGCGAAAGGCGCACTCTGCCGCCTTCTTTCAGGTTCAGAAGGCGCACTATGCTCAATTGATCATTGGCGCATTTCCGCAAGGTCGATCGTCTGGCGCCTGTCTCCCTGAGATGAACGAGATATCGTTCCCGCTGCTCGACAAGTGGCGCTGCTCGATATCTCTCAGCGGTTCGGGGAAAGAAGATTTCTTCAAACATACCTGTGCCTCTATGTTGGTGGAGGCCCAAGCTTCCGCACAGGGCGCCGTGATGAAAGTCATGTTGCGGCGTCCTCCGCCGAGCGCTCCTGCCTGAGTGGTGCTGGACGCGGCACAGCGATCACCCTCTTGAAGGCCGGCGCGGATTTGTCCGGCATGGGCCTCGCCGGATCGGCCAGGACGGCAGAACCGACATCTGTCACCCCGTCCTGGCCGTTCCCCGGCGCATGAAGCGAACGACATCCTGCGGCGCGAGTTGGATGCGCAGTGCCGCCCGCAGCGCGCGGAGGCCGAATGCATGCAGCTCCTCGTTGAAGTCGCCCATCCGCGGAGACAGGGCAAGCGCCTCAATGCCCGCAGCTTCGGCGCGTTCGGTCAATGCCGCGAACGCCGTGTCACCCGCGGCATCGGCGTCGCGGGCGATGTAGAGCCGACACAGCGTCGGCGGGAGCAGAAGGGCGGCAAGGTGGTTGGCCGAGAGCGCGGCAGCCATCGGCATGGCAGGCAGCGCACAGCGCAGCGACAGCATCGTCTCGATGCCTTCGCCGACAGCAAGGACGTCGTCGGCCGCGCCAAAGCGGACGGCATGGCCGAGGAGACCGCCCATGGCCCGTCGCGGCGTGTCGACCGGCGCCTTACCGAAGCCGTCCGGCGCAAGCCAAGTGCGATGCGCGCCGGTGATGGCGCCGGAAAGATCGGTGACGGCGGCGATCATCGCCGGCCAGGTCTCAGTCGGCGAACTGTCGTCCGGGCGATAGTAGCAGCGCGGATGAAACCGCAGCGCGCCCGCATCGTGGACAGCCTTGATGCCGCGATTGCACAGGTAGGTCTCGACGAGCGTCCGGCGGATCGGCCGCGACATGGCGAAGAGCCGCTGCGCCGCTTCCGGCGATCCGGCGGGGACGGGTGTGCGAACGGGCTTTGGGCTGCGGCGCGGTTCGGCGCGCGGCAGACTCAGAAAGCGTCGTGCCTCATCGGCGACATCGCGAAAGTCGAGGAGACCGCAGCTCTCGCGGATCACGTCGAGGAGATCGCCATATTCGGCCGAGGCGGCATCGGTCCAATGCCCGGCGGCGCCGGGACCGGAGTCCGGTCCGCTGAGCCGGACGAACATCGACCGGCCGGGCGTATTGCGAACGTCGCCCACCGTCCAGTAGCGACCCTGGCGCCGCCCATTGGACAGGTAATGGCGGCATACCGCCTCGGCATCGCCGGCGAGGCGGCGCGCCAGTTCGGAAGCGTCGCGGGGCATCACGGAACCTCCCGCGGCGCGCTGACATTATGTTGCGTAGAAGCCGTCGATCGTCTGTAGGACAGCGCCCAATCGCGGGGGCGCAACATAACCCTCGGCGCAACGTATTCGGCCCATTTGCCGGCGGCGCCCTTGCCGCCATCGGGACCATGCAGTCGGACATAGAGACTGCGGCCGTGTGTGTTATCGAGATCGCCCACGACCCAGTAGTGTCCGCAGCGGCGACCGTTGGGGAGATAGTGCCGGCACACGGCCTCGGCGTCATGAGCCAAGCGGCGCGCGAGGTCGGCGATGCTGTTGGCCATCGCTGCCTCCAAGAAAAAAGGGCCCACCGGTGAGGCGAGCCCGAGTTGAGGGAGAGATCTTGTTATTCCGCCGCGACTGCCGCGGCCGCAGCCGACGGTTCGGAAGTTTCGTCGCCGGAGGCGGACTCATCCATGGCCGGTTCGCCGCCGTCTTTGGCCGATTGTCCGTCGGCGTTATCGTCCGCGAGCGAGGCGGGTTCGATGCCGGGCGCAAAGATTTGACCCGGCGTGCGCAGCGGCTCGGGCAGCCAGCCCGTGCCGATCAAGAGGTCTTCGGCGGCCTTGGCCATCTCTGTCTTCTTGAGGGAGCGGACGCGCTCCGCCGCCGATTCGCCCCTGGCTTCGCGGAGCGCTTCCACGATGCGGCCCTTGGTGACGCGGCCGAGATAGTTGTCGACCGTCGGTCGCCAGCCGATTGCGGTCATGTCGAGGGCAACGGCTTGGGCGATCCGATCGGCATGGGCGATCGCCTTCGGGCGTCGATTGTAGGTCTCGGACACGGCGTTCACCGTGAGCGCGACGCAGTGCGCGAACAGACCCTGGCGGCTGTCGTGGTCGAACGCCGTGAGGACGTCCCACAGCGCGCCCGGCTCCTTGGGGAGCTGCGCCGCCCAGGCGGCGTGCCGGGCGTCGATCGCCTTCGCACAGGCCGCGTCGGCGAGGCCGGGGGCTTGCGCGCCGAACATCGCGTTCTTCGGCTCGATCTCGAGACAGGAGTCGAGCGCGTACCGATAGAACAATTTCAGGCACAGCACGTGCAGCGCCGCGAGGAAGGCTGTGTCCGGATCGTTCGCAAGCGCATCGCGCAGCGCCAGCGTGCGGTGGGCGGTGAGCTCGGTGACCAGCCGGTCGGGGATCGGCCGCACGCCCTCGTCCTCTTCGGGCGGCTCGGCCTGTTCGGACGCCCCACCCACTGCAGAGTCGTTGTCCGGGCCGGATGCCATGCCGGCCCCAGTCTCGTCCGCTTCGCCATCAACCGTGCCGTCGTCGGACAGTATGACCGGCGGCTCGTCCTCGGGCCGAACATAGCCGCGTTCGATCCGTAAGGCGCCGGCCCCGTCGATGCTGACGAACGCGCCGGCGCGGCCGATCTCGGCTGGGTCATAGACCACGGGCCGCTCTTCGAACGCCGCGAGTGCGGTCTCGATTTCGGACAGGCGCTGATCGACCTCCTCCGGTATCTCGTTCGCGTCGGCGTAGGTAACTTCAAGCCGGTCGGACTCGGCCCGGAGGGAGTCACAAGCGGCAGTCTCCTCGTCGGTGAGAGGACGCTGTTCCCCGAGCACGCGACGCAGATCATAGGTGTGGCCATAAGGGAAGTCGGGCGCGACCTCGACCCACTTCCAGCCCTCGGCGCGGATCGCGTCGGCTTCGCGGACGAGGTTCTCCGCGACAAGCTGGTCGAGCAGAGCGGGATCCTGCAACCAGCCGCCATCGTCGGAGTTGAACAAGTCGCGGAGGATGACCCCGCCTGCTCGCTCGTAGGCTTCTATTCCGACGAACTGGGCCCGCTTATCGGAAGCACGCACCGCGCCTTCCGTCAGCATGCGGCGGATTTGATGCGGCTCCTTCGTGTAACATCGCTGCAGTGCTTCCCAGACCTGCTCCTGGCGGGCATGGTCGGGATTGACGGTGAAACTCATTAACTGGTCCAAGGTCATCCCGTCCTCGGCATAGACGTCAAGCAGCTTGGGCGACACCGCGGCAAGCCGCAGCCGCTGCCGCACCACCGCCACCGACACGAAGAACGAAGCCGCGATCTCCTCCTCGGACTTGCCCTTCTCGCGCAGGGTCAAAAACGCCCGGAACTGGTCGAGCGGATGCAGCGGCGCGCGCTGAATATTCTCGGCGAGGCTGTCTTCCTCGGCGAGCCCTTCCGTCCGCACCACGCAGGGGATCGGCGCGGTGCGGGCGAGCCGCTTCTGCTTGACCAGCAGTTCCAGCGCGCGGAAGCGGCGGCCGCCGGCCGGGACTTCAAACATGCCGGTCTCAGCGCCCTTGTCGTCGAGGATGGGCCGGACGGTAAGGCTCTGCAGCAACGTGCGCCGCGCAATGTCCTCGGCGAGCTCCTCGATCGAGACGCCCGCCTTGATGCGGCGGACATTGGCCTGGCTCAGGACCAGCCGGTTGAACGGGATGTCGCGCGAGCTGGAGAGCGCGATCTTGGCAACGGACTTCGGCATGGATTCTCTCCGCGACGGGCCGGCCGAAACCCTTCTCGACCTTCTTCAACCCGTCACGAAAGCTGCGGCCCACCTCTCCCTCGGAAGGGCGAGCCGCAGACCCGGAGGTTGGCGCGGGGCCGAAGCGCCGGCACCCGGTGCTCGGTTCTCAGGCGGCGTGGTCGAGCAGTTTCTTGGCCTGCGTCTCCAAGTCCAGGCGGGCGTCCTGGTGCGTCTTACAGCGGGCCAGAGCGGTGATGCCTTGGACAAAGTCGAACACGCTTGTCGGCGGATGGCCCTCTTCGGCCAGCACCGTTTCGATGATCTTCGCGGTGTCGCCCTTGGAGAAGCCGCGCTTGCGCAGGAAGTCGGCGCGGTCCTCGTCAGTGCGGGCGACGATCTGCGCCCGCGCCGTCTTCATAATGTGGATAAACGGCGCAGGACTCGAGTTCGCGAAGCGCGTCAGCGCCGGCATCGCCTCCGTTGCAAAGCGCGAGGCGGCGTATTTCGAGTGGCGGATCGCGATCTCCTGGAAATCTTCGACGCCCCACAAATTCCGGTTCTGGCAAACGGCGCGGAGATAAAAGCTCGCCATGCCGAGCGTCTTCGCCCCGACCTCCGAGTTCCAGCAATAAAACCCGCGGAAAAA
>CAZXKZ010000160.1:0-5004 GCA_964641825.1 uncultured Bauldia sp.
GCCTACGGTTTCGTAGTCGTCGAGAAGGCCATCCAGCTCCGCAAGTCGAAGCCCGTCATGCTGGCCGCCGGCCTCATCTGGGCTCTGCTCGGCCTGGAATACGCCCTTTATGGCGAGACCGCCGTGCTCGAGGAGGCCGCCAAGCATGTGATCCTCGACTATGGCGAGCTGATGCTCTTCCTGGTCGTGGCGATCACCTACGTCAACACGATGCAGGAGCGGCGCGTCTTTGATGCGCTGCGCACCCGGCTCGTCAGCCTGAAGCTCTCCTATCGCCAGCTTTTCTGGCTTGTCGGGGGGCTGGCGTTCGTCTTCGGCCCGATCATCGACAATCTGACCACGGCGCTCGTCATGGGCGCGGTGGTGGTGGCCGTCGGTGTGGGCAACTACCGGTTCATTGTTCTGGGTTGCATCATCATCGTGGTGGCCGCCAACGCCGGCGGTGTCTTCTCGCCCTTCGGCGACATCACCTCGCTGATGGTGTGGCAGAAGGGCAAGCTGAGATTCGTCGAGTTCTTTTATCTCTTCCTGCCGTCGCTGGTGAATTTCCTCATTCCGGCGGCTTTCATGCATTTCGGGGTGCCGAAGGGCACGCCGGAGTGGTCTGGTGAAATCAAGAGGCTCAAGACCGGCGGGGCCGTTGTCATGGTGCTGTTCGCGGCGACTCTGGCGACCGCTGTGACGTTCAAGGCCGTTCTCGGTCTGCCGCCCGCGCTAGGCATGATGCTGGGGCTTGGCTACCTGCAGATGTACAGCTACGTGCTCCAGACCATCGCGCGACGCCACAGCAACGAGGACATGGCCTTCGATTCCCTGCGGCAGATGCGGCACGTGGAGTGGGACACCCTGCTGTTCTTCTTCGGCATCATCTTCGCTGTCGGCGGGCTTGGCGTCGCCGGCTATCTCGCCCAGTTGTCGGGCTTTCTCTACGGTGATCTCGGGCCGACCTTCGCCAATATCGCGATCGGCGTGCTGGGCGCGGCCTTCGACAACATCCCGCTGATGTTCGCGGTTCTGACCATGAACCCCGAAATGTCGAGCGGCCAGTGGATGCTGATCACGCTCAGCACGGGGGTCGGTGGCAGCCTGGTGTCCATCGGTTCGGCGGCGGGCGTGGTGCTGATGGGGCTGGTGCGCAACCACTATACGTTCATGAACCATCTCCGGTGGGCCTGGGCGATTGCGCTGGGTTACGTGGCAAGCGTGATGACGCACCTCTGGGTCAACGCCGCCTTTATCTAGCCGGCAGACCACCCCGTCGCTCACCGGAGGCCGGCGCGCCCCGCGATCAGTTCTGTGAGTGCGTCGCCGGCGGTCGCCAGCGCGCCTGAATTGTCGATGCGGACCACGTCATCGCCGTCCAGGGGGAATGCGCCGGCGCGCAGCAGGCGGTCCGAGATGGCGTCGTCCGTCTCGCGTCCGCGCTGCTTCAGGCGTTCGGCGATGACTTCCTGCGGCGCCTCGACCGATATGACCGTCAGCGGCCGGAAGCGGAGGCGCGCTTCCGCGACCACCGATCGCGAAACGTTGACGACGACGCTGCGGCCGGCGGAGAGATCGTCGGTGATCGCAGCCGGAATGCCGTAGCCGAGCCCGTGGGCGCGCCAGAAAAGCGCGAAGCGTCCTGCCGACGCCGCTTTGGCAAAGTCCTGTTCGGAGATCGCTTCGTTGTCCTCGGCGTCGCCGGCCGCGGCGCGCGTGATGATCCGGCGCGGGAAGATGACGGTATCTTGCGCTGAAAGCCGTTGCCGGGCGTGGGAGATGAGCGAGTCCTTGCCGGCGCCGCTCGCGCCGACGACCAGAAAGAGCGTGCCACGCCGCCTTGCGGATGCCGTCGCCATCACCGCTCAGGCGACGCGAATGCCGTCCCGCCACACGCCGCGGACCACGGGGATGCCGTCGTCCAGCCGCACGCGGACGAGATCGGCGCGCTTGTCAGGCGCGATCGCGCCGCGATCGTCGAGGCCGACGGCGCGCGCCGGGTTGGCCGATACCATCGCTACGGCGCGTGGAAGGTCGAGTCCGTCGATCGCGCCGGCGAGCACGAACGTCGCATGGAGCAGGCTGAAGGGGAGGTAGTCCGACGAGAGCACGTCGAGAAGCCCGGCCTCGGCGAGCCCCCGCGCCGCGATGTTGCCCGAGTGCGAGGCGCCGCGCACCACGTTGGGCGCGCCCATCAGGATCTTCAGTCCGGCCGCGCGGGAGGCTTCAGCCGCTTCCAGCGTCGTCGGGAACTCCGCCACCGCAGCGCCGTATGCGGTAGCCTCGTCGACGTGCCCGGCGGTGGCGTCGTCGTGGCTGGCGAGCACGATTCCGCGCTCGCGTGCCTGCGCCGCTATGATGGCGCGGTGCTTCTGCGAGGTCGTCTCGGCCTGTGCCTGGCGCCGCGCGATCAGTGCCTCCAGGTCCGCGTCGCTCATGCCGCTTTTGCCCTGGTAGTAGACGCGGAACGCATCGAGCGAGATGAACTGGCGCTGGCCCGGCGTGTGGTCCATGAGCGAGACGAGGCGCACGCGCGGCTCGTCGTCGAAGCTCGCGAAGCTTTCGACCACATCGGCGGCGGAGACCTCGCAGCGCAGGTGGATGAAGTGGTCGGCGCGCAGGCGGCCGGCGTCCTGCGCGTGGCGGATGGCGCCGGCGAGCGCCCGCATGTCGTCGGCGTCGAGCTTGGTGTCGTCGTCCATCCCGACGCGGATCGCATCGAACACTGTCGTGATGCCCGACGCCGCGATCTGTGCGTCATGCGATTGCACGGCGGCAACGGGGTTCCAGCGCACCCGCGGACGCGGCGCATAGTGGCTTTCGAGGTGGTCGGTGTGGAGTTCCACCAGGCCGGGGAGGAGGAAGTCGCCTTCGAGATCGATGCCGGCTTTGCCGTTGCCGGCCTCGCCGACTTCCGCGATCATCGCGGCGCGCACGACCACGTCGCCGGTCACGACGGAGTCGGGCAGCACGATACGCCCGTTGCGGAAGACGGTCTCGGTCATGCGGCGCCTGCCGGTTCTGCGGTCCGTGCCATTGCGGCCGTGTGGCGGACGCGGAAGTCGGCGTCGGGCTCTGGCTCGATGAACAGGGAGAGTGTGTCGATGTGGACAGGCCGCGCCAGCAGCGGTCCGAACCGTTCGGCGAGCGGCGTCGCCAGATCCGGCTGCCGTGCCTCCGGCACCGGGCCGGTCAGCGTCATGTGGAAGCGGAAGTCGCCGAAGACATATGGATATCCCCAGCGGACGAGGTTCTCGCGCTGCGTCGGCGTAAGGTCAGCCGGCCGCCTCCGTTCGATCTCCTCTGTCGTCAGCGGCGCGCGGTGGGGCTCGAAATGCCGGACCGCCTTCTCTGCGAGCGCATCGACGGCGGCGGTGTCGCCGTCCGGCACCAGCGCGAAGAACGCGCTGAGCCGCGCGATGCGGAGGGCGCCCAGCGTGACCGGCGGGGTATCGTAGGCGAAGCCGCGCAGCGCATGCACAAGTTCGTCCTGCGTGACGCCATCGGCAAGCCTGAACGGCGCTTTCAGGGTCGCGTGGAAGCCATACCGCCGCGGCGCGGCCGTCAGCGCCGCGATCTCGTGCGGGCCGAAGCCGGGCACGAGGGGTTGCGGGATCGCCGCGCCGGTGAACGCGTCCCGTCCGAGCCACGCCGCGGCTGCGATCGTCAGCGGATCGTCAGCGGGCGGCGTGAAGAAGATAGCGGCGCGCATGGGGGCTCAGATGAACAGCTTGCGCAGTTGTTGCGAGAACAGGTCGACGATGGTCACGGTGATCACCACCACGATCAGGATTGCTGCGGTTTCGGCATAATAGAAGCCGCGGATCGACTCGAACATCACCTGTCCGATGCCGCCCGCCCCGACCAGCCCGAGCACGGTGGCCGAGCGCACGTTCGCCTCGAACCGGTAGAGCGAGAACGACATCCACAGCGGCAGCACCTGCGGCACCACGCCGTAGATGACCTCCTGCAGCTTGGTGGCGCCGGTGGCGCGGATGCCTTCTACCGGCCGCGGGTCGATCGCCTCCACCGCCTCGGAGAACAGCTTGGCGAGCGTCCCGGTCGTATGGATGAACAGCGCCATGACGCCGGCGAACGGCCCGAGCCCGACCGCCACCACGAATAGCACCGCGAACACCAGTTCGTTGATCGCCCGGAAGGCGTCCATCAGGCGCCGCACCGGCTGGTACACCCACCACGGCACCATGTTGTTCGACGACAGGATGCCGAACGGTATCGCCGCGATCACCGCCAGCACCGTACCCCAGATGGCGATCTGCACCGTCAGGATGATCTCGGAGATGTAGTAGCCGAGGTCCTTGAAGTTCGGCCGCAGGAAGCCGGAGGCGTATTCCGCCATGTTGCCGGCGTCGGTGAACAGGCTGACGAAGCGGTACATCTCCGCCGGCGCCCAGCTCCAGACGAGCGCGGCGGCGAGCCCGCCCCAGATCAGCGCGTTGAAGAGCGTCCGGCTCCAGTCGCGCGGCGGGAGCGCTGCGGCATGGCGTTCGGCGGCGTTCATCGGGGCAAGCGGCGGGCGACGCGGAGAGGAGAGCGCCGCCCGCAACCGTCGGTCCGTGGATCAGGCCTGCGGGACCTTGGCCATCAGGCCCTCGTACACCGCCTTCTGCGCTTCGAGCTCGGCGATCTTCGCGGCCTTCTCGGCGTCGGAGAGCGAGGTGTCATCCTGCACCTGGAAGATTTCCTTGGTCAGTTCCATGACGCGGATCGGATAGAGCTGCGCGTCCGACGACGGCCGGAACGGCGCCCACTGGAGCGCGGTCAGCACGTTCCGCGCCTTCTCGACGTCCTCCGGCGTGCCGAGGCGGCCGTAGGCCATGAAGAAGCGGTAGAGCTTGTCCTTGGTCGCCTGGTCGAGCGACTTGTTCCACACGATCGGGTCGGACGGGATCAACGGCGATTGCCAGATCACCTTGATCTTCGCGGCTGCGTCCGGGTTGGTCGTCTGCAGCCGGCTCATGTTCTCGGTGTTGTTGGCGGCAACGTCCACCTGCCTGTTGG